>JABGRG010000236.1 GCA_018648445.1 Rhodospirillales bacterium | reverse complement strand
GTCCACCTCCTCGACACCCTCGAAGTCGGACAGGCCGATGAGCGCGTGGCAGCGATGCGCTCGCTGCGCGATGAGGTGCTGACCAATAGCAGCGCCACACTCAGGCGAAACACGGCGCGCGTGCTGCTGGAGGTGATGAAGAACATCGTCCGCGAGCGGGGAAGGCACTGGAAGCAGATCGAACTGGCTCACGACTTTTTTGCCGCATCGTCGGGCCGTCCCACCATCATCCGCGAGCAGCTGCGAAAATACCACCTCCTCGAAATGCCCGAGGAATGGAATCAACTCTCCTTTGACAACCACGTTCACGATGCCAATACCAAAGGGCGAAAGGCCCCGACCCATCTGGTCATGGACGCCTGGATCAAGGGCGTTCGCCGACTGACGGTCATCTACTACAATCACGTCCGGGTGGAGGCCTTTGCTGAGCTGGCGGAAGCTGCGGAAATCATGGGCGTGCAAGTCCGCCTCGGAGTTGAGCTTTCGGCTCGTTTCCGAGGAAGATTGGCCAAGTTCATCTGGAGCCCGACTGGCTTCAAACACTGGCGGGAGGTCGTCGAGTTCCTGCGCGAACCGACAGTACAAGCGTTCATGGCCGAAGGACGGGATGTCTCTCGCTTCGAGAGAATTGTTCTTCTCGAGTTGTTGCAGGAGTTCAACGAGCATCACCTGCATGCATTCAACGAGGAATTTGGCCTGGATTTGCGCCCGCTCGACGTCGACAGGTTTGAGAGCTTTGTTGGAATCGGCCAGCCCTCGGTGGAGCATTTGGCCGAATATATCCACAGTCTCGCCCTGGAACGTATCCAGGAAATGCTGCCGCGGATGCAGGAGTGGTTTGCCCAAGCCCAGGCTGCCGAGCGTCAGCAGCTGAGTGGACGACTCGACAAGCTGAACAGTCTGTTGCCGATGTTGATCTGGGAGCGGTATCTTTCGCCAGTTAAAAACCCCGATCTTCCCAACCCCGCCGTTCCGCTCGACTCTGAAGGCACACCGAGAATGCTGCGCCTCACCCCGAAGGAGCTATTCGCCGTTCTCGACAAGGTTGGCTCTGGATACCGGATGACGCTCAATCCGAGCAACCTCAACGCGGCGGACGTTCTGGAGCTGCTGTGGGACGCCGAGGGGCGAGTTTCTCATATTGAAATTTTCAACTTGAAAGACTATCGACAGGGGCGAACAGGGCACACCGCGGCGATCGCTGCGATTCGGAGAATTCTCAACGGTGGCAGTCCCATTGCCTGCAAGAGGTTGATTCAGTCCATTCTGCAGGAGGTCGCCGAGGGCGACGACCCCGAAAAGGCTTCACGAACAGGCAAATTGAAAGAAATCCTGGCCGATATTCCCCGACTGCTCGGCTACTATCGCAGACGCCAGATTCGCAGCCGCATTGGCAGCGATTCTATCGGTAGAATCAGGGTTCTCTATGGGATGGGCCTCGTCCTGTGGGACACGCTTCCCGCTCGGGCACGTCAGGAACATCGAAGGCGCCCGGGGATGCGCGAGATCATTCCTGTGCGAGCAGGGGCTTTGATACATGCCATCTGGACCCCGCATGAAAGTGGCATTGGGTGGTTGGACTTTGTTTTCCGGACCTGCAGGGGAATTCCGGGGCTGAGGGTGTTCGGGTATGATCGTGAAGAAAGCTACATTTTACAGCACAACATGACCCGCACCGATCCCAAAGGCAACATCCTTACTCTGGGAGGCTATGAAGAAAACCCGACCAATGGCCTGCATTTGCAGCCGGAAGAGGACAAACCGCGGCGACGCCTGCGCCTTCTAAACACGCGCTGGAAAAACCTC
>JABGRG010000120.1 GCA_018648445.1 Rhodospirillales bacterium | reverse complement strand
CCTCTGGCCCATAGCCGATATAATCCCCATGGCGGTCAACAAAAAGGTTGGCGGTCGAACCGTAAACCAGTTGAAACCCCTTTTGGGCGACGGTTTCCCAATGATCGGCGGGAATGCCTTTACCGACAATGCGGCCGGTTACGGAAATAAACTGGAAATATACGTAGGTGATGCCAAGTTCGTCGATTTTAGCACGGACCTGCTTCACCAGTTCGGCACGTCCCGGGGCTTCTACATGTTGTTCAAGATCAGTCATTTATTTGTCTCCCTGTATAAAAATTGGGCTTCGTATCACGGTCGTTATAATAAATTTGCTTTCGAATGCCGTGAGTTGGTTTTTCTTACGTGCCCTCTTTGTCAAAGTTTCAATTAATCCTGCTCCGCCTAGCTCCACGGGAAGGGGCTGTTGCTGACTGGGTGAAGTTCACCCCGGGCGTAGCGGCCGAATGAGAATGGTTTCAGAAGGGCGCTCGGCTGGCCCAGCAATTCCTCGGCCACCAATTTTCCGACGCCAATCATCTTGTAGCCGTGATTGGAGTCGGCAACGATGTAGACGTTTTCCCTAAAACGGTCGAATACCGGGAAGGAATCGGGTGTAAAGCAACCGATGCCGCCGGACGGCTCGTCCTTGTAATGTTTGATCATGCCCTCGAAACGCTTTTGACAGAATGCCAGGGCGGAACACCACATGTGAGCGAAATTATCGTCAACGATGAACTCCGGCGATTCGACGCCATACGGGTCGACTTCAACCTCATCAGCATCTTTCTTGACCGGATAGGGCATGGCACCGCCCTGGATGCCACCGAAGTTGAAGTCCGGCTTGTAATAGATACCCCACAGTTCGTCGGTGATCAGTGATCCATCGACGTCGGATAAAAGCGGTGCGTCGGAATCGACATGAATGACCGGCGGCATGCCGCCATCGTTGGTCTTTTGAATGTTCGGATCAATGCCGAGCGTCCCCTCTTCCAGGGCCCAGTAGCGCCACATTGGTATGTCAGTATGCATGGCTCCGTCGGCGCCTTTTATGTCGACCGTCTTCGGCAGGTCGAGCATATCCCAAACGCTCTTGACCCAAGGCCCAAGGGCGACGACAACTTCATCGCATCCGATCGTGCCCCGGTCAGTTTCCACCGCCTTGATCGCATCGGAGCCGTCATCGGATATAAGCCCTGTCACCGTGACACCCGACATGATGCGAACGCCAAGATTTTCCGCCTTGGTCGCCAAACCGTACATCGCCGCCGTATTATTGGCGAACCCACCGCGCTTTTCATGAAGGACGGATGTCACACCCGTCGCCTGCCAATCGGAAAAGACATTCTTCATGTAGGTGTCAGTTTCTCCTGCACCCTCTATGAAAGTCGATTCGTATCCGATGGCTTGTTGCTGTTCGTAAATGGAACGAACATCGTCGCGCATGCATTCGGCGCTGATCTGCATATAGCCGACTTGATGATAACTAAATGCTTCCGGATCGCTGTCCCAGACATCGACCGAATGGGCCATCAGTTCACGCATCGCTGGTTGAAAATAGTTGTTTCGAATCACCCCGCAAGCAATGCCACTGGCACCAGCTGCAATTCCACCCTTATCCAGGATCAGAATGTCCTCGCCGCTTCCCTTGCCCGAGGCCTTCAACCCTTCGGCAAGATTCCAGGCCGTACTGAGACCGTGAATTCCCGCGCCGATAATGACGTATTTGGCATGAGCCGGCATCGCCATTTGACTTACTCCCTTGATTGTCGTCCCGGTGGACTCTTTTTGGTTTCCCGCCTATTTATAGATACAGGCTCAATTGGTTTTTTTCCGCGATAAGGTCGAAAACGTTGGCATTTTTCTTTTCGTCCTTGCATTGTCGGCATATTGTTAAACAACTTTAGCACCATTATCAATCCATTTTTATACAGTGGTGCTAATTGGTCTGAAATTAGGGAGTAGCACTTGACGGATACGGCAAAATTTGCAGACACCCCTGAAGCGGTTCAATCCGGTTCAGCGAGCATCGCCGCACGATTGCGGCGCGCCATACTCGAAGGGGAATACCCTTTCCAAACAAGGCTTCCGGCCGAACGGGAGCTGGCCGATTTTTTTTCTGCCTCGCGTGGAACCATCCGCGCAGCCCTTAATCAATTGGAGGAAACGGGCCTGCTGGCCCGACGTGTCGGCAGCGGAACATTTGTCATTTACCAGGGCGATTCCGACAGGAACAACGATGAAGAAAGGGATATCGCCGAGATAACCAGCCCCCTGGAATTGATCGAAGCCCGTCTCGCAATCGAACCACATATGGTCAAGCTCGCGGCGCTTCACGCCTCTATCCGCGACCTGGAGCAACTGAAATCGGCCCTTGAAAACCTTGAGAACTGTCAGGGTGACCGGGAGTGTTTCTCGAAAGCCGACGAGCAATTCCACTTGGGCCTCGCCTCCGCTTCCCATAACCGCTTAATCTACTGGTTTTATAAAAAGCTGTCCGATGTTCGTTCACACGCTCAATGGGACGGCATGAAAAAACTGATTGTTACCGAGGAAAACATCCAATCCTACAACAGCCAACATCGCGCCATATACACTGCCTTGGAAAACAGGGATATTGAAGATGTGGAAAAACTTATGATCAACCACCTCGAAAAAGCCCGCCAGGACCTTGTCAGCGTTCGCTCAAATTAGGCCGTAACGACCTTTTGCCAAAACGAAAGTCGACCCAATCTCATCATTTAATACACCAGCAACCTATTTTGGTGCATTTTTTGTTGACATTTGGTATAAAATCGGTTGACTTTGGTGCGCTCAGTTTCCTTTTTTGTTTCGTGTAAGTCCAAACGGAATTTCACAGGCCATGACGCCGGAACTGAATTCGAAGGAGTGACAGATGAGTTATTCGGGCTGGAAGGTTATCTGGCAGGGTCTCACCGGTAATACCGGCTGGAAGCCGGCCTGGCGCGAACCCGACCCCAAGGCGGCTTATGACGTCATCATTGTCGGCGCCGGCGGGCATGGTTTGGCTGCCGCTTATTATTTGGCCAAGGAATTTGGCGTCACCAACGTCGCCGTTATCGAAAAGGGCTGGCTGGGTTCCGGCAACGTCGGTCGCAATACGACGATCGTGCGCTCGAACTACCTTCTTCCCGGCAACGAGCCTTTTTATGAGTTCTCAATGAAATTATGGGAAGGGTTGGAGCAGGACTTCAACTACAACGCCATGGTTTCACAACGGGGAATTTTGAACCTTTCCCACTCGGACCCGCAGCGCGACGCCTTTGCTCGGCGCGGCAACTCGATGCGCCTCGCCGGGGCCGACGCGGTTCTGCTTGACGCCGATGGCGTCCGTCAGATGTGCCCGTTCCTTGATTTCGAGAACGCCCGCTTCCCCATCACCGGCGGCATCTGGCAGCCCCGTGGCGGCACCGTTCGTCACGACGCCGTCGCCTGGGGTTATGCCCGCGGCGCCGATATGCGCGGCGTTGATATCATTCAAAATTGTGAAGTAACGGGCTTCATCATGGATAAAGGCGTCTGCATGGGCGTCGAGACAAGCCGTGGAGACATCCGCGCCAAGAAAGTCGGCGTCGCCGTCGCCGGCTCATCGGGCCGTGTCATGGCCAAGGCAGGCATGCGCTTGCCGATTGAGAGCCATGTGCTGCAGGCCTTCGTGACTGAAGGATTAAAACCGCTGCTGCCAGGCGTCATCACATTTGGCGCCGGACATTTTTATGTCAGCCAGTCAGACAAGGGCGGCCTTGTCTTCGGCGGCGATATCGACGGCTACAACACCTATGCACAGCGCGGCAATCTGCCGGTCGTCGAGGACGTCTGCGAGGGCGGCATGGCGATCATGCCGATGATCGGGCGGACCCGCTTGCTGCGCTCGTGGGGCGGCATCATGGACATGTCCATGGATGGTTCACCGTATATCGACAAGACACACATCGATGGTCTGTATTTCAATGGCGGTTGGTGTTACGGCGGCTTCAAGGCGACGCCGGCGTCCGGTTTCTGTTTTGCCCATCTTCTGGCCCGTGATGAACCGCACCCGACGGCGACGGAATATCGCTTAAACCGTTTTAGGCGCGGCACCATGATCGACGAAAAGGGCGTTGGCGCCCAACCGAACCTGCATTGATCGTGGGGAGATAGAAAGATGATCATCAATCACCCGCTTCTCGGCCCGCGCGATGCTCAGGAATTCACCTATCTGGGCGATGCATCGCTGATCGACCGCCCCGACTGGCAGGATGAAAATGCGGCGGAAAAATTTCATGACTATCTCTATATCCGCGACAATCCTGCTGGGCAGCATCGCGAGCTGTGGTATCACGAACAGGGCGACCGTTCCTGGCTCGTCGTTACCCGCGATACCCTGACCCATGAAATTACCAACGTTGAGCTGGCCCGCGATGTGGCCATCGCGGGGGGACGTGGCAGATGACACAAACAAACCGCATATCCGGGGGTCTCGTTGATCGCTCGAAGACGTTGAATTTTACCTTCAACGGCAAAAACTTGCAGGGCCATCCCGGCGACACGCTGGCCTCCGCCCTGCTTGCCAATGGCCAACGGATGATGGGACGGTCGTTCAAGTATCACCGCCCAAGGGGCGTACTTACTGCTGGCTCTGAGGAACCGAACGCCCTCGTTCAATTGCGGGCCGGTGCGCATCAGGAACCGAACACCCGGGCTACCGTTGCCGAGCTTTTCGACGGCCTCGCCGCGACAAGCCAGAACCATCGCGGCTCGCTCGAAACCGACTTGATGGAGGTGACGGACCTTTTCTCGCGGTTCCTGTCGGCGGGGTTTTACTACAAGACATTCATGTGGCCGAAATCGTTTTGGGAAAAAGTTTACGAGCCGATCATCCGCCACTCCGCCGGCCTTGGCCGCCTATCCGGCCAAGAGGATCCGGATATCTATGACAAGGGTTTCTTGCATTGTGATCTTCTCGTCATCGGCGGCGGCCCAGCCGGGCTTTCCGCGGCGCTCACCGCGGGTCGCTCCGGCGCGCGCGTGATCCTTGCCGACGAGGATTTCCTTTTTGGCGGCCGGCTGAATGCTGAGACGTTCGAAGTGGATGCCATGCCGGGTTCCGATTGGGCGGAGAGGGCCCGCGCGGAACTCACCGCCATGGATAACGTCCGGCTGATGACGCGCACCACCGTCTATGGGGCCTACGATCACGGGATTTATGGCGCACTTGAACGCATGACCGACCATTTGCCGACTTCGAGTGGCAAGCCGCGTCAGATTCTCTGGCGCATTTATTCGAAGCGCGCGGTTCTCTGCGCCGGAGCGACCGAACGCCCCATCGCCTTCGGCAACAACGACCGTCCGGGCGTGATGCTGGCCGGGGCCGTCAGGGCTTACGCCAACCGCTGGGCCGCGGCGCCGGGTAAACGTGTCGCCGTCTTTACCAACAATGATGACGGCTGGCGCACGGCGAGCGATCTTTCTCGAGCCGGCGTCACCATCTCTGCCATCATCGACAGCCGCGACGGTGAGCCACGGGCGCAGATTCCGGGCGCGACCGTCGCCATGGGCGGTCGGGTCATGGATACCTGTGGCCGCAAGGGCATCCGTTCAATCAAGCTTGTCGACGGGCGGACGATTGACGCCGATTGCCTTGCCGTTTCAGGCGGTTGGAACCCGAATGTTCACTTGACGGGCCACCAGCGCGGTCGTCCGGCATGGCGCGAAGACCTGGCCGCCTTCGTGCCGGGTGAAGACCTGCCTGCCGGCATGGCGGTTGCCGGTGCGGCAAACGGCGCGCTGACGCTGGCCGCCGCCCTGTCAGAAGGACGCGCGGCGTCCGAAAAAGCGCTCAATGATCTCGGTATCTCGCCAAATGGCGGCGACATGGTTAAGGCCGAGGATGAGGCGGCTGATATCACCGCTTTCTGGCATGTTGGCGAGAGCAAGGCGCGGGCCTGGCTCGATCAGCAAAATGACGTCACGGCCAAGGATGTCAAGCTGGCACACCGTGAAAGTTATCGCTCGGTCGAGCATCTGAAACGCTACACAACGCTCGGCATGGCGACGGATCAGGGCAAAACGGCGAACATGCTGGCGCTGGCAATCATGGCCGAATGCACCGGCAAAACGATCCCGGAAACCGGAACCACCATCTTCCGTCCCCCCTACACGCCCATTGCCATGGGCGCGTTGGCCGGACGGGCGCGCGGCAAGGACTTCCGTCCCTACCGACTGACGCCCAGCCACAAGTGGGCGGAGGAACAAGGCGCTGTTTTCGTCACCACCGGCATGTGGTTGCGCGCCCAGTGGTTCCCGCGTCCGGATGAAACTCACTGGCGCGAAAGCGTTGATCGCGAAGTCGCCGGAACCCGTGGTTCTGTCGGCGTCTGCGATGTCACGACGCTGGGAAAGATCGACATTCAGGGCCGCGACGCTGCTGAGTTCCTGAACAAGCTCTACGTCAACGGTTTCGCCAAACTGGCGGTCGGCAAGGTCCGCTACGGCCTGATGCTGCGCGAGGACGGCATGGCGATGGACGACGGCACCACGGCGCGGCTTGGCGAACACCACTTCGTCATGACGACGACGACGGCAAACGCGGGACCGGTCTTCCGGCACATGGAGTTTTGCCGTCAATGCCTGTGGCCTGAACTCGACGTGAATTTGATCTCGACCACCGATGGCTGGGCCCAGTTCGCCGTCGCCGGACCTAATGCCCGCAAGCTCTTACAAAAGGTCGTCGATCCGGAACATGACATTACAAACGAGGCCTTCCCTTTTATGGCATGCGCAGAGTTGACTATTTGCGGCGGAACAAAGGCGCGACTGTTCCGCATTTCGTTCTCCGGCGAACTGGCATTCGAAATCGCCGTTCCGGCGCGTTATGGCGACTCCCTGATGCGGGTTCTGATGGCGGTCGGCGAAGAGTTCGATGTCGTACCCTATGGCACCGAGGCCTTGGGCGTCATGCGGATCGAAAAAGGCCATGCCGCAGGCAACGAACTGACCGGCCAAACGAGTGCGGCGAACTTAGGCATGGGCCGCATGGTCTCGAAAAAGAAGGACTGCATCGGCAACACGCTGTCGGAACGACCCGATCTAAATCGCGACGACGGATTGCGCCTCGTCGGCTTTAAGCCGGTCAACAGGGTGGAAACCTTGACGTCCGGCGCTCATTTTATCGCGCTGGGCAAAAGCGCCGTCATGGACAACGACGAAGGCTGGATGAGTTCGGTCACCTTCTCGCCGGAACTGGGGCATTCGATCGGCATCGGCTTTATCAAGCAAGGGTCCGAGCGCCTTGGCGAGGTTGTCCGCGCCGTCGACCTGGTGCGTGGCAAGGATATTGAAGTCGAGATCGTTTCGGCCCACTTCATCGATCCGGAAGGAGAACGTCTGCGTGTCTGAGTATACCTTAACAGCCCAGCCCGCATTGGGCGGATATCAGGAAACCTTCGATGGCGTTTCGCTTCAGGAATTGACCGAACTTGCCATCATCTCAATCGCGGTTCCAAATGGCGGCGCTGACGCTGTGTCAAAGGCTTTGAGCGATACTTATGGTGCCTCCCTCCCCAAAGCCGGTGAGACAAGCCGGTCTGAAGACGGTCAGACCCGATTCCTTGGCATGGCCCGCGATCAGATGTTCGCTATTTTCAATCACCCGGAACCCAACGCGCTCAACATTGTCGCCGGAAAACTGAAAGACGTTTCTTATCTCACTTCGCAATCGGACAACTGGGTCGGTTTGCGTCTGTCTGGGCCAAACAGCCGCGACGTTCTTGAACGCATCTGTCCGCTTGATCTCGAGCCGTCTCAGTTTGCCGAAGGAAAAGTCGCCCGCACCGCGATGGAGCACATGGGCGTGATTATTTTGCCCGGCGGCAAAGATGCTTTCCTCCTGATCACCGCCTCGTCGTCCGCAGCCTCCTTCCTGCACGCCGTCGAAACATCCATTCACTATGTCGTCGACTAGTGCTTTAACTTCCGGCGGATGTCTTTGCGGGGCCGTTTCATTTGAAATTCGGGGGTCCTTGCGAGGCGTCGTCGCCTGCCATTGCAGTCAGTGCCGCCGCACCCATGGCCACTTCGCCGCCTACACCCAGTGCCGGACCGATGAGCTTGAATTCACCGAAGACAGAGGCCTGAAATGGTATGTTTCCTCGGACAAGGCGAAGCGGGGTTTCTGCCATGATTGCGGCGCATCACTGTTTTGGCAACTGGCCGGGGCGAGCGAAATATCTGTTAGCGCTGGCAGTCTAAACCAGCCGTGCGGCCTCAAGCTGGTTGGTCATATCTACTGCGAAGACATCGCCGACTATTACACATTAAGCGACGAGCTTCCGAAATATCCGGGGTCATCCAAAGGGGCGTTCCGGAAAGATCAAGCCAGACTTCCAGCCGACAAATGATGCTGCGCACGTCGCATATCCAACGTTTCCAGTGCTTGCTTCAGCACCCTGCCCAATAGACGGGCCCAATAGTCCTGACCCTTTTCATCGTCGATCAAATCCTGTCTGATCTCTAGCTCGACAGTGGGTATTCCGCGCCCCTCGCCATGAGAGGGAACCGTATACACATTATTGTCAGACATACTGAACGGTTCGTTGTCGCCAACAACCAATCCATCTTCGCGGGCAAACAAATCGATCAGGGATTCGGCGAGACGGTTCTCGCGGTTATGGATAACGCCGGCATGCCACGGTCTTTTTACGCCCGATATTTCCGGCGTAAAACTGTGTATCGTTACTAACGCCTTCTGTCTTCCAGACTGTTTCCTGCGCTCAAGTTCGCCGTCCAGACACTCGTGAAAGGGGCCATGAATGGCGTCAATGCGTTTTACGACATCGCCCGCCGAAAGCCCCACATTCCCGGTTATAGCGGTTCCATCACTTTTCATCGGGACGATTTCAGGATCATTGGCCCAGCGGTTACAATCGACAACCAGACGTGAATAGGGTTGGCTCACGAGGGTCGCGTCGAGAAACTCGCTAACGCGCCGGGCGACAGCTTCGGCACCGATATCCCAAGCGATGTGGCGCGACAAGTCACCCGCGCCCAAGCCAAGATTGGCCATGCCCTTTGGAATTCTGTTTCCGGCGTGTTCGCAGACCAGCACATAGGGGCTGGTTCCTTCAGCTCGCCGAACACGGTAAGGGGGCGGATCATCGGCAGCGAACATAACCCTCTCCGGATTAATGCGACATCAGCACCGGTACCGTCATATGTTCAAGAATATGACGCGTACTTGACCCTTTAAATAGGTGGGGGAAACCGTATTGTCCGTGCGCCCCCATGACTAGCATATCCAAGCTTTCTTCGGCCAGGCGAGCAAGCAGGACATCCATAATGCCGATGCCATCGACATTGAACCGTTCGATTTTGACTCCGATCCCGTGCACGCCCAAATGATCGACGACATCATTCTCCGTGAAGGCGTATTACCCTCTTCCCTCGGGGACCAATTTACGATGGCCAAACGGACGTCCTTGGAAAGTTTAAGCAGGGGAATAGCGTCGTTCATTGCCCGGCTTGCTTCGCGCCCACCATTAAAGGCAATCATGATTTTATTACCGATCGATGGCTGACTCATGACGAACGGAACGACCAGGACAGGCCGACCGCAGTTGTTGATAACCTGTTCGGCCAAATCCCTTGGGCTTGTTTCGGAACTATTCGGATCGAACTGACCGAGAACCGCCATATCCGAAGATGACGCCCAGGCAAGGACCGCCTTGACCATCAAATTTCCGTTGCCCGTGACCCTGGAGACCCAACGATGCTCGATGTCTGCTTCAGCCGTGCGTTGCTTAAAGGATACTTCAGCCTTTTGAACCAGTTCGGCCATCTCTTTACCTGGCTGCTTTGCCTTGGCGTCCATTTTCCTGTCAACCACGGCGAACACGCCTGTCAACCTTGCTTTGAAACGAGCCGCTAGCTGCAACCCCACCTGCAGCCGCATATCCGAGGCGGGGGTGTTATCGAGGTGAATCACTAAGTCTTTCATTGCCATGCCCGTCCTAATTTCTTGTTCTTAATCACCACCGCCGAGGTAGGTTTCCTGAACCTTGTCGTTTTCGAGCAAGGCCTTCGCATCGTCCTCAAGAACAACCGAGCCCGTTTCCAGCACATAGCCCTTTTGCGCCAGGGAAAGTGCCAGACGAGCATTCTGTTCAACCAGAACGACCGTTCGCCCTTCGGCATGAATTTCCTTGATGATTTTGGCGATTTCCTGACAAAGAATAGGAGACAATCCCAACGATGGCTCGTCCATCAAAACAACCTTCGGGTCGGACATCAAGGCCCGGCCCATGGCCAGCATCTGCTGTTCGCCGCCGCTCATTGTTCCTGCCGCCTGGGTCAGGCGCTCACGCAACCGAGGGAAATGCTTGAACACGCTTTCAAGGTCACGGGCGATGCCGCCCTTGTCCTTGCGCGTGAAGGCACCCATCTCCAGATTTTCCTTCACCGTCATAAAAGGGAACACGCGCCGTCCTTCGGGCACGTGGGCAATGCCCCTCATTGTGATTTCCTCAGGCGACAGGTGGTCGATGCGTTCGCCCTTGAACCAGATTTCACCTTTGGAAGGTTGTTTCAAACCGGAAATTGCCCTCAGGGTTGTGCTTTTTCCCGCGCCGTTGGCTCCGATCAGGGCAACGATCTGCCCCTCTTCCACGTCTATCGAGACATCCTTGATCCCGGAAACCTTCCCGAAGTAAACGCTCGCGTTTTTTACACTAAGCAACAATGTCTTCGGCTCCCAAATAAGCTTCGATAACGTCCTTGTTCTCTCTAATTTCTTGCGGCAACCCCTCGGCAAGCTTCTCGCCGAAATCAATAACGGTGATTTTGTCGCAAAGATTCATGACCGTTCGCATGTCATGTTCGACCAGCATGACTGTCATTCCCATTTCATCACGGATAAGTCGGATGATCCGGGTCATTTCCGCCTTTTCCGTCGGGTTCATTCCGGCAACCGGCTCATCGAGCATCAACAACCTGGGTTCTGTCGCCAACGCGATGGCGACATTCAACGCCCTTTGTAAACCATAGGGCAGGTTGCTCGCCAATTCGTCCTGATGCTCGGTCATACCAAGAAAATCGACGATTTTTCTGGATTTTTCGAGGTTCTCAATTTCCATATGCTTCGACATGCCGAAAACCGCGCCGAAAAGGGTTTCACGTGCATGCAAATGGCGACCGATGTTG
>JABGRG010000235.1 GCA_018648445.1 Rhodospirillales bacterium | reverse complement strand
AACGATCTCATCGGCAAAGCGCAGCGCGTCCAGGCAATCGGCAAGCTGGGCTTCTTCATTATGGACAGAGATCAGGGCGCTTAAGGAGACATCGCTCATGATCTGGTATTCTCTGCTTCTTCAAGCGTCGCTTTGAGCAACGAAACCAGTGGGTAGATCGCCGCCAGGATGCCAATGACGATGCCATAGCCGTTTTCCCGGTAACCTTTGCGAGCCACGTAGCATTTCCAGAAACGTGAGAAAATTTTCCGTACCATGTTAACAACCGAGCCCATTTCACCCCGCTCCGCCAGATCTTTGGCCCGGGCTGTTGTGTAGCGATCAAAACGGCGGATCATGTCGGAAATATTTTTATCAATATGGTGAACCAGAGGATTGGTCAGCACAGGCCCTTGTGAACCCGTGACCGTCAAATGCGGATGGACGCGTTCGTTTCCCCAAGACTTGACGCCTTTTCTAAAAAGGCCCGGATAGCCGTTCTTGCCAAAATTTCCACCCCAACCATAACGGATCCAGCGTCCGCCAACGTAATTATGAACGGGAATATTAAAGATATCGCCGTTACCTAAATCAATGGTCGCGCAAATTTCGGTAGCCAGTTCGGCGCTAACCCATTCATCGGCATCGACTTCCAGAATCCACGCGCCCCGGCAAAATTCGATACCGGCATTGCGGCGCTCACCTTCAAGCTCCCAGGCGCCTTCCAGAATTCTGTCCGTATAGCGGCAGGCTATTTCCTTTGAACCGTCAGTGCACTTGTCGAGGACAACCACCAACTCGCCCGCAAAGGACAACCGCTTGAGACAATCATCAAGACATGCTTCCTCGTTATGAACGACAAGAAGAACAGAAAGATTTTCTGCTGTCGCGGGTCTTGTGTTCATGATCCGACTTCCTGCTTGCGGTTCCACAATTCCCGGGCTGCCTGTTCTGCAGACTCGACGCTTAGA
The DNA here is from genome assembly GCA_018648445.1 of Rhodospirillales bacterium. The sequence continues at coordinate 890 of JABGRG010000235.1, read as the reverse complement.
CTGTCCATCAGGGTATCTGACCCCCGGTGATCGAAGTTTTCAGGGAAAATCTCCTCGTAAGGGATACGGGTCGATACCGCGTCGCAAAACTCCCCCCACGGGGCATACAGTTCTTTTGGGCTGGGTCCGAAAAGACCCAAAGTCGGGATTCCCGAAACCGCAGCAAGATGCATTAACCCTGAATCATTGCCAACGTAGAAATCACAACATTTCAGGCACGCAAAGGCTTCCAGCAAATCCAGATGGCCAACCAAATCGATTCGCCGCTCGCGCGGCACGGCATCAATCAAACTAAGCGCGCCAGGCCGTTCATCGTCGCGCCCAAAGATCGCAACCCGCCCACCGGGTATAATTCCATCAGAAGCCGTCAGGCGCTCGATCAGATCGACAAAATGTTCAGCCCGCCACGTCTTCGCCCGCCAGTTGGCCGTCGGCCCAACGGCTATTATGGGCGCACCCTCACCAATCATGTTTTTCGCCCTGAGCTTGATGGCATCCGATAACCACAACTTTGGTGAAGGTGGCTGTTCAGCCAGATCAAAAATAGACGCCAACTGCTTGATTCGGTGCTGCCCCGCCTGGGTACGCCCAATGCGCCAACGCTTACGGGCAGGTAAAACGTAATACATCGATGAATTACGAAGGTCGACAACAGCGTCCCAAATTCGCCCCATGCAAAGTGCCCATAGTCTTAGCCAATGCAAAGAGAAGAGCATCTTGTCCAAAACGATGATTTTTTCCAGCCCCGGAACCGCCTCGAACAAGGATGCCGCCGCTGCCCCGCAGGCTACTGTGATACGGGCCTTGGGATGCTTTTCGATCAGATGGTTGAGCAGGCCTGTTGACAGAATTGCGTCACCAACACGAGTCGATGTGATAAACAGGATTCT
>JABGRG010000119.1 GCA_018648445.1 Rhodospirillales bacterium | reverse complement strand
AGTAGTAGAGAGTAGTAATAATAAGAATCATAAAGGAGGAGAAAAACAATGACATGGCTTCAGCATGATGATGCTCCACGCACGCCAGCGGGAGAACGGTTTGGCGCACTTTTGGCCGAACAACGCATACTGCGCATTCCCGGGGCCCACAACGCCATGGCCGGATTGCTGGCCAAGGACGCAGGCTTCGATGCGCTTTACGTATCGGGCGCAGCCGTGTGCGCCAGCTTAGGATTGCCCGATCTGGGCATTCTGACCCTTGAGGAGCTTTGCCTGGTCACCCGCTCAATCGCGCGTGTCACCGGGCTTCCCATATTGGCCGACGGCGACACCGGATACGGCGAGGCGCTCAACGCCATGCGTCTGGTGCGCGAGTTGGAGCAGGCGGGCGCGGCCGCCGTTCAAATCGAGGATCAGGTGCTGCCCAAGAAGTGCGGCCACCTCAACGACAAAACCCTGGTAACGCCCGAACAAATGGCCGCCAAAATCGCGGCGGCGGCTGCGGCGCGAACCCATTTGCGCATCGTCGCCAGATCGGACGCGTTTGCCGACGAAGGGCTGGACGGGCTGGTCCGGCGTGCGCGCCTTTACATGGACGCAGGCGCCGACGCGATTTTCCCCGAGGCCCTGACCTCGCCCGAAGATTTCGCCGCCGTCGCCAAGGCTCTGGATTGCCCCTTGCTGGCCAACATGACGGAGTTTGGGCGATCGCCGTCCCTCGCCGCCGATCAACTGGAGGAAATGGGCTACAAAATGGTGATCTGGCCGGTGTCCTCGTTGCGCATCGCGGCCCACGCCATGGGAGAGTTCTACGCCCAACTCGCCACAGACGGCACGACCGAGCCGCAATTATCGCGGATGCAAACCCGCAAGCGACTTTACGAGGTCATCAAATACGGCGACTACGAAGCTCTGGACGGCACCATCATAAAAAGCGTCGCGCCGTAATTAAAAGGCCGCCCAGCCCCCGGTTCTCAGGGGCTGGGCGGCATGTATCGCTAGGAGAATTCGCTGGATTAACCGAAGATTTCCTTGAATTTTCCGATGCAGGCCCGGAAGCCGTCTTCGAAATTGCCGTTGCCCGGGTGATACACGCTTTCCAGCGAGATCACGCCGTCGTAACCGTCGGCGCGCATGGCGTCGGCGGCGGGCTGGAACTGGTCGGCAAGCTGTCCCTTGCACATTTCGCGCACTTCAAGGGTCGCCTGCGGCGTATTGACCTGAACGTCCTTGATATGCACGTGGCCCAGATAGCCGCCCTTCATGGTTTCGTAGGCGTCCGGGTACATACGTTCGTGGCAGAAGCAGGCATTGGCCGAATCCCACAACACTTTCAAGCGGTCGGTGCCGAGATCATCGATCAACTTGCAGGCCGTATAGGCCGAGTTGATCATGTTTCCGTTGCCGGTTTCGACAACCAGTTGGACGTCTTCTTTTTCGGCCAGACGGATGGCGGGCTCGACGAGCCGTACCAGCGAATCCCAGGCCCCGTTGGCGACGTTCCATTTTTCGGCGCCGTTATAGCCCCACAGGATCATTTCCTTCTTGCCGCTCATGATGCGCACCATGCCGACGTCGAATTCGTGGGCCATGTCGATGACACGCTGCAAGCCAGCCATGTGCGTGCTGTGCGCTTCGTCGCCCACTTCGGAGGCCATGGGCAGGTTGCCGAAGACGTGGCGGGAAATGCACGACACCTTGACGTCGTAGTCCTTGATCAGCGCCAGAGCTTTTTTGCGCTGATCGGCGTCCAGATCGCCGACTTCCTTGTCCCACAGGAATTGCAGTTCGGCATATTCGAGGTCGAACTCCTTCATGACCTTCAGGGCATGTTCGAAGTCGCGGCTAATTCCGTCTGTGATAACACCTAATTTCATTGGTCTGTTCCCTCTTTTCTAGCGGTGCAATTCCGCACCAACGATGTCTTCCATAACTTTCGCGATAATCCAGTTGTCGCCTTCAGGATGCTTGGTTTTGGCGGACTGGAACAACTGCATGGCGGTGGCTGCGGTAAACAGCGGCACGCCCAGTTCGCGGGCCATATCCATCACAATGGTCAGATCCTTGTGCATGGTGGCGATATGGCTTCCGGTGCCCACGAACTTGCGGTCGATGATGTTTTCAAGAGCCCCGTTGGCGACGCCGCACCCCGCTCCCGACGTGCTGAACACGTTGTGAAGAACCTGTCCGCTGACGCCAGCCTTTGCCGCCAACGCCGCTGCTTCGCAGGTGGCCGAGAAGATGGAGCCGATCAACGATTGCAGGCAGGCCTTTACGGTTTGACCCTGGCCAACCTCGTCGCCAACGATATGGATGACCTTGCTGACCGCTTCCATGACTGGTTTGTAGGTCTCCAGCACCGCCGCCGGACCCGCCGCCATCATGGTCAGCGTGCCCGTTTGCGCGCCGGGGAAACCGCCGCTGACGGGGCTGTCGATCATTTCGATACCCGATCCCTTGAGACCTTCGGCGATCTCGCGGGCTTCGGTGGCCATGATGGTGGCGGTCAGGATAACGACCGATCCCGGCTTCATGGTTTTGATCAGGCCGTCGCCTAAGATAACCCCCTTGGCCTGCCCGCCGTTCATGACCATGACATAGACGGCGTCGGAATTTTCACCGACTTCGGCAGCGCTGGCCGCCGCTTTTCCGCCCATTTCAACAAACGCGGCCATGCGCTCTTTGCTAAGGTCCAAGCCCGTCGTTTCAAAACCGTTTCCGATGAGATGCTTGGCCAGGCCGCTGCCCATATCGCCAAGTCCTATAACGCCTGCACGTGTCATTTCATTTCCTCCGTTTTGTCCGGCCCTCCTTTTCGTGCGGGCTGGGCCGGAACCGACGATACAAAACCCACCGCTTCCTTTTCTCGGGTTGCGCGGCGGAACAATGTGAGAATTTCACCGTCGATCGGCGCAATGCGTCGTTTGGCGGGCGAACACGATCCCGGAAGGAATCCTCAGTGTGTCCGCTAACTTCAAATTCGAATTAGTTGCCGTAAACCATTCTTGGAATCCACATGACCAAATCAGGGAAAATACAAATCAGGAAAAGCACGAATGTGTTGGCGGCCAGGAAAGGCGCGGCGCCCACGAAAATCTGCCCGATACCCATGCGCGCAATGGCCGCGCAAACGTTCAGGCAAGTGCCAACCGGCGGGGTGCAGGTACCCACCGCCAGCCCCGAAACCATAAGCACGCCAAAATGAACGCCCGAAACGCCGACCGCCGTGACCGCAGGCAGCAGCACCGGCGTCAGCAGCAGAATGGCCGGGCTTACGTCAATGAACGTCCCGGCGATCAGAATAACCACGGACATCAGCATCAAAAGCGCCGTTGGCCCCAGTTCGAGGCTGATGACGAAAGCGGCTAAAGCATCGGGGATGCGCTCCAGCGCCAGCACCCAGATGTAAAGCTGCGAGAAGGCGATCACGACCATGATCTTGGCCGTCGTGATGATGGCGGAATGCAAGGATCGGGGAAACGTCTTGAAAGAATCTGTCCCGACGATGAAAAGCCCGATGATAAGCCCGTACAACACGCCAAGACCGGCCGACTCCGTCGGCGTCGCAATGCCGAATACGACAGAGCCAACGACCAGGATTGGCATGAGCAGAACGAGGCCAGACCGGCGGAACTGTCGGACGACGTTTTCCGCAGTGAACGGCACTTTTTCCATGGGATAGTCGCGCCGGATGGAAAGCCAGTAGACGATACCAAACTGAAAAAACCCGATCATAATCCCCGGAATAATCCCGGCCATGAACAACTGGCCCACCGATTCCTGGGCGACGATGGCGTACAGCACCATGCCCATGCTGGGCGGGATGATCATTCCCATGGTCGATGACGCGACCGTGATACCGGCGGCGAAACGCACCGAATATCCGCGCCGTTTCATCTCGGGTATCAGGATCGAACCGATGGACGCCGTGTCCGACGCGGCCGATCCGGAAATTCCGCCAAAGATCATGCTGGCAAGGACATTGACCAGGCCCAGGCCGCCCTTGAAACGCCCGACGAACAGCATGGAGAAATCGAGAAGACGGGCCGTAATGCCGCCCGAATTCATCACCTGCCCCATAAGGATGAATAACGGGAGCGCGATAAGCGCGTAATTGTTCATGCCCGCGAACAGGCGCTGCGGAAGGATGCCCATCAGCGCGGGTTGCTCGAAGAAGAAATAGGCGAAAGAAGAAAGGCCGAGCGAATACCCGATGGGAACGCCCAAAATGATAAAAACGAAAAGACTGGCCAGCAAGATAAGCATTAAAGCGTCCCGTAAACTCTGTTTTTGTTATTCGCCTCGGAAAAGCTCAGTCTTCCGGCATCCACACATGTTCGACGGATTCGTGCCCGCCCAGCGTCAGGGCGATCTTGTTGAAACAGAATAGTACGGCCAGCCCGCATCCCAGCGGTATCGCCGCCTGAAAGTAGCCTTGCGCGAACCGGAACGGCTGCCACGCGGCGCCGCCGGAAAGCTCAATCCACCGGATGGAATAGGAAATCATGATGACGTTGATAAAGGCGATCAGAAGCAGTCCGATTATGTAGATCACCTTCTTGGCCGGGAGCGGCAGAAAGTTAATGAAGTAGGTGATGGCAATGTGATCGCGCCGAGATATGGCTACCGCCGCGCCGATGGCGACCGTGAACACAAAAGCCACCGTCACCCCTTCGTTGCCGCCGACAATCGTGGTTCCAAATCCATAACGCATCACAACGAGGGTGCAAACCATGGCAAAGAAGCCGAAGAACACGACGACGAGCAACCACTCAAGAATTTTGCTCAGCCATTTGTCGCTGAAAACCAACACGTTCATTGGTGACCCACCCCGATCAAACTCTTGCAAGCGCCGTTATTATGCCCCGAAAAGACGCCCGGACAAACCGTCCGGGCGTCCCTGGGCATTATTGCTTATTTGCAAGAACGCGCGGCAGCAACCGCACCATCGATATCGGCCTGGGTGAAGTCACCCTTGCCGACGAAGATGGCGTGCACCGGCTTTGCGAGGTCAACAAACATGGCCAGTTCCTTGCCTGTCACGTAGTTGACTTCCATCTGCTTGCCGAGCGTCTTGATCATGTCGGCTTCACCGTCCCGATACGTCTTGTCGGAATGGGCCAGCGCTTCGACGGCGACCGCGTCGAAGGTCTTTTGCAGATCGGCGGGAAGCTTGTCATACCAGGCTTTGTTGATCATCAACGGATCGGGGCCTGTCGAATAGTTGGTGATCGACATGTACTTCTGCACTTCTTCGACCTTGTAGGCCGCGATATTGGCGGGCGGGTTATCCTGACCGTCGATTACGCCCGTTTTGAAAGCCTGATAGGCTTCGGAGAACGGCATCGCCTGCGGGCTGGCGCCAAGGGCCTTGGAGGTTTCAATGTACACTTCCTGCTGCGGAACGCGCATCTTCAGGCCTTTTAAGTCGGCCGGGACCTTGAGCGGGCGGACATTATTGGTGTGGGCGCGGAAGCCCTGGCTGATACCCGTGGCGGGCACGTGATACTTGCCCTTGGAACCTTCGGCCTGAACCCCCTTCATCCAGTCGCTACGGACCAGACAGATCGCCTCGTCCCAGTTGGCGACCAGGAACGGCAACTGAAGGATGGAGAATTTCGGGTTGACGTCGGTGAAGAAGCCACCGCGCGTGCCCTGGATCAAACCGGTCGCGACCTGATCCATCATTTCGCGTTCGTTACCCAGCACGGCGCTGAAATAGTTTTCAACGTCGATGCGGCCACCCGAGCGTTTTTCGAGTTCTTTCTCGAAGAACACCATGGACTGGCTGCGCCCGTCTTTTTCCGGCTGCGAGTTGCCGTATTTGAATACGAAATCAGCCGCAACGGCCGGGCTGGCAACCATGGCCGCACCAATGAGACCGCCAAACAATGTCGATACTAATTTTTTCATCTTTAGCTCCCTGTTTTCAGCTGTTGGTTAACGCTTCAAATCTTCACGTCGGTTTCCTTTGGTCGGAACAGCACAAACCCAACCTTGGACCGGCAAACCGGGTGCTGCTCTTTCATAACCACCGTCCCGCCCTTGCGGGCCGGATGTGGACAAATGAGAGGATTTCGATTTCACGATGCACGAAGCACCTCACGGTCCGTGGGCGCTATCCCAAAAGGAATCCTCGACGCGCCTTACGAAACATCTAATCGCGGCGGGATGATAATCGAACAATGACGACAGAGTCAACAATAAGGCATCGTGCGATGCATCATTGATGTATTCTTGATGTTTTTTATGTGCAATAATCCAAAAATGACGCTTGGGAAACAGGCGTGGTCATTGCTATAAAGTCGCATAAATCGGAGCGAGCAAATGCGACGCGAGAGAAAGGCTAGAATCATCGACATCGCCCATGAGGCGAATGTAAGCACGGCTACGGTTGACCGGGTTCTGAATAATCGGGAAGGCGTCGGCTGGGCAACGACCGAGCGCGTGAAGCGGGCAATCAATAACCTTGCAGCCCGAGGCCCGTCGCATTCGCGGGCCGCCCAGCAAGGGCGGCGATACGCCTTCGACGTCATTCTTCCCGCCGAGGCCGGTCCCTCAACGGAAGCGCTTAGCACTTCATTCCGGGATGCCGGCCTCGAAAGCCAGGTGGAAGTTATCTGCTCGTTCGTTGAGAAGATGAACCCCATTGCCCTTGCGGCCAAACTGATGGAGTGTGCGGAAAGAGGAAGTTCGGGTCTGGCCTTTCAGGCGCTGGATCACCCGGAAGTTCGAAACACCGTGACATGGCTCGCGACACAAGGGATGCCCACACTAGCACTCATGTCGAATTTGCATGGATCGGAAATCATCGATTATGTCGGCATGGACAACCGCGCGGCGGGGCGTACCGCCGGTCAATTGATGGGGCGCTTTTTGCGCTCACCGGGAAAGGTCGCCGTGCTGTGGGGAGGGCAGCTTTACTGCAGCCACGAAGAACGCGAGATGGGGTTTAGAAGTGTGCTGCGTTCCGAGTATCCGCAATACGAGGTGCTGGACCTGGTCTCGGGCCGGGACGACTCGGAAAACAACTATGCGCAGATCAACGCGGTTCTTGAGGAGCGCAAAGATCTCGTTGGAATATATAACGTCGGTGGCGGCACCCGGGGCATTGTGCAGGCACTAACGGAGCACAAGCGTGACCGTGAAATCATTTTTGTCGGGCACAACTTGACGGAGCGCACGCAACGTTACCTGCTTGACGGCTCAATGGACGTTGTTATCCATCAGGACATGCGTACGGCGGCAAACAAGGCCGTAACGGCGTTGATCGATTTTTGCGAACGACGAACGGTGTCGGTCGAACGATTGCCGGTCCAGGTCGTTATCAAGGAAAATCTGCAGGACTGGACGCCGTCCAGCGAAGAGTAGCGGCCGCTCATCTTCAGCGGCCGCAAATCCCGGACTCGTTGGTTTAGCGCTTCAATCCGGCACCGACGATATCTTCCATGACCCTTGTGACGATCTGGTTGTCCCCGTCGGGATGCTTGGTGATACCCGCCTGGAACAACTGCATGGAGGTCGCCGCCGTAAACAGCGGCACGCCCAGATCGCGCGCCAGATCCATGGAGATCGTCAAATCCTTGTGCATGGTTCTAATTGAACTGCCGGTATTCTCGAATTTGCGGTCGATGATGTTTGCCAGCGCGGTGTTGCCTGCGGGGCTGCTGGCGCTTGACGTGCTGACCACGTCGTACAGAACCTGTCCGCTGATGCCCGCCTTGGCCGCCAGAGCCGACATTTCGAAAGTGGCGGAGAAGATCGCGCCGAACAACGATTGCAGGCAACCTTTAACGGTCTGACCATCGCCGATCTTGTCACCGACGATATGGATGTTCGCGCTGACCGCCTCCATGACCGGGCGGTACGTTTCCAGCACTTCGGCCTTACCCGCTGCCATCATCGTCAGTGTACCGCCCTGCGCGCCGGGGAACCCGCCGCTGACGGGACTGTCGATCATTTCGATGCCGGTTCCTTCGAGACCTTGTTCGATGTCGCGAATTTCGGGGGCCTTGATGGTCGCGGTCATAATCACCACCGAACCCGGCTCCAACGTCCGGATCAGGCCGTTTTCACCGAGGACGACTTCCTTTGCCTGATCCCCGTTCATGACCATGACGTAGACGGCGTCGGCGTATTTGCCGACTTCGGCCGCGGTCGGCTGTCCGTTTCCGCCCAGCTCCGCGAACGCCACCATGCGCTTATCGTCGATATCCCAGCCCGCCGTCTCGAACCCGTTTTTGATAAGGTTCTTGGCAAGGCCGCTGCCCATATCACCAATACCCACGACACCTGCACGCTTCATTATATTTCCCCAATTTGTCCGCTGTTTCGAATTCGGCGCACCATACTGGGAAACCTCTTCGTCAAACCAGAGAAAACGCTTTGGCCGCTGGTTTATCACCTCCCGCCTTCCAGCCACGCTCGCGCGCACGCTCCCTGACACCAAAGAGTTTCTTTGCTTGGGCATTGGAAAAAAGGTCTGCCTGACGCCCAAAAGCGGAGCTCATGACATCGGGCACCAGTCGTCTGCATCTAGCCATAAACCGACATTGGTGCAGGCGCGTAAATACTAAAACTTTCCCACTTGAGGTTTGCGGTGATATATCTTCAGTTTGGTATGTGCTGTAGCATAATCAATTAAACCAAATGAATGGCAGTATACTATGTCTGAAGATCCGCAAGAGGTGGCAGCATTTAAGGCCACACTGAGCAAAGCCTCAACAGAGGAAATCACAAAGCTGCTGGATGATGGCGTTATTGCCCGTCCTTGGAAGCGTGAGCTTGCAAAAGCGGACGTGGCACGACGTATCGGTGAGAAAGACGCGCCGTCTGCCAGTAAAACGCCGAACCAAACGTCAATCAAATTAAAAAGCTGGGCCATCACCATTCTTCTGATTGCTTGCGCCATCTTGGTCGCTGCAATCCTTCTGTTAATGTAAACGTCCCCTCCGGCTCAACACCGGCTGTCAGCGAGTGTCTGATTTCGCTTCTGCTTAACTTCGAAAAGCGGACGTTGGGGGGGTGAAGCGGCCCCCAAACCGGCGGAGTTAGGTAAGTCTGAATATCCGCCCACACCGCCAACAGCCTGCATCCAGCGCGCATATGCGTTGCTTGAATGCCGAACATACCCTAGTGTTCTGCGGGTGTGACTTGAAGCGCGGGTTTTCGTGTGAGTTGTTTTCCGTGGGGGGAGTTTGGTTCGAGATGAAACGTTTTAGCATTTATACCGCCGCCGCAGCCGTGGGCCTTTTGGCCGCGGTGCAGGCGTTCGCCGCCGATCCCGTTAAAATCGGCATGATCACCACCTTGTCGGGCGGCGGGGCCGGGCTGGGCATCGACATCCGCGACGGGTTCGCGCTGGCGCTCAAGCAAAAGGGCGGCAAGCTGGGCGGCGTGGCGACGGAGCTGATCGTCGTTGATGACGCGCGCAAGGTGGAAAACGCTAAGCAAGCCGCGACGCGCATGATCAAGCAGGACAACGTGGACGTGGTGACCGGCATCGTCTGGTCCAATCTGGCCATGGCCGTGGTTCCGGCCGTGACGCGCGCGGGCAAAGTCTACATCAGCCCCAATGCCGGACCTTCGGCGCTGGCGGGAGCCAAGTGCGACAAGAACTACTTCAACGTCGCTTGGCAGAACGACAACCTGCACGAAGCCATGGGCCAGTTCGTCAACGACAAGGCGTTCAAGAACGTCTATTTGCTGGCCCCCAACTATCCCGCAGGCAAGGACGCGCTGGCCGGGTTCAAACGTTTTTTCAAGGGCAAGATCGCAGCCGAGGTCTACACCAAGCTGGGTCAGGTGGACTATGCGGCTGAAATCGCCAACCTGCGCGCGGCCAAGCCCGACGCCGTGTTCTTCTTCCTGCCGGGCGGCATGGGTGTCAACTTTATCAAACAATACGCCCAGTCCGGTTTGACCGGCAGCATCCCGCTGTACGGTCCCGCCTTCTCGTTTGACGAGGGCATCCTCGGGGCCGTCGGCGACGCCGCAGTGGGAACGTTCAACACGTCGCAGTATTCCCACGATCTGGACAATGCCGCCAACAAGGCCTTTGCGGGAGCCTACATTGAAGCCTATGGCCGCAAGCCCTCGCTTTACGCATCGCAGGGTTACGACGCGGCGCTGCTGCTCGACGGGGCCATCGCCAAGGTTGGCGGCAACATGGATGATGCGGACGCCTTCCGCGCGGCGCTCAAGGCCGCCGAGTTCAACTCGGTGCGTGGTGCCTTCAAGTTCGGTCCCAACCAGCACCCGATCCAGGACATCTATGTGCGCGAAGTCATCAAGGACGGCGATGCCGCAACCAACGAGATCGTGGCCAAGGTCTTTACCAATCACGGCGATGCCTACGCCGTCGATTGCAAAATGTGATCGGATTTGACAGGGACCGGGGGAAGACCACTTCCCCTGGTCTTTTTTCGTTTCGTGAATTGACCACGCCATGACCCTTGTTCTGTTCCTAGAGCAAACCCTTAACGGCCTCCAGCAAGGGGTGATGCTGTTTCTGATGGCCGCCGGGCTGACCCTGGTCTTCGGCATCATGCACATGATCAATCTGGCGCATGGTTCGCTGTACATGGTCGGCGCCTATGTGGCGGCGACCGTGACCATGGCCAGCGGCAGTTTTGCCCTGGGCGTGGCGGCGGCCATGGTCGCCGCCGGGATCACCGGCATGGTGATTGAATTGATCGCCTTCCGCCGCCTTTATGATCGCGACCATCTGGATCAGGTGCTGGCCACATTCGGGATCATCTTAACGTTTAACGAATTGACCAAGATCATCTGGGGGGCGCAGGCGCTGTTTCTGTCCACGCCGAAAGTTCTGTCGGGGACGCTGGAGTTTATTCCCGGCGCTCCCTATCCGGCCTACCGGTTGTTTATCATTCTCATCGGTCTGGTGGTGGGGTTGGGGCTGCGTCATCTGATCCTCAACACCCGCCTGGGGATGCTGATCCGCGCCGGGGCCACGCACCGCGAAATGGTCGGCGCCATGGGTGTCAACATCGACCGTCTGTTCACCATCGTTTTCGGCATTGGCGCAATGCTGGCCGGGCTGGCCGGAGCCATGGCCGGACCCATGCTGGCCATTGAAGTGGGCATGGGCGAAAAAATCCTGATCCTTACCTTCGTGGTGATCATCATCGGCGGCATCGGCTCGGTGCGCGGCGCATTGGTGGGAGCGTTGCTGGTCGGACTGGTGGACACTTACGGTCGGGCCTTTCTGCCGTTTATCCT
>JABGRG010000118.1 GCA_018648445.1 Rhodospirillales bacterium | reverse complement strand
TTGGAAGCCTTCGTCAAATCATTGGGTGTTGCACTTGAAATTTGAATCCAGCAATGTTTACCACTTACTTTGAGATTGATGGTTCGTCGGCAAAGTGTTTGCGAAATATAAAGCCAGCTACTTATTTTTATCAAAAGGAAAATAAGTAGCTGGCGGGAAGCCAAATCGAATTCTTGAGATAGGTGCTGGCTGTTGTGTCAGTGTTGCAATCGAGAAGCTGGGGAACCCGGATTGCAGAATCGTTGTTGTTGATCTTCCGGAAGTCATTGCAATAGCATTTTCTTTTCTGCAGGTAAATTTCCCGGAACTGATTATCGTTTTGCCAAATGAACCGGAGGGGGACGCCGACGTAACGTTTTTTTAACCCCCTTACAGGCTGATGTGCTGGAGCCGGGTTCATTTGATCGGGTGACCAATATGTTATCGTTCGGGAATTGCCGATCACGTCCGTTAACAACTACATAAAGCTGGCCCATCGTGTATTGAAGGTTGGGGGGAGTCTGGTGTCGAACAACCAGCGAGAATCACGGCATATTGAGGGAAATTCCCTGGATTCTTTCGACCTCTCCGCGCTCAAGAGCGTCAGGTTCGAGACACCGCGAATGGGGAAAGCACATTTGAGGAGTTTGGGCATCGAACACGTTTTTTTTGAAGCCGTAAAGTGAGAGAGAAAATGCGGTGTCGGGATTGGAACTTTCAGGCATCAGGGCCATATGCCCTAAGCTGCCTCAGTGATAACAAACTCGACAACGGAAAATGCTGGCGTCAAAAGGAGTTTAACTCTTGAAGAAGTCCAAGATCATCATGGTTTACCCAAATCAGGGGTTTTCCGGCACCTATGTCAAGCATATGCCGCTTAGCCTTCTGTATGCCGCCTCGCAGGTCGTCAAGGACGGGCACGAAGTGCGGATTTTCGATCAGCGACTTTGTGACGGCGATTGGCGCCCGGAACTTGAGGCGGTATTGGACGATGATGTCCTGCTGGTCGGTATCAGCGTCATGTCGGGTTCGCCGATTAATCACGCGATCGCCATTGGTCGGCATGTGAAAACGCTATACCCGAATATTCAGATCGTTTGGGGTGGGCCGCACGCGACGTATTATCCGGAAACCATTCTGGAACAGGAATGGAGCGCGGATATCGTTGTCAGCGGCTATGCGTCTGCGACGTTTGGGCAGTTGGTGAATTTGCTGTCAACGGGCGAAAAACCGGAGGGCGTTTCCAATACTTCATGGCGCAAGAGCGGTGAGGTGATCCGTAATCCGGGCGTCGACAAGAAATTTGAGCACATTAACCACCTCGATATTCCCTATCATCTGATCGACGATTTTTCCGTTTACGGTCAGATTGACCAAGAACGCATTATCTTCTCCATGTATAGCGCGCTGGGCTGTCCCTACAGTTGTTCGTTCTGTTCGTCACCAGCCCAATACAGCACTATTGAGGGCCGCAAGTGGGTCAAACTGCCAGCCGTGGAAGTGGCCGACCATATCCAGTATGTGGTCGATAATTACGGTGCCAACTACATCTATTTCATTGATGATGACAGCTTCCCAAGCCTTTCGCATGTGGAAGGCATCATCGACGAGATCACGCGGCGCGGCCTGAAGATCGGGCTGGGTTTCCGTGGTGCGCGAATTAACGAAATCAAACGCATGAGCGACGAGTTTCTGACCAAACTGGAGGCTGCCGGCACCGATATCATGCATATCGGCGCGGAAAGCGGTAGCGACCGCATTCTCGAATTGGTGAGAAAAGATTGCACAGCGGAAGACATCATCGCATGTAACCAGAAACTTGCGCGTCACCCGAAGATTACGGCGGGCTATAACTTCCTGATGGGCGTCCCGACGGAAACCCTTGAAGAATTGAAGATGACCCGCGATTTGATGCTGCGGCTCATTGATGACCACCCCAATTCCATCGTTTTCCCGCCCAACAAGTTCCGCCCGCTTCCGGGAACCGAGCTTTATTCCCTGTCGAGGGATAAATGGGGTTATGAGATGCCAAATACCCTTGAGCAATGGGCAAATATCGAAGTCGAGGCGGATTCCAATGACCAGTGGTACGAGCCGAAGGTTCAGCGGTTTTTCAACCTGATGCTGGTTTGCTCGTACTTTATCGACAACAAGGTGGTGAAGTTGACCGCCGGACGCACGCTGTTCTTCAAGGTCATGCGAATTTTAAACTACCTGTATCGACCGATCGCCCGGTTCCGCTTCAAACATGGCCTGAGCCAGTTGCTGATCGAATATCCTGTCTACAAGGCGGCGACGAGAATATTGGCGCGCGGACAAAGCGCCAGCAGTTAGCGGCTCCTTTTCGACAACCATTCAAAAATCGATTGAAAATTTTATGTGCGGCATTGCCGGATTGATATCGCGCGCTCCTGCTTTCGCGCCATCGCTATGCGCGGAGGCATTGCAGCCGATGCTTGATGCCATCGCCCATCGCGGGCCGGATGGAAACGAAGTGTGGTCGAACGGGCGGCTGTTTATGGGGCACCGACGACTGTCGATCATCGACCTTTCCGGTGGCACACAGCCGATGATCGGCGACAGCGGCTGCGTCATCACGTTTAACGGAGAGATTTACAATTACATCGAACTACGCGACGAACTGATTGCCAAGGGTGAGCGTTTCAAAACGCAATCCGATACCGAGGTTCTTTTGCGCCTTTATGAGCGCGAAGGGGCGGATTGTCTGGATCGCCTTGTCGGTATGTTCGCCTTTGCAATTTGGGACCCGCACCGCAACAACGTTTTTTTTGCCCGCGACCGTCTGGGCAAAAAGCCGCTCTATATCCATGTCGGGGACGAAGGCATGGCGTTTGCTTCAGAAATCAAAGCCCTGACCAATGTTCCATGGCTGAAGGACAAGCTGGACATAGATCTTCGGTCGGTCAGCGATTTTCTGTCGCTTGGTTATATCCTCACCCCGAAAACGGTGTTTAAGCAGGTCTTCAAATTGCCGGCTGCCGGATATGGGTGGTGGAACCCCGAGAATGGTGAGTTTTCAAGCGGAGAGTATTGGAAGCTTGAAGAATTTTTCAAAGCCGACAAGCTGGAAAACTGTAAGCAAACCATCGAAAGGTTTGATGAAATTTTCAACGAGGCTATTACCTTCCGGTTGCGCTCCGATGTTCCCGTTGCCGCTTATGTCAGTGGCGGGTTGGACTCGGTAGCCGTCGCGTCTCGGATCAAGCGGGCTGTTGGCGGCGAGAACGTTAAGGGGTTTGCCATCGGTTTCTCTGACCCCAGTTACGATGAAAGTCGCTTTGCCACTGCGGCGGCGCGCCATATTGGTATGGACATTGGTGTCGAAGAACTTATCCCGGCGACAAGACGAGATCTGCGAAATATCGTCTGGCACGCTGACGAGCCATTTGCCGACACATCAATCGTGCCAACCTACCTTCTAAACAAAGTGGCACGCCGGGAATACAAAGTCGCTATATCCGGGGATGGAGCAGATGAAATTCTGGCTGGATATTCGACCCATAGCGCGGATCGCCTGTTTTCCCACTGGAGTCGGTTTCCTGGGCCGCTCAAAAAGGCGGCCGACGTTTTGGCGTCGAAGATGCTGCCACCCAGCTATCGCAAAGTAAGCTGGGATTACAAATTACGAAAGTTCCTCGCGGCCCATGTACTAAACCCAGAGGAAGCGCACTATTCGTGGCGGAGCATATTCAGCAATACGGAGAAAATGGCGCTGTTTTCGGATGATGCCTTGTCCCGGCTTGGCGACTACGAGCCTTACGATACCTTTAACGACTGTTTTGGACGGGTCCGCGGTATTGATTTTTTGGACAGGTGCCTGTTTGTCGATATCAAGACTTGGCTGCAGGATGATATCTTGGTCAAGGTCGATCGCATGAGTATGGCCAATTCAATTGAAGTACGTTGCCCATTTCTCGATCACCGTTTAGTCGAATTTTGTGCGCAGTTGCCCATTGAGTTGAAAATGACAATGGCATCGCGAAAGAAAATCCTGCGTCAGGTAGTGGCCGATGAGATTCCGCGTGCCATCCTAAAGCGTGGCAAGCAGGGTTTCACGTCACCGACCCGGCATTTCGGTTTCGTGTCGGTTCCATCCGACAATGGAACCGGTATTTTCCGCCCTGGCTTTGAACTAAACCCCAATGCGGAAGATGTAACTTACAAATCCTTCGTTTTCGGCGTCTTGGAAAATTGGATGGAAATCTATGGCCGCTTCCAAAAAGGGAAAAGCTGGAGTGTCGTCTCCTAAACGATCACCCGAACATGGGCTGACTTTTATTGTTCCTGCTTACAATGAGGAAAATGCGATTTCCTCGACGCTGGCGCGCCTGCACAAGGCTCTGATGGAACAAGATTTGCCGTTTGAAATCATCGTGGTCAATGATGGCTCGACTGATCAGACGCGCCAACGGGCCGAGGTCTGTGATGGTGCGCGGGTTATTGATCACCCAATCAATACTGGTTACGGCAGTGCCATAAAATCCGGCGTGCGGGTGGCCAAATACGACTGGGTAGGTATCGTTGATGCCGACGGTACTTACGAAATCGAAAAAGTCGGGATGCTGATCGACAAGATGAAGAACGGTTTCGATATGGTCATCGCGTCGCGTGAGAACGTGTTTGACACGGATCGACCGTTCAAGCGTTTGGCGCGGCGCATATTGCTGAGTTTTCTCGGGCTTTGGGTCTCGGGAAAAATCAAGGACCCAAACAGTGGGTTTCGCATATTCAAACGAGATTTTGTGGAAACGTTCTATCCGTTTCTGTGTGACACGTTTTCCTTCACCACCAGCAGTACGATTTTTGCCATCGGGGAGGGGTATTTCGTGACCTTCATTCCGATGCAATACTTCAAGCGTACCGGCAAAAGCAAAGTTCGGCATTTGCGAGATTCCCTTCGCATGATGCAACTGATCTTGCAAGGCATCACATTTTTCAATCCGCTTAAATTTTTTATTTTGCTGATTCTCTTGCTACTGTTTTTCGTGATGGTGCCGGCGTTTTTGCTAACCATCATTGGATACGAAGTGCTCGGGGATTTTGTCGCCACGGCTGGCGCATGGTCCATTTTACTTCTCGGTTTAGGGGTTCTCGGCGATATTGTGCGTGTAGCCATGACGAGCCACACCGACACCAAACATGCGGCACGCAAATCGCAATACGCTCCGCCAAAATGACGATGATCCAAGCAGGCCATTTCAAATAGACATGCTCGAATTTTCAGCGTTTCTGTTGTTGGCGGCATTCTATCTGCTGATCAACATGCCGTATCGGGGATTGCTTTGCCATCAGGATGCCGGTTGGCATTCGTATTGGGGAGCATTTCGCGCCAAAGGGGTTACGTTGCGCTATCAGGAAAATGTTTTGCTAGGCTGTACGCGGTTGGGCTGCGCATTTCTGTTCGCTTTTTGGTTTAAGATTTTTGGAGTGCAAAACCCAGACCGACTCGCGCGAAACGTGGCACAGGGCGGAAATATCGTCGTCGTTGGGGCGTTCGTTTTTGTTGGAATTGAATCCGGGCTCGTCGATAGTGGCGTCGCTTGGGTATTCGCTGGCCTGTTTTTTTTGCTGATGAGTTTCCCCACGTTGGCCGTCCACTACGAATCGGCGGAGCGGACAGCCAATCTATTTGATGTATTTATTTTTCTCGGCGCGATGTTTGCGTTTTTGAACCCGCAACCGGCATGGATAGGCGTTTTTGTATTCGTCGCCGTGTTGACGGCGTTGCTGATAAAAGTCACTCAGTTGGCGCCTTATGGGGTTGTGTGGGGCGCATTGTTTTTTGCTCATCCTGGCCAAACGATGTTTATTTTCTCAGTTCTCGGATGCCTTTGCGCCGTGAGCATATTTGTTGCCATTTTGTGGCGCACGGACTTGCTGCGCAAAGAAAACTTGGGAGTGTTCGGTTATGCTTCCCACTCCGCCAATACCGCTAACAGTGGACAATTCGAAGATTTAGAACAGAAGATTGGCGGCAAATTGGGTGGTGGGAAATTTTCCTTATTGGCTGTGCGGCTGGGGCGCTTGTTAGGCGTTGAGCGCATTTTACTCCTGTATGGTTCGGCGCTCAGCGCCAAGGCTTTTTTGCCGATGGTGATAGGCAGTTTGTCAGGCACTATCTTGATGGCGATAGTGGGGGCGTATTTTGTTGAAGGGCCTATCGTTACTATCTCGTTGGCGTGGTTGAGTGGGGCGATGGTTGCACTCTTGGCGCAGGGGCGATATTTCCCGTTCCACTGTATTCCCCTGGTTCTGCCGGTCGCCATTCTCGCTGCCGCTGGTTGGTGGAGGGTGGAGGAGGCGTTGTTTGATGGCGCGGGGGGCTTCTTTCTGGTGCTGGCCGTGCTAGGCGCGGTGTTAACGCTTTTTGGTGTTTTCAAGGCATTTCGCGGACGGGCCGGGGAAGAATTCGATTACCGGTTTTGGCCGCTGGAAATGCGACCGATTCTGAAGAAAAATAAAATTGCCGAGCAGGCGGCAAGGTACGTGAGCGAACGTACGGAGGCCGATGACTTCGTTTTGGTTCTTGGAACTTTGCCGCAGTTTTTTGTACTGGCCGAGCGACGTTGCCCCATCAATTGGCTGAGCACGAGTGCTAAATTGATGGATCCCATTCTTCCCGAATGGAAGGCCATATTTCTAGAGAACCTGAAAACCCGGCAACCACGCTACGTATTGGACATTGATCAAGATTTGCCAACTGCGGAAATCGAGGCGGCGGTGGGCGCTTCATACCTTTGCGAGACCGAGTTCGGTGGACAGGCGTGCCTGTATCGCATCAACGACTAACAATAGACAGGAAAACCGGAGACAACGCGATGACGAGAGCACTTATTACCGGCGTTACCGGTCAGGACGGGGCTTATCTGACTGAATTTCTGCTGGACAAGGGCTACGAGGTACATGGCATTAAGCGTCGGGCTTCATCGTTCAATACCGAACGGATCGACCACCTCTATCAGGATCCGCACGAAAGCGATCCGAATTTCTTGCTTCATTATGGGGATCTGACCGATGCTACGAACCTGATCCGCATTATCCAGGAAGTTCGCCCGGACGAGATTTATAATCTGGCGGCGCAAAGTCACGTTCAGGTCAGTTTTGAGACACCCGAATATACTGCTAATTCTGATGCGCTGGGAACTCTACGAATCCTTGAAGCCATTCGTATTCTGGGACTTGAAGACTCCACCCGCTTCTATCAGGCATCTACGTCGGAGATGTTTGGCAAGGTCGTCGAGACGCCACAACGCGAGACGACGCCGTTTTATCCGCGTTCACCTTACGGTGCGGCCAAGGTGTATGCGTATTGGATCACGGTGAACTACCGCGAGGCATATGGAATATTTGCGTGCAACGGCATTTTGTTCAATCACGAATCGCCGATCCGGGGGGAGACTTTCGTGACTCGTAAGATCACGCGGGGCTTGGCGCGAATTCGGCAGGGAATGCAGGATTGCCTTTTTCTCGGCAACATGGATTCGCTACGTGACTGGGGGCACGCGCGAGATTATGCCGAAGGCATGTGGCTGATGATGCAACAACCCACACCCGACGATTTTGTGTTGGCGACGGGCGAGCAACATTCTGTACGTGAATTCGTCGAGGCCACGGCCGCCGCCATGGATATGCAGATTGCGTGGGAGGGCGAGGGAGTGAACGAGGTTGGTATTGATCGGGCGACAAATAAACGTGTTATCGCCATTGACCGCCGCTACTTCCGGCCAACCGAGGTTGAGGCACTCCTCGGTGATGCTTCCAAGGCACGTGAGGTCTTGGGATGGACTGCCAAAACGTCGTTTGTGGATCTCGTCGAGGAAATGGCGGCACGCGACCGAAAACTCACGGAACGTGATGCTATCGCCGCAAGGAATGGCTTCGAAGTATACTCTTACAATGAATAGGCTGGATACGTAGTGAAAAAAGACAAGATTTACGTTGCGGGCCACAATGGCATGGCTGGTTCGGCCATGGTGCGACGAATTCGTAGCGCTCAATACGAAAACATCGTTACTCGATCACACTCCGAGCTAGACCTCACAAATCAAACTGCCACACGGGATTTTTTTGAGAGCGAGCATCCGGATGTCGTTGTTCTGGCCGCCGCGCGGGTTGGGGGCATTCACGCAAACTCTGTCTATCCTGCCGATTTCATTCTCAACAATCTGCAAATACAAACCAATGTCATTGAGGCTGCCTGGCGCAATGGAGTCCGAAAGCTCATGTTCCTTGGTTCAGCCTGCATTTATCCAAAACTTGCGACTCAACCGATGGCCGAGACCGCCCTGTTAACCGGCCCACTTGAGCCAACCAATGAGTGGTATGCAGTGGCCAAAATCGCTGGAATTTCGCTGTGCGATGCACTGCGGCGCCAGCATGGTTTCAATTCGGTTTCCATCATGCCGAATAACCTTTACGGCCCGGGCGACAATTTCCATCTGGAAAACGCCCACGTCCTGCCAGCACTGATTCGCAAATTCCATGAAGCGAAGGTCGCGGGCGCGGCGGAAGTGGTGGTATGGGGCACGGGAAAGCCGTTCCGCGAGTTTTTACACGTTGATGATTTCGCCGACGCGGCTGTGTTTTTGTTGGACAACTATGACGATGGCGGAATCGTTAACGTCGGTACAGGGTCGGACATTTCTATCGCCGATGCGGCGCTGTTGATCAAGCAAGTGGTAGGATACGAGGGTGACGTCATTTTCGACGATAGCAAGCCCGATGGCATGCCAAAAAAGCTGCTCGATTGCTCGAAACTTCGTGAACTGGGGTGGCGCTCCTCGATTGTTTTTCGTGACGGCTTAGCCGCCACGTACGAATGGTTCGTCAACAATCAAGACACCTTTCGCCGATCATAGGCTCTTCAGGCATGAGTTTGTCAGAGGATTATCCTCGCGTTCTGTTTATTACGCCGCACGCGTTCAACAAAGTGAGCGGGACCGGAATCACGTTCACAAACTTGTTTTTCGGTTGGCCGAAAGACAGGATCGCTACGGTTCACGATGATTGCCAGCCCGTAACATACGAAGTTTGCGATAGATTCTACCGCTTGGGGCCGCAGGAAATTCGCAAATTTGGCGGCACTCTTGCCAATAGGGAAACTCTACCAAAGGCATCAAACGCTTGTGGGGAAACCCAATCGGCACCCCTCCATATCCAGGCACTTCAGTCGGCTAAAAACTTGATTTTCGGCGATGGACTTCCGCAGTCTGGTCTGCTCAGCCTAAATCTGGAGACCTGGATCGAGGATTTCAAACCGGACGTGATTTTCACCATCCTGGGCAGTATCGGCCTGATGGAAGTTGTGGAGAAAATTCAGGCCCGCTATAACCTCCCGCTAATTGTACACATGATGGATGACTGGCCATCCGTCCAATTTCAAAAAGGGCTTTTGGGGCCTTTTCAACGCCGCCGCATGGCGGGTCTGGTTCGTCGCCTTATGGACAGGTCCGAAATCCGAATGGGCATATGCGATTCCATGTGCCGTGCGTTTGAAGAAAGGTATGGCGGACGGTTCGTTCCATTTCAAAATACCGTCGATGTCGACAAATGGCATCGCTCGGCCAGGGACCCATCGCATCTCAATGATCCGATACGGGTTGTTTATGCGGGGTCTGTTTATCCGAATGCCCAATTGACCAGCCTTAGGGATTGCTGCAGGGCAGTCGCTGAATTATGCGACGACGGATATGCCATACAGGCGGAGATTTACAGCCCGTCGCTGACGAAAGAAAGCCGCGAAATTCTAGGCGAGCATCCTGCAATTCATTTTAATGGCGCTCTCACTGACGATAGGTCGTTTTTCGACACGATCGGGTCAAGCGACATTTTGCTCATGCCGTCGAATTTCGACAATGAATCCGTCAATTTTATCCGCTATTCCATGCCGACCCGAGTTCCGGCCTATCTGGCCGTTGGAATGCCCATTCTGGTTTATGGTTCGCCCGTGGTTGCACAGGTGCAATACGCGTGTGAATTCGGTTGGGGTCTTGTTGTTTCGAATCAGGGGTCAGAAGCGCTAAAGAATGGTATCGTTCGCCTAATCAATGACATTGATCTGCGCCGACGGCTATCGGCTGCAGCTTTGTCAACGGCTCGTGAAAGGCATGATGCCAGTATATTGCGTGATCAGTTTCGCGACGAAATTTCGACCGCTGCAGTATCTCGGGATATTGCTTTCCGCCAATCCACGATTTGACTTTCTTTCATCGAATAAAACCGTCTGATGGCTGACACAATAATTCCTGGACCGACCCGCAACGATACCGATATCTCGGAAGTCGTGTCGGCTAAATATATCTGGGCTATTCTTGCTCTCGCGATCGCCGCACGCGTATTAGTGCTTCTTGCCAATCTCTATTGGGATATCCCGCCCTATTGGCAACCGGTTCCCAGATCTGCGCTTGCCTTGGCATGGAGTGATTTCGGCGCGATCCCACTCGGCGTGGATTTCACCGAGAAATTCCGCATGACCATTGAAGAGGCGCTTATCTTATGGTCCATCAATGATCGAGGTGTCGTTTATCTGTTTATTCTGGTCCACAAGTTATTTGGTCCGGTTTTCTATATACATATCCAAACCCTGAATTTGCTAATTGACGCGTTAATGGTCCTTCCGGTTATTTCCATTGCCCGGCAAGTTGCTGGTGCCGGCGCCGCCATTGCCGCCGGGATTGCGTACGCGCTGTTTCTTCCGGAGATTCAGGTGGCCGCTGCACCCGATTACAACGCGTGGCTAAGCTACTCGCTGATTGTCATGACGTGGATAGTTATAAAGATATCCACGTCCTCATACGGGTTTTCGAACGGCCCGTTGTGGATGTTAGTCGGCGGGTTGACCCTCGCCAATATCGTTGCCAACGAGTGCCGCTCGATTTCGATTTTATTTGCCGTTGGTGCTGCGGGCTGGCTGGCATTCGTCAGCGTGATCGAAAATAGATCATTGGCGCTTCCGGCGCGGCGATGGCAACAAATCTCCGCGCTGCTTCTGGCTGGTGGCATGACCCTTCTTGCCGCCGCTGAGGCCAATTATTTGGTGCGTGGCGAGTTTTCTCCCGTTCGCTCATCCTTTGGACATTCTTTCTGGTCAGGAATTGGGCAGTTTTCGAACCCTTACGGAATAATTGAGGACGACGGCGTCGTGGCCGCTTTTTATGAACGCGAGACGGGAAAAACGGACTTCGGCCATACGGGGGGCGTGGAATATAATGCTTGGCTGACCAAGCGGGCTATTGAATTCATTTCGGAACATCCCGGCCTGTATGCGTCGATGGTCGTCCGCAGGGCTCTAAGAATTATTTTTCCGAATATGGCGTTTACGGCGGTTGCTGATTTACCGGGTTTCACACAGCTACCCGATCAGAAAAAACTCATTGAACGTCGCAAGGCACTCGTTGCCGAAAATG
>JABGRG010000117.1 GCA_018648445.1 Rhodospirillales bacterium | reverse complement strand
CGAACCCGTGTTGCCGGCGTGAAAGGCCAGTGTCCTAGGCCTCTAGACGATGGGGTCGCTTCGAGGTGTGGGTGATTTATACGGGCTGGCTGAGAAAATCAAGCATTAGGTTTCGACCACTCAAAAAATCTCTCGATTTTCGGCCCCGCGCATTCTGTTCTTGCAGATCGCGCCGATATAAATAGTATGCCGCACGCGCCCGCGCATACTTTCAGCCTGATCCGTGACAGCGCGCGCCCAGATTTACTCAAGGATTTATCGGAAGGACGTTTCTTATGCTTAAGGGGAAGGTGCTGGTCGCCCAGGGTGGCGGTCCGACCGCCGTTATCAACGAATCCATGGTCGGCGCGGTCATCGAATCGCGCAAATTCGGTACGGTGGAACGTGTCTACGGCGCCCATCATGGAGTCAGCGGTATCGTCAACGAAAATTTCATCGACCTGACCCAGGAAACCAACCACAACTTGGAACTGGTTGCGGAAACGCCGTGTTCGGCGCTGGGTTCAACCCGCGACAAGCCCGACCTGAAGTACTGCCAGGAAATTTTCAAGGTTCTCAAGGCCCACGAAATCGGCACGTTCTTCTATATCGGCGGCAACGATTCCTCCGACACCTTGCGCATCGTCAGCGAAGAAGCCACAAAAGCCAACTATGACATGCAATGCATCCACATACCAAAAACCATCGACAACGACTTGGCCATCAACGATCACACCCCCGGTTTTCCGTCGGCTGCACGCTTCGTCGCCCTGGCGTTCGCTGGCGTAAACGCCGATAACCGCGCCCTTCCCGGCGTTTACGTGGCTTCCGTTATGGGCCGCCATGCGGGCTATCTAACTGCCGCGTCGGCTTTGGGCCGCAAATTCGAAGACGACGGGCCGCACTTGATTTACCTTCCGGAGCGCGCTTTCAGCGTCGAGCAGTTCCT
Source organism: Rhodospirillales bacterium (assembly GCA_018648445.1). Next base: position 10,808 of record JABGRG010000117.1, on the reverse strand, counting down.
TACCGACGTGAAAACCACCTACGAAAAATACGGCCGCTGCGTCGTCGCCGTTTCCGAAGGCATCCATGATGAAAGCGGCACACCGATCATTTCCAAGCTGGTCGAACAAGTGGAACACGACGCCCACGGCAACGTTCAGCTTTCCGGCACCGGCGCGTTGGCCGATCAGCTCACCTCGGTGATCAAGAAGAACACCGATATCAGCCGTGTGCGCGGCGACACCTTCGGCTATCTGCAGCGTTCGTTCCTGGGTTGCGTGTCGGATGTTGACCGCCGCGAAGCCCGCGAAGTCGGCGAAAAAGCGGTGCAGTACGCACAATGGGACAGGCGATCAACCGGCTCGGTCACCATCCACCGCACCGGCTACTACTCGGTGGAATACCACCTGAGCAGGCTGGAAGACGTTGCCGGCAAGACCGCCGTCATGCCGGACGCCTATATTAACGAAGCGGGCAACAACGTCACCGACAAGTTCGTCATGTACCTGCGGCCGCTGCTGGGCTCGGGCATGCCGGACGCCTTCCGGCTGCGCGCCAACCCGGTCGAGAAAATCCTCAATAAGTAGAGCATTTTCAGGCCATATATGGTCATTCTGACGAGGCCGTTTCAAGCCGTGGTTAGGTGAACCTCGCGGCGCGTAGCCTTTGCTACGGGCAAGGGGTTTGACGACGCCACGGCTTGAAACGGCCCGCCCGAAGGGTGCGCTTCGATGGCCGCTCGCGTCGTTGTTCCGCTCGCCCGATGCTTTAGCATCGCGCTTCGCGAAACGCCTAGCGGATCGCACCAACGAAGCGCATCAGAATGACCATATATGGCCTGAAAGTGCTCTCGGCAAAAAATACGGCCCCTGCCTCACCAGGCGGGGGCCGCGTCGTCTATGAACATCTGCACCGATTCGTTGCCATGCCACGAATTCATGCGCAGTTTGCCCGCCACATGCAGCGGCACACCGTCCTTGTTCAGGAGCGCCGGCCCCAGTTCACTATCCATAGCCCTGAAGGCGATGGCCTTGAGGCGCGATCCATCCGCCCCGACAAGCGAACAACTCACATGATTGGCGCCGACCACCTTGGACCAGGAAATCCGCACGTCGGGTATGGCGAAGCGGGGCTCCGGGTTTTTGGTGCCGAAGGGTGCAATTTTTTCAACCGTTGCCACCAGTTCCTTGGTCGCACCCCCGAGGCTTAGCGCGCCGTCCAAATTCAATCCACGGAACTGCGCTGCAAGTGTGATGTCGGACTTCAACCGGGTGTTCAGAAATTCGCCAAAGGCTTTCAGGTTATCGGTTTGCGCGGCGAACCCCGCTGCCATGAAGTGACCGCCGCCCTTCAGGATGAGCCCGCTTTGGCGGGCCGCGATAACCGCGGCACCCAAATCAACCCCGGCGATGGAGCGCCCCGATCCGGTCGCTCGAGACCCATTGATCGCGGCAACGCAGACGGGCCGGTTAAAACGATTGGCCAACCGCCCGGCGACAATTCCGACAACGCCGGGGTGCCAGCCTTCGCCCGCCACGAATATTAAACCGGCATCTTGCGCGTCCTGACCGCTTTTTTCCACCTGATCAAGGGCCGCGTTCAGCACACTCAACTCGGTTTCCTGCCGTTCGCGGTTATAAGCGTCCAGACGGGCGGCAATTTCCGCAGCCTCGACCTCATCGTCGGAGGCCAGAAGCCGCGCCCCCAGATCGGCCCGACCGATGCGCCCGCCCGCATTAATGCGCGGACCCAGCATATAACCCGCGTGATAGGCTCCGGGCGCCTCGTCGATCCCGGCAATGTCGGCCAACGCACGCAAGCCGGGATTACCTCTTGCCGCCATGACCGAAAGTCCGCGCGAAACCAGCGCCCGGTTGACGCCGACCAGCGGCACCACGTCACATACCGTTCCCAGAGCCACCAGATCCAGCCACTGACGCAAATCCGGCTCATTGCGCGTCTTGAACCATCCCGCGTCGCGCAGTGTCCGATTGAGCCCGACCACCAGCAGGAAGGTCACACCGACCGCCGCCATGTGGGAATGCGGACTTTCCTCGTCCAACCGGTTGGGATTGATGATCGCAATTGCCGGGGGCAATTGGGCTTCCGCCTCGTGATGGTCGGCAACGATCACGTCAATCCCGGCATCGGTTGCCGCCTTCAACGGCTCATGAGCGGTCGTCCCGCAATCGACGGTGACGATAAGCGAAGCCCCTTCCCGGCCCAGCCCCAGCAATGCCTCGGCGTTCGGTCCGTAACCTTCGTCGATGCGATCGGGAATATAGATGGCAGCCACACCGCCGACCGTCCGCACATAACGTGTCAGCAGCGCCGCTGAAGTCGCGCCGTCAACGTCGTAGTCGCCGAAGACGGCTATCTTTTCGCCTTGCATGACGGCACTGGCCAACCGCTCGGTGGCGGCCTCCATGCCCTTGAGATGACTGGGATCGGGCAGCAGGCGACGCAGACTCGGGTCGAGGAAGGTTTCGACATCTTCCAGTCCAACCCCGCGCGCAGCGAGAATTCGACCAACGATCTCAGGTTCGTCCAGGCGCTGGGTCAGGGCCAGCGCCGTTCGTTCGTCATGCTGGCGGGAAATCCACCTTCGCCCTGTGACAGATCGTTCAACGCCGAGGAAAAAGTCCTGCGAAGCCATATAGACCCTACTCGACCCTATGCTTTGGGCCGCAGGCGGGGTGTCGCTCCCGACCAGTTGGCGAAGTCGTGATAGGCCTCGATGAAATGGAGTGTTCCGGTCAGCGAACGCATCACCAAAGAATGGGTCATGGCCGCGCCGTGCCGCCGCTTTACGCCCATCAGCATGGCCCCGTGGGTCACGCCGGTGGCGGCGAATGTCACCTCGCCCGAGGCCATATCGGCAACCGAATAAACCCGATTGAAATCCTCAATGCCGCAGGACGCCGCTTTGTGGCGTTCATCATCGTTGCGGAAGATCAGGCGGCCCTGCATCTGCCCACCAACGCAAGCCAGCGCGGCAGCCGACAAAATACCCTCGCGCGCGCCACCGCTGCCCATGTAGATATCAATACCGGTTTCCGGCCACGCCGTGGAAACGACACCGCTCAAGTCGCCATCGCCGATCAGCAAAATCCGCGCGCCCGCTTCACGGGTTTTGGCGATCAGTTCACGGTGCCGGGGCCGATCAAGAATACAGGCGACCAGATCGCCAATATCAACGCCCTTCGCCTTTGCCATTTCACGCAGGTTGTTCCCGGGCTCGTCATCGAGATTGATAACGCCATCGGGCAAACCGCCGCCAACGGCGATCTTGTCCATGTAGATGGGGGGCAGATCGGCGAATTGACCGGCCTCGGCAATGGCAATGACCGAAAGCCCGTTAGGTTCGCCCTTGGCCACAATGGTGGGGCCTTCCAGCGGCATCAGCGCAAGATCGACGACCGGCCCGTTTCCGGTGCCACCGGATTCTCCGGAATAAAGTTTTTCGGCGTTTTCCCGGGTTCCTTCGCCGATGCGAATCACCCCTTCGATGGCCATCCCCTTGAGGGCCGAATGCATGGCATCAACGGCCGCCTGATCAGCCGCCTGTTCGTCGCCGCGCCCAAGAAAGCGCGACGCGGCCAACGCCGTGGCCTCGGTCACCCGAACGGCGTCCATTGCAAGATTGCGGCTTGCCACCGTTTCCTTGTTCATAGCGACCGCCCCCTACTCTACTCCGCTCGGAACACTGGAGAACGATTGAATTCGGATCATCCGCGGCGGTTCGATCACCGCGTCCAACGCCATGATCATATCGAGAGCCCGCGTCATCGACGCCTCGCTGGTTTCATGGGTCGTCATCACCACCGGAACGGATTCGCCCGGCGAACGGCCTTTCTGAAGCACCGCCTCCATCGACACCTGACAATCGCGCAATGTTGCCGCGACATCGGCAAAAACGCCGGGCTCGTCGGTCACCATCAGGCGAATGTAGTAACGGCCCCTGTGCCGGTCCATGGGTGACGCGGAAAAGGGCGTCAGTTCGGATGTGGGCACACCCAGCGCCGCTGCGCCGTTGCCACGCGCGATATCAACGATATCGGCGACGACGGCGGAAGCGGTCGGTCGCTCACCCGCGCCACGCCCTTCATACATGGTCGTATCGACGTAATCGCCGTCGGCGACCACCGCATTGAATACGCCGTCAACATGAGCAATCGGATTGGCCAGCGACACCATGCACGGATGGACGCGCTGCTCGATCCCGTATTCGGTCTGCCGCGCGATGCCAAGAAGTTTGATGCGATAGTTCAGCTCCTCGGCAAACTCGATATCCATGGCCGAGACATGCCGAATGCCTTCGGTGTGGACCGCGTCGAAATCAATCTCGCAGCCGAAGGCGATGCTGGTCAGGATAGCCAGTTTGTGGGCGGCGTCGATCCCCTCGACATCGAACGTGGGATCGGCTTCGGCATAACCCAGAGCCTGCGCTTCCGACAACACGTCGTCGAATTCGCGTCCGGTTTCGCGCATGGTCGTCAGGATATAGTTGCAGGTGCCGTTCAGGATGCCGTACACGCGGCTGATCCTATTGCCGACCAGGCCTTCGCGCAGAGCCTTGGTGATTGGGATGCCGCCCGCGACCGCAGCCTCAAACGCCACCGAAACGCCCTTGTCCTCGGCGGCCCGAACGAGACCCGTTCCGTGATGGGCAATCAGCGCCTTGTTGGCGGTTACGACGTGCTTTCCCGCCGCAATCGCCGCCTCGCAAAGTTTCTTGGCAATACCATCCGATCCGCCGATCAACTCTACGATGATGTCGGCATCGGCATCGCGGACCATGGCCAGCGCGTCGTCGAAATACGGCACGTCGGGCCATTCGGCCGCTAATCCCTTGTCAAGATCGCAAACCGCGGTAACGACAAGATCGCGCCCGCACCGGCGCTTCAATAGATCGGCATTTTCGCGCAGAAGTCTTACCGTGCCGCCGCCGATGGTTCCCAGTCCGGCGATAGCTATTTTAAGTCGGTTGTCCATTGTCTCTTATCTTCTTTCGCCCAAAAATTTCTACGCTTCGCCGTAACGGCTAAAAAAAGCCTTGATGCTGCGAACGGCCTGCCGCGTGCGCTGCCGGTTTTCAACCAGCGCCAACCGCACATGCTCGTCGCCGTGTTCGCCGAAACCAACGCCCGGCGCGACGGCAACTTTCGCTTCGCTTAACAGCAGCTTGGAAAACTCCAACGATCCGAGATGCTTGAACTTCGGCGGAATTGGGGCCCACGCAAACATGGTGGCGCTGGGGCGCGGCATGTCCCAACCGGCAGCAGCCAGACCGTCGATCAAGACGTCACGGCGTTCCATATATCTGGTCCGAATTTCGTCGACGCAATCCTGCGGTCCGTTCAGCGCTGCCGTCGCGGCAACCTGGATGGGTGTAAACGCCCCGTAATCCAGATAGGACTTATTACGCGCCAGGGCTTCGATCAGCTTGCTGTTGCCGGTGGCGAACCCGATCCGCCAACCGGGCATGGAATAGGTTTTGCTCATGGACGTGAATTCGACGGCAATATCGCGCGCACCCGGAACCTGCAGGATCGACGGCGGTGGATTGCCGTCGAAGTAAATCTCGGCATAGGCCAGATCGGACAGGATAAAGATGCCGTGGAAGCGACAGAAATCAACGACCTGACCGTAGAAATCCAGATCGGCCAGTTCGGCGGTCGGATTGGACGGATAATTCAACACAAGGGCCGTCGGCTTGGGAACGCTGTGTTGCACGGCGCGTTCAAGCGCCGCCATGAACTCGGGTCCGGGGGTCACCGGAATGTTGCGTGCCGCCGCGCCGGCGATGATGAAGCCAAACTGGTGGATCGGATAACTGGGATTGGGCACCAGGATGACATCGCCGGGCGAGGTAATGGCCGAAGACAGGTTGGCCAGCCCCTCTTTCGAGCCAATGGTCACCACGGCTTCACTGTTGGGATCAACCTCGACGCCAAACCGGCGCTGATAATAGGCCGCGACCGCCTTACGCAGTCCCGGAATTCCACGGGACGTGGAATAACGGTGGGTGCGCGGGTCCTGAATGGTTTCGACCAGCTTGGCGACGATATGGGCGGGAGTTCCGGAATCCGGGTTTCCCATTCCAAAATCGATAATGTCATCGCCGGCCGCCCGCGCGGCGGCCTTCATTTTGTCAACTTCGGCAAAAACATATGGCGGCAACCGCCGGATGCGGTGAAATTCCTGTTCCATTACTTTTCAATCCAGATGGGTGTTTACCCAGAAGAGTACTGTCACCGGCGCGGACAAGCCGCGACGGCAGATGGTCCGCTATGGCCGCAAGCTAGAAAGTGAGGAACACTTCTACCCTGCGGTTCCCGGCCTCGCCGGACGGCATGAATTCAAAATACATGGGCTCAAGATCAGATTTCGCCGTAACCACGACATCGTTCGTGCGCGCACCGAGTTTGAAAAGCGTGCGGGCGACGGTTGCGGCACGGTCTTCCGAAATCTGAAAATTCACCATCTTGTGGCGCACAGAGTCCATGTTCGCCGTTCGACTGCTGGCATGACCAACCACCTCAATTACACCTCCGCGTTCGCGCTGCAATGAAAGAACGTTGCGAAGGATAGAGCGATCCCGCGCGTCCAGCACAGCCGATCCGTTGGCGAACTGGATCGTTGCGATGCGAAGCATCTCTCCACTCGTGGGACCGGCGGATGACGGAGCCGACGAAGCACCAAATTGCAACGGTGCGCGCTTCGCTCCCGACGGAGCCTGCGCGGCGCCGCCTCCGGTGCTAACCCCTGATGACGATATGACAACGGTTTGAAATTCCCCGCCGCCACCGGGCATCAGGGAATTGGCGGGCATTACCGGCATTGTCGACCGAGGCGCTACCTGTGTCGGCCTTGCTTCCGCCACCTTCGGCATTGGCGGCGGCTGAAGGGCGATGCCCGGAGCCTTCGGCGGCGCAGGCATTGGCGTGGTTTTCAATGTCGGCGCGGCAGCCGCCGGAGCCATTTTGGGCGGTGCAACAGGCGCCGGCGTTACCGGCAAAGCTGGAACGGCGGGAAGCGTTTGCGGTTTCGGCGCCGCGGCAGCAACCTTGGAAGGCGTATTCGACAGCGTATTCTTCGCCTCACCCTGACGGGTTACGTCGGACGCATAGCGCCGCCGTTCGGTATCGGCAACCAAGCCGTCGGCCACCTGCTGACGCTCCTGACGGGCGGCGACCGCAGGCTTTGGCGGGACAGTGGCCAAATTTGGAAAAGCCTTGTCGCCACCAGGCGCAGGCTCGGCTTGCGCGGCGGCCTTGGCATCTTCGTCGTCGTCCTCGCCGGTAAGGGCCTCGACGGTATTTTCATACCATTTGATGGGATTGGCTGCGTCCGGAATACTCGAACAACCACCGACAAGCACTGCCGCAACGGCGAGACCCATGGTCGCCCGCCAATCGAAAATACTCATCATCCCGCGCCGCTTTAAACCCTGGATATTCATGGTTGCCGGAGCCTCCCTCGCACCACGCCGAATCGCGCAATTCACACCCTAAGCATAGTACGGTGCATCATCTTTGTTAACACATTGCAAACGCGGGCTTTATTTCCCCCGATATCGCATGCGACCCGCGCCTCCTCTGACGCTGCGTTGCATGTTGTTCGCCAATCATACAGCCTAAGGATCAGGCGCTCAACCAATAGCGCATTACGGCGCTTATGGCATGCGGCTGTTCAAGCGGCGAAAGATGGCCGCTGTCCTCGACGATCACCAATGCCGCGTTGGGAATTGCGGCAGCCATGTCGGCGTGGACCGCAGGCGGGGTCAGCGCATCCTCGCGTCCGCACATAACCACGGTCGGACAATGGATCAAACCCAGATCACGGCGGCTGTCGGGCCGTGTCATGATTGCCTTTTGCTGGCGAATGAAGGCTTCGCTGCCGACTCGCCCGGCCATTTCGATCAAAATTTGCGTCAACTTCGCATCATTTACCCGGTCCGGATGGATAAGAAGCGGCAACAGGCGTTTGGTCACGCCCTTGAAATCGCCTTTCCGCGCAAGTTCGATAAACCCCCGTCGGCGCGCCGCCTGCTCGTCGGTATCGGGCAGCGGCGAGGTGTCCAGCAAGGCCAGCCGCGTCACCCGGTCGGGCGCCTGACGCATGATTTCCTGGGCCAGATACCCGCCCATGGACAATCCGGCCAGGGAAAATGTCTCGGGCGCGCCCGCCAAAACCCGCTGGGCCATGGGGCCCAATTGATCATCCTGGATCAGATCGGGCACCGAAATATCAGCGATGTCGCGCAACGTCGCACGCTGATGAGCCCACAACCCGGCATCGTTCAGCAACCCCGGCAGCATGATAAGAGGGGTCCGGTCACTCATACATTTTTCCTTCCGAATCGCGCCAAATTCCGACCGATTGGCGATTTAGGCACCGGAAAGTACCCAACAAGCCCCGAAAACGCCATAAATAAGCACGCGCGGTGATTGACTTGCGGGGCGAAGCGCCTAATATCGCCGCTCTTGCGAGGTTGGAACAAGGAACAGATGGTCAGCCACACATTTGGCGACCGGACCCGCACCATATGAAATTCTCAGACCTAGGCTTAAGCCAAGACGTCTTGCGTGCCGTCACCGATGCCGGATACGCCGAACCAACGCCCATTCAGGCGGAGGCGATCCCCATTGCGCTTATGGGGCGCGATATCCTCGGCTGCGCCCAAACCGGAACCGGGAAGACCGCCGGCTTCACCTTGCCGATGATCGAGATATTGGCGGCGGGCCACGCCAAGGCGCGCATGCCCCGATCGCTCATTCTTGAACCGACACGCGAGCTTGCCACGCAGGTGGCCGAAAGTTTCGAGGTTTACGGAAAGCATCACAAGCTATCCAAAGCGCTTTTGATCGGCGGCGTGTCGCTGACCGATCAGATGAAGGTCGTTGACCACGGCGTTGACGTTCTGATCGCAACACCGGGACGGCTGCTCGATATGTTCGAGCGCGGCCGCCTTTTGCTGACCAACGTCAAGATATTGGTAATCGACGAAGCTGACCGAATGCTCGATATGGGGTTTATACCGGACGTGGAAAAAATCGTTTCTCTCGTTTCAAGAATGCGCCAGACCTTGTTTTTCTCGGCAACCATGCCGCCCGAAATCAAACGGCTTGCAGACAAGTTCCTGTCCAATCCGAAACTTCTTACCGTTTCGCCGCCGTCCACGGCAGCCGCAACCGTCGAACAGTCGCTGGTCATGGTCAAGACCGAGCGCGGAGCCAAACCCGGAAGCGCCGCCAAGGACAAACGCGCCGCCTTGCGCCGGGTTCTGGAAACCGAGACCGTCAAAAACGCGCTGATCTTTTGTAACCGCAAGCGCGATATCGGTGTTGTACACCGTTCGCTCAATCGCCGCGGATACAATGCCGGGCAGCTTCACGGCGACATGGTGCAATCGGCGCGCACCGAAACCCTGGAATCCTTCAAGCGCGGCGAAATCCGGCTGCTGGTGTGCAGCGACGTTGCGGCCCGCGGGCTCGATATCCAGAACATGAGCCACGTCTTCAACTTCGACGTTCCCAGCCATGCCGAGGATTACATCCACCGCATCGGCCGCACCGGACGGGCGGGGCGCGAGGGCAAGGCCATCACGTTTGCCTCAGGCGAGGACCGCAAGTATCTGGCCGCCGTCACCAAGCTTCTCGGCAAACCGATCCCGGCGGCCGGGGCCGCCAAAGCGGCGCCGAAGGCCGAGGCCGTTGTCGAAGCCGTCCCTGAGGAACAACCGGCGGAAAAACCGGCAACGCCGGAACCCAAAGTCGAGGCGGAACCCAAAGCCGAGGCCAAACCGGCACGGCCCAAAAAGCAGGAACCCGCTCCGGCCAAAAAAGCGCCCGAAAAAAAGGCCGCCGAAGCCAAAACCGAAAAACCGGCCAAGGCCAAAAAAGGCGCGCCCGAAAAGAAAGCCGCCAAACCCCAGGCCGCCCGCAAGGAAGCCAGGGAGCCCCGGCAATCCAAGCGCCGAGGCGGCGGAAGCGGAGAAAGCGTGCGGGGCATGGGCGATCACACGCCCGCCTTCATGCTGCGCCCCGTTCCCAAGGCAAAATAGGCTGATTTAGAAAAAGCCGGCCGCGTGAAGCGGCCCGGTCTTCCCTACTCCACCATGAACGGCTTCGGTTCTTTGTCGGTGATGGTGTAGGTGATCCACTCTTCATCCTTGGTGCCGGACATTCCCGGGCTGCCCTGGGGCATGCCGGGCAGCGCGATGCCGCGGATCTTGGGCTTTTCACTCAACAGCTTGTTGAGCGCTTTGACGGTCACATGACCTTCAATGACATAGTTGTCGATGGTCGCCGTGTGGCATGACCACAGATCGTCGTCAATTTTCATGAATTCCTTGATGGTCGAAACGTCTTCCATTTCCTTGACGCGGACGGAAAAGCCGTTTTCGCGCATGTGGTCGACCCACCCGCCGCAACAGCCGCACAGCGGCGATTTGTAAACGGTCATCGCGCCGCTCTCGGCAAACGCCGCCGGGATGCTGGTGACAATGACCAAGGCCAGCGCGGCCATCCACACAATCAGGTTCTTTTTCATCTTATTTTCCGTTTCGCCAAATCTCGTTCCAAAGGTGCGGCGGCGCTCCAGGAACGCCGCCACCGTTTGTAAGAATTCCAGTTATCACCCGCATAAAAGCACACATGCCCGCTACGCATCAAGCGCCGAAATACACCCCTGCGATAACGGCCCCAACGTCCCACCCCTGACGACAAGCCCGGAGGAGCGCAACAGCGCGACGACTATGCGACCAAGCGGGAGCGCAGCCTGCGTGGCGCTTGAACGCAATTCACAAAGAAAGACCGGGCTCCG
>JABGRG010000116.1 GCA_018648445.1 Rhodospirillales bacterium | reverse complement strand
CCAACGCCCGCCCGAAGGCCGCGCAGATTGGCACGGCCCCATCAACGGACGCGGCGATCCGCCGGGCGATGGGATTGGTCGTATCCATTGCCGAAATTACGAGTAAATGATTGCGCACGCCGATCCGCCCGTCGAGCCGACGAAATCCCATGAAGGTCATTGCGGGATCGACCATTTACGCTCTCCATTTCCGATATGGGTACGTCACGCGAAAAATAGATGCTTACCGATTGCATGCCGAAAAGCAACGTGAACGAAACTATCCCGACGTTTTCGCCAGCCGATCATTGGCGATTCCAGACAATCGACAAGTCGCCGCCGGTGAATTTGCCGTGGGCGGCGGTTTCCCTGCATTTTAGTGTACAGGCGCAATTTCTCGAACGGGGTACCGCGAGTTTGCCCCCACAACTGGTCGACGATGCTTGTGAGCACCGAGGTGTGGGTCACATTCAATTATTGTCCTATAGGCGACGAACTGCGGGAACTGTTTTCGCCGCCGATTGACCTGTGGTTCGAGATCAATACCATTGTCATGTCTGGTCTGGGTCACCAACGGTCGTTAGCGCCAGCCCCGAAGTTGGTCTGCTTTTTCCCCGGCAGCGGGCGTGAACGCCCAAAATGTTGGCTTCCCGGCAGTTCCAAATGCCTTTTTCTGTCCAGGGAGATAAAGCCCGAAAACATTTCCTTTGGAGAAGCCGGTCAATTATTGCCGAGGTGGCTTCAATCGATTTCAAATAGCTTTCGCATTCCTCCGGTGCGGGCCAACTTGTTTTGACGCGCAGAACCCGGCATCGCCGACCTTGTCATGCCGGTCTCCGAGAGTGGCTTGCCCCGCACCAAACGTGGTGTTCCAAAAACCCTCCCGCAGATCGGGATTTACGAACGATCATGATTCATGCTTACCCGCAACGCCGACCACGCACCCGGGAGCCGACGCCATGACCATGAAACGAGCCGCCCTCTACCTTCGCGTATCGACCGACGGCCAGACCACTGACAACCAGCGCCGGGTGCTTGAACAGGTGGCAAATAAAGCCGGATGGGAAGTGGTCGAGGTCTACGAGGACAATGGTGTTTCAGGTGCGAAGGGTCGCGCCCAACGCCCGGCCTTCGATCATCTGTGCAATGACGCCACCCGACGCCAGTTCGACGTCATCATGGCGTGGTCTGTCGACAGGTTGGGTCAAAGTCTCCAAGACCTCGTTTCGTGTCTTGGCGAACTCCATGCCGTTGGCGTCGATCTCTTCGTCCACCAGCAGGGTGTGGACACGACGACCCCGGCAGGCAAAGCGATGTTCCGGATGATGGGCGTCTTTGCCGAATTCAAACGGGCAATGATCCAGGAGCGGGTGAAGGCCGGTTTAGAACGAGCAAAAGCCGCCGGTGTCAAACTTGGCCGCCCTGCCATTAAGGCCGAGACCAGACAAGCTGTCCTTGCTCTAGCAAAATTCAGGAAGTCGGTCCGTTCTATAGCCACCGAGACGGGGTTGGGCGTCGGTACGGTGCATCGAATAGTGAAGGCAGGTTGAGGGACGGCGTAGATTTACGTATCCGGCGCAGGAAAAGCTCTTTGATTTCGACCGTCAGCTTTTCGCTTCGATGCAGAAGTCAAACGGCAGTCGAAGGGGCAATTGTCGGTGCGCCCAACCTACGTCTCGTAAGACAGGTGTAAGGTTGCGCGATCCGTGCTCGGTTGATCCACGGCAATAATAGCAAAAAACGCCCGCCGGTATTTCCGGCGGGCGAGTCAACAGGGAAGTTAAAACACCGTAGCTTAAGTTGGGAGAGAGAAAAATTTTCAACGCCGACTATGGTTAATATATTTCTCCTAGATACAACAAACAACTAGGTCCTTCCCCAGTTTGATTGGGGAAAGTACCTATTTGCGAGCACGACATAACCCTTCCTCGAAGGTGCAATCTTACGCCGCACCACCTGCCCCAACGATGGCCAGTCAAGCCGCGCACAAGTTAAAATCCTCTTCGCGCAGCGTTGGTGCAAATGATCTAGCGAATTTGTGTCAGACCCTCGAAGCGGCGGCCAACCGCCGCCTTTTAATTGCCCATCAACAACTGCGGAAGAAATAAGGAAAGACTGGGGAATAAAATAATCGGTACCAAGCCGACAATTAGGGCAGCAAGGAACGGGAGCACGGCCTTGGACACCGCTTCCAGGGAAACGTCGGCCTGTTTCATGGCGACATAAAGATTGGCCCCTAGGGGCGGCGTCAGGAACCCGATCTCGCAGCAAACCACGAATATTACGCCGAAATGAATGGGATCGACGCCCAAGCTTTTGACCAGCGGCAGAAAGACCGGCGTAAGAATAATAATTTGTGCCAGTGTTTCCATGAAGGTGCCGATTACGATCAGGAAGATCGCGATAAGGAACAGAACGATGATCGGGTCAGACGAAACCGCAGATAGCCCCTCGGCCACCATTTGTGGAATTTGATAGATCGTCAACAGCCGCCCGAAGGAAAGGGCGATACCCACGATGACAATCACCGTTCCCGACGTCATGGCCGTGACGCGTAACGATTCCAAAAAGCCCGGCCAGGTCAGCGAGCGGTAAACGAACACGCCAACGAAGAAGGCGTAGAACACGGCCACCGCCGCCGCTTCCACCGGCGTGAATACTCCGGCATAGATGCCGCCCAGAATTATCACGGGGGCCAAAAGCGCCCACTTGCCTCGGCGCACGGCGGCCATTACACGGCGAGCGGAAAAAGGCTCGCCTGAGCCCACGTACTTGCGTTTATACGACACCAATTGCCCGGCACCGATCATCATCACGCCGATAAGCAAGCCCGGTATCAGCCCGGCCATGAAAAGCTGGGTAATCGAAACGCTGGCCACCACGCCAAAGATGATCATCGGATTGCTGGGCGGGATTAGGATACCCAGGGCACCGCCCGATGCCGCAACTGCGGCACCGAAATCGCGGTCATAGCCGCGCTTGAACATACCGGGAAGCATGATGCCGCCAATGGCGGCGACGGTGGCCGGGCCGGATCCGCTGATGGCGGCGAAGAACATGCAGGCAACAATGGTGACCGTGGCTAGACCACCGGCGAAACCACCGACCAGACTGGCCGCTACCTCGATGATCCGTTCGGTGATGCCGCCCGTTCCCATGAGCGCGCCAGCCAGGATAAAGCCGGTAACGGCAATCAGCGGGAACTGATCGACCCCGGTGTAAAGGGTCTGGACGACCATGGTCATGGGGATGATGCCGTCGACGAAGATCGGCACGATGGTCGCCATGCCGATGGTCGCCATGATCGGCACTCCGAGCGCCAGGCAAATGATGAAGACCGCGACCATAATCATGGCGCCGCCTCCCCATTATTTCCGGTCGGTGCTTCGCCGGCGTGGTCCGGGTCGATGGCGCACCAGCTTCGTATATAAAGTTGGACGAGTCGCAGCATCATCAGAACGAACCCGCCCGGGATAATCAAATAGACATAAAAAAGAGGAATATCGAGGACGGCCGAACCCTGTGGAAATTGCAGAACGGTGTCCAGGAAGTCGAGGCTGTAGTAGAAGACGATGATCAGGAATGCCAGCCAGATCAGATCGGCCAGCAACAGCACCGCCTTGCGCATCAAGCCTTGCGGCAACATAGTGACAAACGTCATAACCCGGATGTGGCCCTGGCGCTGAACCCCCAGGCAAGCACCCAGATAAATAAACCAGACGAAAACGAAGCGGGTGACTTCCTCGTTCCATGACCACGACATGGAAAAAACGTAGCGCAGGATAACCTGCAGGAACAGAAGGCACATCAAGATCACGAGAAGGCCGCCGCAGATGGCTTCTTCAAAATAACGATCAACCAGCCGCAGAACCGCCCTCATCACATCAACCCTTCGCGGCACCAATCGCCGGTTACAAATTGATTAAGTGGCGGCGGCGGACGCAATCCGCCGCCGCCAAAGTTAGCTTACTTGTTTTTGGCGCGATATTCGGCGGTCATCTTGATCACTGCGTCAACGACCTTTTTGCCTTTATCGGCATCACCCTTGCCGATGAAGTCATAATAGTCGGGCCAGATGGCGCGCGCGCGCTTGACCCACTCGGGTTTATCTTCGGGTTCGCCCAGGAAGATAATTCCGTGGTCTGCTTTCAAGCGTGCGATGTCGCTTTTGGTGGTCGCTTCGATGTAGTCGCGTTCCCAATCGGTGGTTTCCTTGCCTGCACGAACGACTGCGGCTTGCAGATCGGTAGGCAGACTTTGGAACCACCTCTCCGAAGCAACCAGGAAGTTGCTCTGATATATATACGACATGTTCGTTACATATTTCTGGACCTCGTAGAACTTCACCGCGAGCATCACATTGATGGGATTTTCCTGTCCATCGACGACTTTTTGCTGCAAGGCGTTGAAGGTCTCAGACCAGGCCAGAGGCATCGGCTCAACACCCCAGCTCTTGAAAGCACCGATCATGATCGGGTTCGGCGGGACTCTGATTTTCGCCTTTCTGAGGTCTGCCAGGTTACGCACGGGATGGGCGTCGTTGGTGGTCAGATCACGGAACCCCGCGTCGATGACCGTCAGCAACCGAACGCCGGCTTCCTTGGTTGACCATTCATTGAACTTATCCCAACCGGTGTCGATGACGTTGCGCCCTTCGGCCACGGTCTCGAAGATGTACGGCAAGCTCAGGAAACCAAGCGAACGGGCAAAGACGTTAAGGTTATTGGTTGAAATGATCGTTGATTCTTGGGTGCCGAGCTGGCTGGCACGAACCTGTTCCTGCTCACTGCCCAATTGAAATGCGGGGAAGATCACAACATCGACCCGCCCGTTTGTGTATTTCTCAACCAGTCCCTCGAACTTCAGCGCGCAGGCGTGAAAAACCGAATTCTTGGGATCCGGCTGGTTGCTGTGCCCAAGTTTCATCGTGAATTCCGCGGCCCCAACCTGGGTGGCCCCGGTGAAAGCAAACGCGGTGGCCAGAACCGCGTTCAGAAATCTGTTTCTTGACATGGATGCCCCCTTGAATGCACTCTCACAAGAGAAAAGTTCCTTATTACGGAACACTAGTTTCGATATTTGATGCTCACACCGATAAGGCTTTTTGTCAAGCCCCAGCGAAAGTTACGCCGTGTCGAAAACCAACGAGAAAAGCAGCATTATTTCCAAAAGCGTACAGATCCTTGACGTTCTGGCGGCTTCACCCGAGGCCGTGCGTTTTTCCGATGTAATCCGCAAGGCCGACCTGACCAAGAGTTCGGGCCACCGCATTCTTTCGGTGCTGACCAACGAAGGTCTTGTCGCTTACGACGAGGACAGCCGAACCTACCGCCTTGGCAACAGGATCATGGGTTGGGCCCTGAGGCTATGGAACAGCCTCGATTTGCAGCAAATAGCCGACGAGGATATGCGCTGGTTAAACCGCCAGACGGAACAGCACTCCGTTTTGGCTGTCCTAGATAGGGCCGAAATCATATTCATCAAGATGGTGGAAAGCCGGGCGCCATTGCGCATGGCGTCCAACGTCGGTTCCCGGGCACCGGTTCACTGCACCGCACTGGGCAAGGCGATGGTTGCTTTCCTGCCTGAAGACAAGCGCCGCCGACTTGTCGGGCAGATTGAGTTCACGCGCCATACCGACAACACCATTACCAGTTCGGAAGATTTCGAGATTGAACTGGAGCGCGTGCGAAAGCAGGGATTCGCCTTGGCCGACCAAGAGGAAACGAACGAAGTGCGTGGCCTTGCAGCACCGATTTTCGACTACCAGGGCAACATCGTCGCGGCTGTCAACGTGTGGGCCCACGTCTACCGTATCGACCGCGACACCATCCTAGGCTGGGCACCATTGGTCATTGAAGCGGCGGCGCGAATTTCCTCACGCCTGGGGTATTTTGGCCAGTAAGGAAGTGCTTCAAACCATGGCGCGGATGGCCCGCACGATGGGCTGATCGGCGTCTAGGTAGTTGTCCATAATATTGAAATGGTGCTTGCCCGGCTCGATCTTTGTTGTCGGGCGGAACCCGTGGCTTTCCAGGTAGGCAGCATAAAGGTGCGTCTGCTGACGCCAGTGATCGGGCTCAACTGCACCGGCAAACAGCGCCACCGGCACCGGTTCGCCGGGGTCCAGCGCAAGCACGTTGTTGCGTTTGGCAATCTCCGCCGTCAGGCCGATCTCGGCGTTGACCGAGATGTGCATGGCCGGTTCAGGATCGTAGATGCCGCTGATGGCGACAATTCCCTTTACCACGGAAGCAGGCAGTCCATGGGCCGTCCAGTCGTGGGCCAGCGCCATTGCCGATAGATGCGCGCCCGCCGAATTCCCCGATAGCGTCAGCCGCTCGGGATCGGCGCCGAAGCTGGCCGCGTTGCGCCGTGTCC
Source organism: Rhodospirillales bacterium (assembly GCA_018648445.1). The sequence continues at coordinate 5,379 of JABGRG010000116.1, read as the reverse complement.
AGGCAACCGCCTGCATTGCCGAATCGACAACCACATCAAGCGAGACCTCCGGGCAAAGGTCGTAATTGGCGATAACGGTGGCAATGCCAAGTTCAACGAGCGTTCGGGCGATAAAGGCAAAGTTGGCTTTGTCCTGGGTTCGCCAGTAACCGCCATGGAAGAAGACGTGGACCGGCGGGGCGGCGTTTGCCGCACATGGGGCGACCGGATAGACATCAAGTGTGCGCGTCGGCGACGGCCCGTAACTTATATCCAACTGCGCCGTCATCTCGCGCCGAGCCAGTTCGCTGGCCGCTGTACGCTCTACCTGAAAAGACCCGAAATCGGCCACCGAGTGTTGCGGATTGAATTCGAATTCCAATTCGTCTGCCGAAAGATTTCGCCAGTCCATATTGCACTCCGTAGCATGAGGTTGCCGATACCCAGCATAGTTCCGTATTACAAAACATCTTTTCTGTTTTCAAGAACTTTCTATTGAGATATTGTTTTTGCAATGAGATTCCGCAAAACGGGAAAAATGTCGATGTTTGATGATTTGGCCATGATGCCCGCCCGCGATATGGTCGGCTTGTTCAGAAACCGCAAGCTTTCGCCGGTGGAAGCCACACAAGCCGCACTGAAGCGGATTGCCGCGTTCGACGAGACCTACAACGCCTTTTTGCTTACCGACCCCGAACGCGCGCTGGCCGATGCCGCCGCCGCCGAGGCCCGGTGGATGGCGGCAAAGCCGCTGGGTGCCATCGACGGCGTTCCTTCGACCATCAAGGAAGTCGTGCTGTCCAAGCACTGGCCGACCCGGCGTGGTTCGCTGACAACCGATGCCGATCAGGAATGCAGCGTGGACGCTCCCTGCGTTGCCCGTATGCGTGAACAAGGTGCGGTATTTCTAGGCAAAACCAACTCGCCGGAATTCGGCTGGAAGGGCGTGACCGACAGCCCACTGGCCGGGATTACCCGCAACCCATGGAACGCTGAACGGGCCGCCGGGGGAAGCAGCGGCGGTGCAGCGGTGGCCGCGGCACTGGGCTTCGGTGCCCTGCACATTGGCAACGACGCAGCCGGATCGGTCCGCATTCCGGCTGCATTCTGTGGGATATTCGCGCACAAACCGACGTTCGGCCAAGTTCCCGCTTACCCGTGGGAAGCGCGGACATCGCTGGCCCACTTCGGACCGATGACCCGCACCGTCGCAGACGCAGCCCTGATGCTGAACGTGGTGTCGCGCCCGGACTGGCGTGACTGGTTCGCGCTTCCGTATTCCGGCGAGGATTTTCTGCACGGCCTGGACGACGGCATAAAGGGAAAGAAGATCGCGTTCAGCCGTACACTCGGTTTTGCCCCGTGCGACCCGGAAGTGCTGGCGCTGGTCGAACGTGCGGTTGATGCACTGGCCGGTCTGGGAGCGATCATCGAAGAATGCGATCCGAATATCGGCAACCCGCGCCAACTTATCGAAGACCTGTGGAACACCGGTCTCGCCTACGCCGTGGATGGGGTGGCCGAGGATAGACGTCACCTTCTGGAACCCGGTCTGGTCGAATGCGCGTCCAGGGCCGCCGGGCTTTCAGCTGTTGATCGCGCGCGGGCGGAACTGCAACGCGAGGAAATGGGCCGAACCATGGCCGACTTCCACCGCAACTATGATCTCCTGATTACTCCGCAGATGCCGCTGGCCGCCTTCGAGGCTGGAAAACTTACTCCGCCGGGCAGCAATATGGATGGATGGCTCGACTGGTCGCCCTACACCTATCCCTTCAACCTGACACACCAGCCGGCGGCATCTGTGCCGTGCGGATTGACCGCATCCGGGCTGCCGGTCGCCATGCAGGTGGTTGGTCCCAAGTACGCCGACGCACTGGTTCTGCGGGCGGCTCGTGCCTATGAAGCCGTGCACCCGTTTGCGATGCCGGATGCGCAAAGGTAGGTGAAGCCATGGAAGTTATCTGTCTCGCCGAAGTCGAGGATGTTCTCGGAGAAGGCCCGATCTGGCACCCGACTGAACGTGCGCTTTATTGGGTGGATGCACTGGGCTGCATGATACGCCGCTATACCCCGCAGGACGGCGGCGTTCGCTCGTGGCCGACCCCCGAACCCATAGGCTCTTTGGTGTTTCGCGCCGATGGTGGAATCATCGCGGGCATGAAATCGGGGTTCCGCCTTGTAGATCTGGATAGCGGTACGTTTGAAACCGTCGCCGATCCGCAACCCGGAGAGAGTATTCTGCTTAACGACGGCAAATGTGATCGGCGTGGCCGCTACTGGTGCGGCACCATGGATATGTCTTTGACAAAAACCGCCGGCATCCTGTGGCGTCTGGATGAGGACTTCTCTTACCACGCCATGGATCAGGGCATCACCGTTTCCAACGGCATCGCCTGGAGCCCCGACGACACGGTCATGTATTACGCCGACACCCGCGCCGAGACGGTCTACGCCTACGACTTCAATATCGAAGACGGGACCGTACATAATCGCCGGGTATTTTTGTCCACCGCCGATCTGCCAGGAAGGGTCGACGGGGCCACCGTGGATACCGAGGGCGGTTACTGGTGCGCGATGATTCATGCCGGTTATGTGGCGCGCTATACCCCCGACGGGGAATTTGATCGCAAGATTAATCTGGCGGTCAGCCATCCAACCATGTGCACGTTCGGCGGCGACAATCTGGACGAACTCTACATCACTTCGGCAACCCGCTTTCTCGACGACGAGGGACGCAAGACCGAGCCCCTGGCCGGAGCCCTTTTCGTCGTTCGTGACATTGGCGCGAAGGGGCTGGTCGAACCCTTCTTTGCCGGTTGAACAAATATTACCCTGAGAAACTCAAGGAGCGACAAGATGACCAAATGTACCCCGTGGCATGCCATCGCGAAGGCCCTCGAAGCCGAAGGCGTTGAGTACGTGTTTGGCCTACCGGGAAACCCGCAGAACCTGATCGAGGATCTGACCGATCACACCAATATCAAGTTTGTTCTCGTACGCAGTGAACCGTGGGCGGTTTCGTGCGCCTATGCCTACGCGCGGGTCAGCGGCAAGCCGGGCATCGTCTTCACCAATCCGGGACCGGGTATCACCAATCTGGCCACCGGTCTTTTGGAAGCGACGTGCGGCTCGGTACCGGTGATCGCTATCGCCAATGGCGTCGTCGCCAATCAAAACGGAATGGGTGCATTCCAGGAACTCGATTCGGTGGCCCTGATGAAACCGGTCACCAAGTGGGCGGTTCGCGCGCACGATACTACGCAGATGCCGTGGATCATGCAGCGCGCCTTTACCCAGGCGCGCAATGGTCGACCGGGAGCCGTATTTATCGACGTGCCTTCGGACACCTGTTCAGAACCGGTGGAGATGGCCTCCGATGTTCGTCCGACCCTCGGTCGCATCCGCACCCGCCCCGAAGCCGCCACTGTGGAAGCGGCGGCTAAGCTGATCTCGCAAGCCAAGCGCCCGGTCTTGATCTGTGGCAGTGGTGCGGTATCTGCGGGTGCCTTCGATCAGGTTCGCGAATTAAGCCGCGCCGCCACCATGCCGGTTTTCGCGACGCCCGGCGGGCGTGGCATCATGGCTGAAACCGAAGATTTGTTCATGGGCCTGACCGGGCTCTATTTCTCGGAATCCGGCAAGGCGGTCTTTGAAAAAGCTGATCTCGTTCTTTCGGTCGGGTCGCGGCTTGAGGCGTTCTCGACTCTGTCGTGGTCGATCTTCCCCGAGGGCGCGCGGTTTGTTCAACTCGATATCGACGCCGACACCATCGCCATGAACTGGCGGCCCGACGCGGCTCTGGTCTGCGACGCAGCACTTGGCCTTGATGACCTTCTGGCCGCTTGCGGAGCATCGCTTGACGGCGGTGGCCGCGAAAACTGGATGCACGAGGTGCTCTCGCTCAAGGATGCCGATCTCGCGGCGACCGAAGCCGAAGCAGCCGAGCCCGCCACGCCGATCCGCCCGCCCTTCGTGTTGGCCGCGCTGAACCGCGTATTCGGTCGCAACACGATTCTGATGAAGGAAAACGGCGGGGCTGATCTGTGGTGCTACTACTGGCCCTATTACAAGGTTCTCGACGCCGGTGACTGCGTACCGATGGCTGAGCAGACGGCCATGGGTTTCGGCGTGACTGGGAGTATCGGAGCCAAGCTCGCCAATCCGTCCAAAAACGTGGTTTGTGTGACCGGCGACGGGGCGATGCAGATGGCGATGATGGAATTGGCAACCGCCGCCGAATGGAAATGCGGCGTAACCTGGATCGTCTTCAACAACCAGGCGTTCGGCTGGCCGCAATATACGCAGGTGCTAAAGGACCAGGAATTCATCGCCACGGCGTTCGGCGTTGCCGCCGATCTTCCGGCTATTGCCGAAGCGCAAGGGTGCAAGGGAATATCCGTCGCCGATCCCGCGGACATCGAACCCGCTCTGGCCACCGCTCTGGCAGCCAACCGCGAAGGAATTCCAGTGTTGATCGACGTCTCTATCGAGCGCCACTATTACACCCGGCACTTCAAGGAAGTGAGCCTGACGAAGATTCACGACTGAGTGCGGCGGCGGCATCATCGATAGAGATGGAGGAGAGTTTGAGCCACGCGGAGCGGACATGCCGCCAATATGGCCTGATGGCGGTCGTCGTTATACGCCCGTCAAATTCATCGCGTTTTTTCGCGTGAAACCGGGGTAGCACCGGCAACCCAGAACCTTCCCTCTCCCTGCCGTAGAAATTATTGACGTTATCCTGTTTCCCATCCGCCACAGAGTCGACGTCTGTGGCGGATGGGAATTCAATTTCATCGTCTGAATTCAACGCTGTGGCGGATGTAGCGGAACCACCATCAAGATACCGGCTGAAGGCATCCTCGAAGTTCGATCTGTGGTATCCACGAATAATCTTTGAATACGCACCGCGCCACTTGTCCGGTTTAATCCCGAACGGCTTCAGAAGGCCCGCCACCTAGCCTGGGCTAAGGGGCTTTCCGTTGCGCCAATCGCCCCCCTCATTTGTTCGCACCTATTCACCTGACGCCAACGACAGTAAACATCCCCAGACGCCGCCAGCCGTCTAAATGGCCCCGGAGGAAAAACCGTATCAGCGAATCAACACGTTGCACAAACATCAATGTGCCCGCCCCGGCATTCGGCGCGTGCGCCGACGCGACTGCGCCGACGGCATTGGCGTCCCGGCCGCGATTTTCCGCATACGGCATCAGGGTGCATTTCGGAGTGGTGGGTCGTTCAGGCACGTGCGCCGGGTTAACGAGAGCCGATTTTACGGTGCCATCCGGGCGTCGCGCCGAGTGTTTATACCACACAGTTCGTTGCGGAAATGGCAACAGCACAAAAAAAGACCGGAAACCCTAGGGTTTCCGGCTGAGTCTAACAGGGAGGCTTCAC
>JABGRG010000115.1 GCA_018648445.1 Rhodospirillales bacterium | reverse complement strand
GGGACCAGGCCGCTTTCGTAATCTGCCAGCGCCGTTCTTGCCGCCTTGGTCGCGAGTTTCCATATTGGGGCTAATTGCTGCCTTGTAACGTTGCTATCGGCCTGTTCGGCGGATAACGGCAAGCGCCTTGCCGATCACGTCGCACGCTGACGCTAACAGGTCTTCAACGGTCGATATTCCCCAAACGTCTTTCAGGTGACGTTTTCCCGCCCGGATTTCCACGCGCCAAACATGTTTTGTTTTGTCTTTCGGGTCGATATCCCATAGGTCGAACATGAAGAGGTTTTTCTTTTTGATGGCTTCGCGGCGCTTATCGTAGACGATGATTTGCCGCCCCGGCATTTTGCCGATGGTGACGCTGGTTACGGTCCTGCCGCTCCAAATTACCGATGGCTTGAATTCATCCTCGCTTGCTTTGCCGTCTTTCTCAGCATGGCATCGAGTTACGCTATGCGGATGGGCGACGAAGCGTTTGGGATCAAGAACGAACTCGGAAGCGACAACATCAACCGCGAAATCAACCCGGTTTACGCTTTCCGCGATAACGACGGCCCCAAATCCCACCAAGCGTTCCTGAAGGACTTCGATCACCTTTTCTATGCCGTTAATAACCAGTTGATTGGAACGCACGGAAACAAAGATGTTCCAATTGCCCTTGTCGGTATTGTGCTTAAAGAACCAGATTTCCCCTTCCGGCCCCGTACTGAACGAGTAGCGGTATCCTCCGGGCTTCCCGCCTTCCAGCACGTGCCCGGCAACCCTTCCCGGCCCCAAGTCCACCAATGTCGGTTTCATGGTCGCCTGGGCCTCGTCTTTCCCCTCCTCCAACGTTTTTAGAACTTTTTCGGGCAACGCCCCTTGGAACGCCATATCAAATGTGTCGAAACCGCTTCTCAAAATTTCCATTTTCACCCCGTTCGGTAATCGTAGAGGGGGGTGCTACAAAGACCCCCCAATTGGTTATGAAGATTTGATGCGAAGCGCGCGCCCGGAACGGGCGCGGGGGTTTCGGCGCTTCGCGCCGAGGCCGCTTTTGGTTTTAGGGGCGGGAAAGGGCACGCTCGGAGCGTGCCGGGAACATTGGGGGCGGGACGGGCAAAGCCCCGTCCCACCTGCGAACTACGGGGGGCATGGGGCGGGATAAAACCCGAAACCCACGCCAGCCTTAGCCACTCCCCGCGTCCGCCCCCAAAATCTCCGATGGCGCGGCCAGCCCCACCGGAGCAAAACTCAACAATTCTTGGCGGATTGAACATCACGCCTCGACCGCTTGGGACGTGTTGGCACACACCCGCTCTTCGGCCCATGCAATCAACTCACGACGGCGATAACGGATTGAGCGTGCCGATACCTTTACGAACTGGGGACCGCCCCCCTTAACGCGCCATCCCTGCAACGCACGGACCGTATAGCCGACGAAATTCGCCGCTTCATTTTCGTTGATCATGCGATCCAGGTAATCCGGATCGCGAGCCAAGTTGGCCGAAAGGTGTTGAAACTGCATATTCCCGCTCCACAACGATTTTCGTCATGAAGCGATAGTTTCACGGATTCGAACCAACATATTTCCCAATAAATTGGGAACCTATTTATTGTTTTTTGGTTTTCCGGCGCGGTTTGAATTCCGGTGAAACAACTTTTCGAATGGTTTCATCGGAAAGGTCGGAAAACTCTAACGCCCGTTCTGGGAACCTATTCGAGAGCCAAGCGCGGATAGGTTCGTATGTTCGGCTCATAGGCTGTGAAAAATCGATCCCATCTGCGGAGGCCAAAGTTTCAAAGGCTTCGAAAACGTGGTTCTTCACAGGACGATGACCAACGGGTTTAGGTGCCTTGTTTTCTGCTGTTCGAGCATAGAAACCTTCAACCGTGCGATAGGAGACGATCCGAACGGAGTCGAACGTCAAACTGTTTCCGGATACAGACCCCCTTGCAACCGAATAGTTCCAAAGATCAGACGGAATTCTTTTCGGAATATCTTCGGGCTTCCTGGGACTTACGAAACCGTACCCGATAAGAACCTCCGACAAGAGAATTTGATGCATTTTTGGTTGAGCAAAAAAAACACCGTCCGGATGCCCGAGAATCAAATCACCGTCGTTTGCCAGACATGCCATATCCCCAGAATCGTACTCACTCGCCTTACAAAGAACCTTATAGAGCGCTGAAAGGGCCCCATCCGGTTTATCCAGGTTATCCGCGAGCAAGTGATATGCGCGCATGTACTCATCCGTCAAACTTCGCGCTGCCTCTGCAACGGCAAAGGTAATTGGCGGAAACCCGTATTCCCAAATTTGGTATGCGACGTTCTTGGAAAGCGAATCGATCATGTCATACGATAGTTCTCGGAAGCGGCAATTAACAACGCTCTATTGCCATAATTTACGTCACGCTGCTTACCTATTGCTTACCCGCAAAAAACAAGGCCTCAGCGAATTACCGCTAAGGCCTTGATTTAATTGGTGAGCGCGACAGGATTCGAACCTGTGACCGTCTGATTAAAAGTCAGATGCTCTACCACCTGAGCTACGCGCCCGTTGATTGGCTGGCGGCAAAATAGGTAGTGCGCCCGCGCGGGTCAATCCTTTTCAGCGGCGGCGCCTTCAGAATATCCCAAGCGTTCCTGCAAACGCTTTTTCACCCGCGGCGAAACGAAATGCCCGGCATCGCCACCGAGTTGTGCCACTTCCTTGACCAAACGCGACGCAATAAGCTGGTGACGGTCGGACGCCATGAGAAATACCGTCTCGATCATTGGGTTCAGGCGCCGGTTCATACCCGCCATTTGAAATTCAAACTCGAAGTCCGACACGGCGCGCAGCCCCCGAACGATCACACTGGCCCCGGCATCGGTGACGAAATCCATCAGCAGATTTCCAAATGCGCGAATCTCAATTTTGGTGCCGTCGCCGTTGGTCATTTCGGATATTTCGTCCTGGACCATAGCGACGCGGTCTTCCAACGAAAACAAAGGCTCCTTGCCCGGATTGGCGGCAATACCAATGATCAGGTGATCGACCACCCGGGTCGCCCGCGAAATAATGTCGAGGTGGCCGTTGGTTATGGGGTCAAAGGTTCCCGGATAAATGCCGACGCGCGGGTCGCTCATGGCTGGGCATCTCCCTCCGACGCGATTTCATCGGTAGCAACTTCGCCCTCGATTTCCTCGCCGTTCTCGTCTTCACCATCCTCGTCTTCGTCACCTTCGTCATCTTCGTCGCGCAGCCTCGTTACCGAGACGACGCGGTCGTCATCGCTCACGTTAAAGACGGTGACGCCACGGCTGGCCCGACCGATCACGCGGATATCCTCGACCGGCACGCGGATGATCTGTCCGCTATCGGCAACCAGAACCAACTGGTCGGTCTGGACGACCGGGAACGAGTTAACCACGGTGGCGCTATCCCCGTCACGTTGCAGGTCCATGCTGTTGACGCCCTTCCCGCCGCGGCCCGATATGCGGTATTCATAGGCCGAGGTTCGTTTGCCCATGCCGTCGTTGGAAACAGTGACGATAAATTCCTCTTTTTCGGCCATCTCGGCGAATACGGGATCATCCATACGGGCTGCCGAAGCCTGGTCCCGCGCAAGGTCCTCATCACGGTCCGTGTAGTCGCCGCTTGAAAGACGGTTGCGGGCATGGACCGCGTGCAGATAATCATCACGCTGCTCGATATCCACTTCCACATGCATCAATGCCGACATGCCGATAACCGCATCCCCTTCGTCGAGCCTGATGCCGCGCACGCCCGTCGAGGCCCGGCTGCTGAATACGCGCGCATCCGAGATGGGGAACCGGATTGTCTTGCCAAGGCGGGTGCTGAGAAGCACGTCGTGATCCTCGGTGAACGTACGAACGCGCACCAGCTTATCGCCTTCCTTCAATTTCATGGCGATCTTGCCGTTGGCGAAAACGTTAGTGAAATCGCTCAACCGGTTGCGCCGGATGTTGCCGGAAGCCGTGGCCAGCGCGATGAACAGGTTTTCCCAGGTGCTCTCGTCCTCGGGCAAGGGCAGCATGGTGGTAATGATCTCGCCCTGATCCAGGGGCAGCAAATTGATCATCGCCTTGCCACGAGCCTGTGGCGAGCCCAGAGGCAGTCTGTAGACCTTCAGCTTGTAAACCATGCCGGTGGACGAGAAGAACAGCACCGGCGTGTGGGTGTTGACCACGAAGACCCGGCTGACGAAATCCTCGTCGCGGGTGGCCATGCCCGAACGTCCCTTGCCGCCGCGCTTCTGCGCGCGATAGGCCGAGACCGGAACCCGTTTGATATAGCCCGAGTTGGTGACGGTCAGCACCATGTCCTCGCGCTGAATCAGGTCCTCGATATCCTGTTCAAACTCGTTGTCTTCGAGCGCCGTGCGGCGTGGCGTATCGAACCGGTCCTTGATTTCCAGCAACTCGTCACGCAAAACGCCCAGCAGTTTTTCGCGCGAGCGCAGAACGGAAAGATGCTCCTCGATCTGCTTGCCAAGCTCGGCCAGATCATCGGCGATCTTGTCACGCTCCAACCCGGTCAGGCGGTGCAGGCGCAACTCAAGAATGGCTTTGGCTTGCGCTTCGGACAGTTGATAAACGCCGTCCACCACCTTGCGTCCGGGCTCATCTATCAATTCGATCAAGGCTTCGACTTCGCTTGCGGGCCACGGGTGTTCCATTAACTGCGCGCGCGCCGTCGCCGGATCGGAAGCGGCCCTAATCAGCGCAATTACCTGGTCGATATTGGCCACGGCAACGGCCAGTCCGGCAAAGAGATGCGCCTTGTCGCGGGCCTTCGACAATTCGAAGATGGTGCGCCGACGGATCACTTCCTCGCGGAAAACCAGAAACGCCTCAAGGATTTGCTTGAGGTTCAACATTTCCGGCTTGCCGCCGTTAAGCGCCAGCATATTGACGCCGAAGCTGGTTTGCAGGGGCGTATAGCGGAACAACTGATTGAGGACGACTTCGGGTACGCTGTCGCGCTTCAACTCGACGACGACCCGCACCCCGTGACGATCCGATTCGTCGCGCAGGTCGGAAATTCCCTCGATTCTTTTGTCGCGCACGGTTTCGGCGAAAATCTCGACCATGCGCGCCTTGTTCACCTGATAGGGAACCTCGGTAATGATAATCGCAAAGCGCCCCTTGCGGATTTCCTGAATTTCCGTTTTGCCCCGCATGACCACCGAACCGCGGCCCGTATGAAAGGCCGAGCGAATTCCGTTGCGGCCCAAAATGATCCCGCCGGTCGGGAAATCGGGGGCCGGAATGCAGGTATCGATCAATTCGTCGATGGAGACTTCCGGATTGTCCATGATGGCGAAACAGGCGTCGATCAATTCACCCAGATTGTGGGGCGGAATATTGGTCGCCATGCCCACCGCGATGCCGCCGGCGCCATTCGCAAGAAGATTGGGGAAGCGGGCGGGAAGAACCTTCGGCTCGCTTACCGATTCGTCATAGTTCGGCTGGAAATCGACCGTATCCCTGTCGATATCGTCAATCAGCGCATGCGCCGTGCGGGCCATTCGGGCCTCGGTGTAACGCATGGCCGCGGCGCGGTCGCCGTCCATGGAGCCGAAATTGCCCTGGCCGTTGATCAACGGCACGCGCATGGAGAAATCCTGCGCCATACGCACCATGGCGTCATAAATCGCAGAGTCGCCGTGCGGGTGATATTTACCCATGACATCGCCGACGATGCGGGCGGACTTGCGGAACGGCTTGTTGTAGTCGTAGCCGCTCTCGTTCATGGAATAGATGATGCGTCGATGGACGGGCTTAAGCCCGTCACGAACATCGGGAAGCGCGCGGCTGACGATCACGCTCATGGCGTAATCGAGGTAGGAGCGCTTCATCTCGTCTTCGACGGTGACCGGTGTAATGTCGTATTCGGGCGTCGTGATCGGTGGTGTCGTCAACGGCAATCACTCGATTTTTCTGTGGCGATCAGGGACAGGCCAATCGGCCCGTTTTCCAGAGAATTCCAGAAGAACGAAATCTAGCACACGACCCCGCCTCAAACAACGAAATGTCGGGGTTTTTTCAGTTTGCGGGATGGGGTTTAGCGCGCCCGTCCGGTTACAATTTGCGGCGTCTGGTCGCGACCGTAATAACGTCGGGCGTAATAGGTAAGGGTGTCCTTCAGGTAGGCCTCCAGTTCGCCCGTCGATACCTTGCCGTCGCCATTGCCAAAGCGTTTCCCATCGGCCTCTCCGGCTACCGCTTTCAGATAGTATTTGGTAAACAGGCCGTGCGATCCATCCTCTTCCCAAGACGCCACTTGTTCCGCCGTTCCCGCCGAAATGACGGTGACATTGGACGGTATTTCAGGCGCGCTGGGGCGAACGAAGACACCCGAGCTTCGCGGCACCACGGAGCCTCCCTGGCTGACCCCCGAGAAGCAGGCCTCCAGAACAACCGTGATTCGTTCAGCCGGAAGCCGTCCGAGGTTGCGATACAGCGTTTGCAGCGGATAGCCGTTCAAGCGAATTCGCGCGCCGTCCGCATCCGCCGGCACAAGATAGGATCCACCTGTATCCCCACCCGGCGCGCCATGTCCCGCGTAGTAGATAAAAACCCGCGATTGGCCGGGCCGCACCCAGTCGAACAATTGACCCTTATGGTTGGTATCCGTGCCGAACACGCGGCTGAATTGGGCGCCGGTGGCGTCGCGAAGGTCGATGATGTTGCCCTCGCGGATGCCAAGGCTGCGAACCACGTATCGTTTCACGCCTTCGGCGTCGGCATAGGCCGGATCAACGTCAGGCAAATCCAGCCCCAACCGCGAGTAATCGGCGTTTCCGATAATGACGGCAACGTCGTCGGGACGTGGCGGGCTCTGCGGAAATCCCCCCACCGGCGATCGGCGCGGAAAACGCGACGGGGCGGCGGCCGAGGCTGATCGTCCCTGCCCTTGCCGCCTACTTTGCAGGCTGGGCCGGGTCAACGCTGAAATAGCCTCGGCAAGTTGCACATCCGCGCCCCCGTCCGGCCCCTTTTCGACGGCGATGTCGGGCTGCAAGCCTGATCCGTCGAAGGTGGTGCCCAGATCGGAATAGTAACGCAATGTCGTCAGGCGCAAAGCCCCACCGTTATCCAGCGGCGTAATGGTTTGCACGGAACCCTTGCCAAAACTTCGAACGCCGACAATAACCGCGCGCCGCAGGGACCGCAGCGATGCGGCCACGATCTCGGACCCGCTGGCCGTTCCTCCGTCGATAAGCACGCTAATCGGTACGCCACGGCTCATATCCCCAGGCTTGGCCCGCTGGGTTTGTCCGTCGCCCTTTCGCCCGCGAATGGAGACGATATCGCCACTTTCAATGAACTGGTCGGCAACGCCCACGGCGGCTGACAACAGGCCGCCGGGGTTGCTTCTGAGATCAAGGACAAGACCCTCTGGCGCATCGTTCGGCTGCGCCCACATTTGGCGAAGAGCGGCGCGTAGTTTGTCGGCCGTGTTTTCCATGAAGGAAGAAATACGGATATACGCGATGGTCCCTTCCCTGCGCCAATGCACACTTTCGATGGTAATGATCTCGCGCACAATCGGAACATCAAAAACCCGACCACCCCTGTCGATCGTGAGCCGGATTCGCGTTCCAGGTTTTCCCCGCATTCGGCGAACGGCCTGCACCAGCGTCCATCCTTCCGTGGAAACGCCGTCGAGGTTGGTGATGATGTCTCCGGCCTTGATCCCGGCGCGATAGGCGGGCGTTCCATCCAACGGCGAGACCACTTTCAAGCGCCCGTCTTCCACCGAAACGCTTATCCCCAAGCCACCAAACGTGCCCGAGGCGCCAATCTTCATATCTCCGAATTTTTCGGGCGACAGATAAGATGAATGCTGATCGAGTGACGATAGAAGCCCCTCGGCGGCGGCTTCCAGAAGTCGGTTCACGTTGGTTGCGCCGCGCCGCGAATCAATTTTCAGCATGCCGTCGATTGCGGCGTCTTCCATCTGCCCGATGCCAACCGCGTCGACATAATTCTCACGGACATTGGTGGCGACGCGATCCAATATCCCCAGCGCGCGCGAAATTTCACGCCCCGGCGCGCGGTCATCGGCAAGAAGGCGGAACTGGTCTTCGACGCGCGGCAAACTTCCGGCCTCCGACGGGCTCGGAATGCCCGCCAGAACCAATATGACCACTATCACTGAGCAACCGACTAACCGCATGGAATTCTCTTAGCAATTCAGCGGTTGGCGAGGCTAGAATGGGATTTCGTCGTCCAGATCGCCGCCCGGCGCGCCGCCGCCGCCCGGGGCGCCGCCGCCGCCGCCTGAGCCGGACCCTCCGCCGCCGTTCCAATCGGGGCCATCGCCACCACCGCCCGGGCCGGGATCGCTGGAGTCATAATCGCCGCCACCGCCGCCGCCGCGGGTGTCCAGCATGGTCAATTCGCCACGGAAGCGCTGCAACACGGTTTCCGTCGTGTAGCGTTCCTGGCCGTCGTTGCCGGTCCATTTGCGGGTTTGCAGCGCGCCCTCGACATAAACCTTCGAGCCCTTGCGCAAGAAACGCTCGGCCACATCACCCAGACGGTCGTTGAAAATAACGACCCGGTGCCATTCGGTCTTTTCACGGCGTTCGCCGCTGTTCTTGTCTTTCCACGATTCGGACGTGGCCAACGAAAAGTTGACTATCTTGGTCCCGTCCTGGGCGTAGCGAACCTCAGGGTCCCTACCGAGATTGCCTACCAGAATGACCTTGTTAACGCTGCCTGCCATGAAAAATCCCCTACGTCGAAATGTCGGCGCAGTATGTCACCCGGCGAGGAATCATGAAAGGCCCCCGTGGTTCGAAAATTGAGAATTTCGGATTGTCACGGCGGTTTCGGTTAAACCACCATATCAACGTATTGGCCGAGACCACCGGCACTCGCCGTCACTGCCGCCGCCGGTTGCACCGGCTCTACGGGCTGCACTTGTTGCGTCGGTGCGGCCTCCTGAGTATCCGATCTGGCGGACGTCTCGTCTTTCGGAACCGCTTCGTCTGTCTTTAGGCGGTCTTTGACCGGTGCTGCCGACAGTTTCTGACGCTCGACGACGGTTCTGGCGCTCTGTGCAACTTCTGCAGTGTTTACGGCATCCATTGTATTTTCGTTCTTTTGCCAAAAAGAGAATTCAACCGTAACACGTTCAAACAAAACATTCCTATTGGGGTATTCCCGCGCAAATGAAGTAGAATATCTAGGGATTTCCCCGAGTTTTTGGCCGCTTTCCTCGACCTGACGGTCTTTTCAATTTGGGGACTCCCTTTACGCCCCGTCGCGTTCCATATATGTCTGAACCGTTTCTTGCCTCGGCCGTATCCTTTATCGAGTTGTTGATGGAAAAAATCGAAATACGCGGCGCTCGCGAACACAATCTGCGCAACATTGACGTAGACATTCCGCGCGATCGCCTGACCGTCATCACCGGACTTTCGGGGTCGGGCAAGTCGTCGCTGGCCTTTGATACCGTGTATGCCGACGGCCAACGCCGCTATGTGGAATCCCTGTCGGCCTACGCCCGGCAGTTTTTGGAACTGATGCAAAAGCCGGACGTCGATTCCATCGAGGGCCTGTCACCGGCCATTTCCATCGAACAGAAAACCACATCGCGCAACCCGCGCTCGACGGTCGGTACCGTCACCGAAATTTACGACTACATGCGGCTGATGTTTGCGCGCGTCGGCGTGCCCCATTCGCCGGCCACCGGCCTGCCCATCGAAAGCCAGACGGTCAGCCAGATGGTCGACCGCGTCATGGCCATGAACGAGGGAACGCGGATTTTTTTGCTGGCCCCCATCGTTCGTGGCCGCAAGGGCGAATACCGGCGCGAGCTTCAGGATCTTCGCAAACGCGGGTTTCAGCGCGTCAAGATCGACGGCGAGCAATTCGACATCGAAGACGCGCCGGAACTGAACAAAAAGGTCAAGCATGATATCGAGGTTGTCGTTGATCGATTGGTGGTCCGCGAAGGCATTGAAACCCGCCTGGCGGACAGCTTCGAAACGGCGCTGGAACTGGCCGACGGCCTTGCCTTTGCCGAAGACGCAGATTCTGGCGAGCGCACAACATTCTCAGCCAAATTCGCCTGCCCGGTGTCCGGCTTCACCATCGACGAGATTGAGCCTCGCCTGTTCTCGTTCAACAATCCGTTCGGTGCCTGCCCCGCGTGCGACGGACTGGGCACCGAAATGTATTTCGACCCTGATCTGGTGGTTCCCGATGACCGGTTGTCGCTGGCCGAAGGCGTGGTCGCCCCATGGGCCAATTCAACGTCGCAGTATTATCTGCAAACCCTTGAATGTCTGGCCGGTCATTACGGGTTCGACCTTCGCAAGTCCTTCGCCAAGCTGCCAAAAAAGGCGCAGAGCGCAATCCTTTACGGTTCGGGCAAGACAGATGTCACCATGCGCTACGACGACGGTCGCCGCGCTTACGAGATAAAGCGGCCGTTCGAAGGCGTCATCCCCAACATGGAGCGGCGCTGGCGCGAAACCGATTCATCCTGGGTACGCGACGAACTCAGCCGTTTTCAGACCGTCACCACCTGCGCCTCATGCAAGGGGCACCGTCTGAAGCCCGAGGCTTTGGCGGTGAAGATCGACGGCAAGCACATCAGCGAAATCGCCGGGATGTCCATCAACGGCGCGTCACGATGGTTCGCGGGGGTCGACAAGACCCTCACAGCGCAGCAAAGCGAAATCGCGCGGCGGATTTTGCGCGAGATCAACGAACGCCTCGGGTTTTTGAAAAACGTCGGGCTGGAATATCTGACTTTGGCGCGCGCAGCCGGAACCCTTTCGGGCGGCGAAAGCCAACGCATCCGGTTGGCCTCGCAAATCGGATCGGGCCTGACCGGCGTGCTTTACGTGCTGGACGAACCTTCCATCGGGCTTCATCAGCGCGATAACGAACGCCTTTTGGGAACCCTTCGCCGTCTGCGCGACCTCGGCAATACGGTCATTGTCGTCGAGCACGATGAAGATGCCATTCTGGCCGCCGACTACGTGGTTGATATGGGACCGGGTGCGGGCATTCACGGGGGCGCCGTTGTCGCCGAAGGAACGCCCGAAAAGATCATGCAGAGCCCCGACAGCCTGACCGGACAGTATTTGTCCGGGTTCAGTCAAATCCCGATTCCCGCCGTTCGCCGAAAAAGCAAGAA
The DNA here is from genome assembly GCA_018648445.1 of Rhodospirillales bacterium. The sequence continues at coordinate 607 of JABGRG010000115.1, read as the reverse complement.
AGGCCGGGCATTGCGGGTCATCGGCGCGCGGGCCAACAACCTGCACAACGTCACCGCCGAATTTCCGTTGGGCGTTTTCGCCTGCGTGACCGGGGTATCGGGTAGTGGCAAATCGACCCTGATTACCGAGACGCTGTATCAGTCGCTGGCCAGACGTTTGCACGGCGCACGTCTTCACGCGGGCGAGCACGAGCGCATTGAAGGTCTCGAGTTTATCGACAAGGTGGTCGATATCGACCAATCGCCCATCGGACGGACGCCGCGTTCCAATCCGGCCACCTATACCGGGGCCTTTGGGCCGGTTCGCGACTGGTTCGCCAATTTGCCGGAATCGCGCGAACGCGGATACAAACCCGGCCGATTTTCGTTCAACGTCAAGGGCGGACGGTGCGAAGCCTGCCAAGGTGACGGCCTGATCAAAATCGAGATGCACTTCCTGCCCGATGTCTACGTGACCTGCGATACCTGCAACGGCAAACGCTATAACCGTGAAACCCTGGAGGTTCGCTTCCGCAATAAATCCATCGCCGACGTGCTGGACATGACGGTTGAGGAAGCAAGCCGATTTTTCAAGGCGGTGCCGGTCATCCGCAACAAGCTGGAAACT
>JABGRG010000114.1 GCA_018648445.1 Rhodospirillales bacterium | reverse complement strand
GTCAATTCTAAAGTCATGTCAATCTCCCTTTTGTTTTGATGTCTGAGCCAAATTCACTTGCGAAAAAATTTCTTGTTGTTAGACCGTCAAGCCTTCATGGCGGAAACGGGTAGCTTTTCTTGGATGCGAACCCCTTGGACAAGGTGCTGCACCCCCGTGCCGGGTTACCGCAACGGTCAATCGTCCCCCGGAAGATTAGTGTCCGCAATCTCGGCGAGCGCAGTAGCGACCCGCGTGATATTTCCCGCGCCGTATCCAGCGCCCGACGCAATTTTCAAAAGGTTGCGCGCCGCATCGCCCGCCAGATGAAGGGCGCCAGCCTCATTGGCCATTTTGGTATAGAGGGTGACGTCCTTGAGCGCCGTATCGATCGCGAAAGCCACCTCATGATTTCCGTTCATGATGCGCGGGCCAGAATCCTCGAGGCGTCGGCTGTGCGCGTTGCTGTGCGATAAAAAATCGTACAGAAGTTCCAGGTCGACTCCCTTTTTCGCCGCGACTGTGAATATCTCGCTGGCCAACGCGCCAATACCCTGCGCCATGGCGTTGTTGAGGATCTTCAAGGTGTGCGCATTTCCCAACGCTCCGGCATAGGTGATGTGCTCCGCCATCGCATCAAGCATGGGCCAAACTGCATCGACCTTTGTTTTGTCGCCAGCAACGGCGATGCCGATGGTGCCTTCCCAGGCTTGTTTGGGTCCCTTGATGAGGGGGGCGTCAAGGATGGTAACGTCGCGCTCGGCAGCGATGGCGCCATACCGCTTGGTAATCTCGGGATCGCTTGTCGTCGTATCGATGATAATCGTTCCAGGCGTCGCCAATGCCAAAAGCCCATCCGGTCCTTCGAATACTTGAGCCAGCGAAGGCATGCTGGGCATGCAGGTGATTATGACTTCGGACGCCGCCGCCAATTCAGCGCAGCTCATGGCCTCGCTGGCGCCGCGTGCTTTAAGGTCATCGACCCGTTCCCGCGTTCGGTTTGCAATAACCGTAAGCGGATAACCCGCCTCGAGAAGGTTCTTGGCCATGCCATGGCCCATGAGCCCGACACCGATAAAACCGGTTTTCTGCTTATTGGCCATGCAACGCTTCCTATCCGTTTTTTTGTTTATCCGAACACCACTTTTTCACCCGGTGCCGGAGTATGACTAAAATCACCTCGGCTCTTGACGGCCTCGGGGCCGCCGAAGGACGCGACTTTGGCGTGTTGGTCGGCAAAGGCCTGGGCGTTGGCCGCTTCGGGATCGACAATGGCACGCAGCTTGGCCTCGCAGGCCGCGAGAACGTCCGCGTGCTCGGCGCTCTCGCCAAGATCAACGGCCTCATGTGGGTCTGCCTCAAGGTCGAATAGCTGAGGGGGATAACCAACGTAATAAACGTATTTCCATCGGCCATCGCGGATCATGTACATGCCCGTCGGTGATCCGGCGGCGTGGTATTCGCTGAACGCGATTCGGTCCGGAAGTTCGCCGTCGATAATCCGGAACAGCGAATGACCGGGCAGGATGTTTTCTTCGGTATCGGTAAGCGGCAGTCCGCAGCAGTCCAGCGCCGTTTGGTAGAAATCGACCAGGGTCACCAGCGTATCGACGGTGTGCCCGACGGGGATATCCGGTCCGGACATGATCCACGGAACGGCGGCCGATTCCTCGTACATGATCGATTTTCCCCACATTCCGCGGTTTCCCATGTTGTCGCCATGGTCCGAGGAGTAGAGAATGCGGGTGTCGTTCCCCAAGTCATTGTCCTCGAGGGCCGACAGAACCCGACCGATCTGGTGGTCTAGATAACTGACCATTCCATAATAGGCGCGGAGCGCGATGCGTACTTTTTCTGCGTCGAAGTACTTGTCATAGGCCATGGCCTTAATGACTTCACGAACCGCCGGATGGGTCGGGCGTTGATCGGGCCCATACAGGCGAGGCCAGGGAATCTCGTCCGGATCATAAAGGTCGTAGAATTCCTGCGGACAGACTAGCGGGAAGTGCGGGAGCGTAAAACCGACGTACAATACCCACGGCTTGTCGGTGTGCTTCGGTGCTTCGTTGGTAAGCCAGTCAATGGCGTGGGCGGCGGTCCGGGCATCATAGGCGGTATACGTCGACTCGCCTGGGCCTGCCGTTTCGGCCAAGAGTTTTACCGTAGCGCGCTCCTCAATTGGTTCGCGGATCGATCCGCGCAAATCGCCAATTCCGTCGATGACGTGCAGGGTCTCGATTTCCTCACTGTGGCCGTTGGGGTGTTTGTCGGTGCACATGTGCAATTTGCCGGTCGCCGTGACGTGATGGCCCGCCGCCATCAATCGATGTCCCCAGCCTTCGGGTTCGCCCACATAAGGATGCGCGTTATCCCAGCAGCCGATGTCATGCACATAAAGGCCCGTTGCCAAGCTTGCCCGCGCCGGAACACAGATCGGACACGTCGTGTAGGCGTTGTTGAAGACGGTGCCGTTGGCTGCCAAACGGTCAATGTTGGGCGTTTTCACGACCGTGTTGCCGTAGCAACCGGAAATGTCCCGTGTATGCTCGTCAGAAAAAATAAACAGCAAATTCTTGGGTTTCATCCGGCCGTCTCCCCCGCCGCCGACGCAAAAACCAATTTCATATTGAACAAGTCAAATCATTCTGGCAAGTTAAAAAAAGCGCATAAAGCCATGAAAGGAAGTTATGGGTGGAGCTTCGTAAATTGGAGCATTTCCTTGCAGTGGTTGAATACGGTTCGATTGGTGAGGCGGCCCGTGCGCTCGGCCTGACCCAGTCGGGATTGACAAAAAGCATCCAGGTGCTGGAAGACGAATTCGGTACGCCCCTGCTGACCCGGCACACTCGGGGTGTCGAACCAAACGCCACCGGTTGGGTCTTGGCCGAGCACGCCCGATTGATCCGCGCCCAGGTTCGCAGCACCATGGAAAGCGTCGAAAACATGAAGGCTGAGAAGGCCGAAACCATTTCTGTCGGCATTGTTCCCGGCCTGATGCGGGCGTCCCTAGTGCCGGCGGTGATCAACCTAGTCGCCAAACGAACCAGTGTGAAAGTGTTCGTTCGTGGCGGCTTCAATACCATCACCTTGTTTAGGCAGTTAAAAGAAGGTGTTTTGGATCTGGTCATCGGGACATCCATGGAAAGCTATGACGCCGAGACGACCGACTTCATGTTTTTGGCGGATAACGAGCAGGGTGTGGTGGTCCGCAAAGGTCATCCGCTAACCAGAAAACCGCCGCGATCGCTGGAAGACCTGGATCGGTTCGGGTGGGTGTTACCCGAAAAAGGAACGCTTTATCGACAGCGCCTTGAAGGCCTGTACGTGTCGCGTGGCAAGTCCCCACCCCGTGCCGTAATCGAATCGGACTCCACTAATTTCCTCCTCTCCGTGGTGACTGAAACCGACATGGTGGGTGTCACCAACCAGCGAGAAATCGATGCTTTGCGACCCGACGATGTGATCTTGCTGGACTATCCATTCAAATGGGACCGGGCGACCGGTGTGATCTACCGGCGCGGCGAACAGCAATCAGACGCGATTCGGGAACTATTAGAGGAACTGCGGCGTGTTGGCGTTCGCTATTTATCCCGGCCCGGAACCAAGCGGAAGGCTAAATCAGGGAGAATCCCATGACACGACCATCAAATGTAATTTTCTTTTTTTCCGACAATCACAACGCAGCCGTCATGGGATGCGCTGGGCATCCTTGCGTTCAAACGCCGACCATGGATCGGATCGCGCGCGACGGTGTGCGTTTCACCAACGCGTATTGCGCCGGGCCACTGTGTTGTCCGTCGCGTGCGGCGCTGGCGACTGGTCGCTATACGCACCAAACGGGCACGTGGGACAACGCCATCGTCTACGATGGAACGGCGCCCAGCTGGATGCGTCGCATCCGTGACCAAGGCCATGAAGTGGTATCGGTCGGAAAGCTGCATTTTCGGGCCACCGAGGACGATAACGGTTTTTCCGAAGAACGCCTGCCCATGCATATCCTCAACGGTCGGGGCGGGGTCCACATGTTGTTGCGCGGCTTCGATCGCGAGCCCAAGGCAACCGGACAATGGGAATTGTATGTCGAGGATTCGGGCATCGGCACCGCCCATTATCAGGATTTTGACGAAAACATCACCAAATCCGCCATTTCGTGGCTACGCGAGGAGGGTGCAACACGGGATCAGCCCTGGGTGCTTTTCGTGTCCTACCCAAGCCCGCATCCATCTTTCCGCATTCCCAAGCGGTTGTGGGATCTGTATCCGGTCGAAGACATGCCGCTTCCGCCCCAATTTTCACCCGGCGAGCGCCCCATGCATCCTGCGATCGAGCATCTGCGCGGCATTATGGATACCCAAGAAATGACCGACGAGGACGCGCTGCGCCGCGTGGCTGCCGGATATTGCGGACTGATCACCCATGTGGACGAGCAGATGGGCGCCGTGATGGACGTGGCCGAGGAACTCGGGCTGCTCGACACCACGCGGATCATGTACTCGAGCGACCACGGCGATCTGCATGGCGCCCATGGTCTGTTCGGCAAGTCCTGTCTCTACGATGGCTCAGTGGATGTGCCGCTTCTCATGTCGGGGCCGGACATTCCCAAAGGCCGCACGGTGGAACAGGTGGTTTCTCACGTTGACCTGTTCCCGACCCTGGTCGAGGCCGTCGGCGCCAAACTGACCGACGAAGACGCGGATCTGCCCGGGATCTCGTTGTGGCCAGCCACCGGCGGAGACGAGCGCTCACGTATCGGATTTGCCGAGTACCACGCGGCGGGATCGAAGGCAGGCAGCTTCATGCTGCGCGATGGGAACATGAAGCTCATCTACCACGTTGGCATGCCGTCGCAGCTTTTCGACCTCGACAAAGATCCGAACGAACTCCGCGATCTCATCGCGGATGGATCGGGAGTGGAAACGGCGAAACGGCTCGAAGCAATTTTGCGCACCATTTGCGACCCCGAGGACGTTGACGCCCGCGCCAAGGCGGCGCAACGAGCCAAAGCGGACCATTGGGGCGGGCTCGATTCAATCCTAAAGGAAGGGACATTGGTTATCACGCCGCCGCCGGGGATCGAGCCGGATTTGCGACCGACGGAATAGAGCCATGGGCGAACGGCCAAACATCCTTTGGTATTGCACCGACCATCAGCGCTACGACACCGTTCACGCGCTCGGTAATCCGCACATCCGGACTCCCCGCCTTGACCGATTGGCCGCCGATGGTACGGCCTTCACGCGGGCTTACGCCCAAAGCCCTGTCTGCACGCCCAGCCGGGCATCCTTTCTGACCGGGCGCTATCCGGCTGCGACGCAGGTATTGCGCAACGGCGCAGCGGCGTTTCCCGCCCATGAGATCTTGGTGACGCGCTTGCTCGCCGACGCCGGATACGATTGCGGCATGGCGGGCAAGATGCATCTGGCGCGCGCGCAACCGATCGAGGCGCGGGTCGATGACGGATTTAGCGCCTATCATTGGAGCCACCACCCCTACCCCAATTTGGAAAACCACGCCTACGCCGACTGGCTTCGTGACGAGAAGGGCGTCGATCCGCATGAGCTTTTTGCGAAAACGGTGAACGGCTATTGCGGGCCGGGCGTACCGTCGGATCTGCATCAGACAACGTGGTGCTCGGAAATGGCCATTCGTTTCATTACCCAAAAACGTGGCGGCCCGTGGCTGTTCAACATCAATTGCTTCGACCCCCATCCGCCCTTCGATCCGCCGCCGGAATACCTCGAACGGTATGACCCGACGACGCTGCCCCGCGCTCACTATCGCCAATCCGATGCGATTCGCCAGCAGGACTTCGGCAGCATTCAACAGCATTCGCCCGAAGCTGGAAATCCACACGGCAGCGGACCCGGCGAACCGGGTGTGGCGTGGGAGCGGATGACGGTCCAACCACCCCGCGACTATGACAGCCGCGTCCTTCTGGCCGGCTATTACGGCATGATCGAACATATTGACCACCAGTTCGGGCGTATCGTCGAGGTGCTGCGCGATACCGGGCAGTTGGACAACACGCTGATCCTGTTCCACAGCGATCATGGCGACCTGATGGGCGATCATGGCTTGATGTATCTTGGGTGTCGTTTCTTCGAGGGGCTCGTCCGGGTGCCGATGATCGTTTCGTGGCCCGAAGGCTTTGGACACGGTGTCATCAGCGATGCCTTGGTGGAACTGGTCGATATTGCGCCGACCCTGCTCGACGCAGCCGGGGTAGAGGCCTCGCCCAGGATGCAGGGGACATCGCTTGCCCCCCTTCTTCGCAGGGACTGCGATCCCGGATTTCACAAGCCGCATGTGGTGTGTGAGTTCAACGATTCACTGGGCACGACCCCGATAAGCAGCCCTTCACACGGCACCATGGTTTGCGATGGACGCTACAAAAGCGCCGTCTATCACGGCACCGAACTGGGTGAAATATATGATTTGCAAAGCGATCCGCACGAATTTGAGAACCTGTGGGACGATCCGAATTGCGCCGGACTGAAAAGTGATCTTCTGAGGCGCCATCTTGACGCCGTGGCAGCGACGCATGATGCGGGAATATCCCGCCAATCAGCCTATTGAGGAAACGAGAATGAGCAACCCTGATCGACCGAACATCCTCTGGTATTGCACCGACCAGCAGCGCTATGACACCATTCGCGGGCTGGGTAATTACCACATCAATACGCCGAATTTCGATCGTTTCATGGGGGCGGGCACCGCATTTACCCAAGCCTACTGTCAGAGCCAGATCTGCACGCCGAGCCGGGCCAGTTTCCTGACCGGGCGCTATCCGGCGTCGAATCACGTGCATCGCAACGGCAATGCCTATTTTCCCCCAAACGAGAAACTGGTGACCCGGATGTTGGCCGATGCCGGTTACGACTGCGGGCTGATTGGCAAGCTCCATTTGCAGCGGGCTTCCGGACACGAGGAGCGCGCCGACGACGGCTACCGCCTGTTCCAATGGTCCCATCATCCGTTTCCCAGTCTGACCTACGAGCACCACGCCTATCATCAGTGGCTAAAGGAGGAAAAAGGCGTCGATGCTGACGAACTGTACAGCCACATGAAGGACTTCTGCGGCCCTGGTGTTCCGGCAGAGCTGCACCAGACCACCTGGTCGACCGAGATGGCGATTCGGTTCATCAACGAGAAACGGGATGGGCCGTGGATGCTCAGCATGAATCCCTTCGACCCCCATCCGCCCTATGATCCGGCGCCTGAGTATCTGGAGCGCTACGATCCCGAGACCCTGCCGCCGCCGCTGTTCCGCGAAAGCGACTTGGAGCGGCAAAAGCTGTTCGCCAATGTCTGCCAGCAGGCCGTGGCCCCGGGCAATCCCTTGGGCGAGAGCAATTTTAGGTACAACGCAGAAGAAGACTTCACGCAGTTCGCCTGCCACCCGCCGTCCGAGTTCAACGGCCGTAAGGTCAAGGCCGCCTATTACGCGATGGTCGAACACGTCGATCACGAATTCGGCCGTTTGGTGGATGCGCTGGAAACCGCCGGGCAGTTGGACAACACCCTGATTATTTTCCACAGCGATCACGGCGAAACGCTCGGCGATCACGGCCAGCTCTACAAGGGCTGCCGGTTCTGGGAGGGTCTTGTTCACGTCCCCTTGATGTTCGCCTGGAAGGGACGAATTCAAGAAGGCCTAATCAGCGACGCCTTGGTCGAACTGGTCGACATCATGCCTACGGTCATGGACGCCGCCGGGCTCGACATTCCGGCCAATGTCCAAGGAAAATCCCTGATGCCGTTGTTGAGCGGCGCGGCCGATCCGGATATTTTCAAGTCCGAGGTCATCTGCCACTTCAACGACGCTCTGGGCTCGGCCCGGGAATCTCTGCCCAGCCACGCCACCATGCGGTTCGACGGGCGTTATAAGACCAACATCTATCATGGCCTCGATTTGGGCGAGTTGTTTGACCTACAGGAAGATCCCGGCGAGTTCGTTAATCTGTGGGATGACCCGGCCTATGCCGTGATCAAGTCCGAGTTAGTCCTCAAACACATGGACGCAATCATGGCCACCAGCGACGCGGGGATCGAACGGGCGGGACGCTACTGATCCCGACTTTCCCGATGGGTCAAATAGAGGGTCGAGGCGAAGATGACGGCACCCCCAATCCAGGTCCAGAAGGGAGGGATTTCTCCGAACAGAAAGAACGCCAGCAGGGCGACGAAGGGCAGGCGGGTGAAATCGAAGGGCATCACATAAGTGGTATCCGTCAGCGAGAAGGCACGTACGATGAACACTTGGTTCACCGTTCCGAGAACGCCGTGCAGGGCCATGAGCGCCAGTGCGAACAGACTCGGTGTTGTCCATACGAAGACCACCGGAATGAAGGATACCGGCACCATCAGCAACAAATTGAGCGTGACGATTTTCTGCGGCGATTCCCGGTGCGAAAGGCTTTTCGCCATGATCTGCATGACCGCCCAGGAGACGGCGGCGGCAACCGCTGATAGGACCCCGGCCCCGACCTCGGCGAAGCCGGGCCGGATGATAATCAAGGCGCCGAGGAAACCCAGAATCACAGCCCCCCATCTCCGGGCGCGCATGGCTTCGCCGAGCAAGAAGACCGCAAGAACCGAGGTAAGGATGGGACCGGTGAAATTGATGGCCACAACGTTCGCCACCGGAATCAGCGCGATTGCCTGGAAGAACAATACCATTCCCGCGAGATTGACGACGGCCCGTCCGATATGCGTCAACGGCCGGTCGGTGCGCAGGCCGGAAACCCCGTTTCGTACCAGCCACGGCAGCATGAACATGAGGCCAAAAACGTTTCGGAAAAAGGCGATCTCCAGGGGGTCGACCGCCATGTCGGTTAGCGTGCGCACGATTACAGAATTGGTTGCGGTGCAGGCCGCCGCGAGCGTCACAAGCCCCGCTGCCATTACCGATGGCGAAAACATCATGCGTTGAGATGGTCCGTTAGTCATCGCTCTCCCGCGACGGGTATCATGGACCATTCTTCAGGGGAGGGATAGTACCATGCAAATTAAGCGCCTCGGCAACGGTCCGATTATCGCGCCGTTCATGGATCGCCGGATTGGCCGCAATATCAACGGGCCGTCGCTGATCCGGGTTCCGGACTGGCTGCCAAACCCGTTGGGTCGCTACTACCTCTATTTCGCCGACCATCGCGGCAGCTATATCCGCATGGCATATGCCGACCATCTTCTTGGACCCTGGCGTACCCACGAGCCGGGGTCTTTGCATGTGGCGGAGTCCTTCTTCATTGAGCATGTGGCCTCGCCCGATGTCCATGTCGACGATTCGGCACAGGAAATATGCATGTATTTTCATGGTTTCATCGAACCGGAAAATGTTCAAGGAACCAGGGTAGCAACCTCATATGACGGCATTCATTTTATTGTTCGTCCGGCGCTACTTGGGCCGCCGTATTTCCGGGTTTTCCGATGGGAAGGCGCAACTTACGCTTGGGTGATGGGTGGCCGTTTCTGGCGCGCGCCCGACGGCATCACGCCGTTCGAAATGGGCCCCGAATGCGGTTTCCCCAAAAGAAACCGCCACGCAGCGGTGTGGTTGAACGGCGATCGGCTGAACGTCTTTTACACCTGTATCGGCGACGCGCCCGAGCGCATTTACCGTTCCAACGTGCAACTCGCCGGCGATTGGAAACAATGGCGAGCCTCGGAATCGGTTGACGTCTTGCGCCCGGAAATCGATTGGGAAGGCGCCGAGGAACCGCTTGAAGTCTCGCGGCCCGGTCCCATCGACGAAGCCGTTAATCAGCTGCGCGATCCCGCGATCTTTGTTGAGGACAGCAGGACGTATCTACTCTATTGCGTGGCTGGTGAGCACGGTATCGCTATCGCCGAAATCACTTGAAGCGCGGATGTTCGAGAACTTCGGGATTGATCAGGTGGCGGGGACTCTCTCCGTTGGCCACCGCCAGGATTGCTTCCGCTGCGCCGATGTTGCCGAGGTCGTTCGACTCATCATTGAACGCTAGATTATGTGACCCCAGAACGACATTGTCGAGGCCGAAAAGCGGGTTGTCTGTGGCCGGCGGTTCTTTCTCAAATACGTCGATCCCGGCTCCGGCGATGCCGCCAACACTCAGAGCTTGGACCAAGGCCGGCTCATCGATAATCTCGCCGCGCGCCGTGTTGACCAGATAGGCGGATGGCTTCATTAGCGCCAATTCGCGCGCGCCGATCAGATGATGGGTCGCAGGGATGTAAGGGCAGCACAGGGAAACGAAATCAGCCTCGGCCAGAACCGTATCGAGGTCGACCAGTTCGACATCCAAATCCGGAAATCCCTCCTGTGGAACGAAGGGCTCAACACCGATCAGCCGCATGTCCCAAGGGGCGGCGACGCGAAGCAATTCGCGGCCAATGTTTCCCAAGCCAACTACGCCCAGGGTTCTTCCCGTCAAGGCGATGCCCGGCGTATTCCAGCGTTCCTTCCACCGTCCGGCGCGGGTCATCTGGTCGCGCGGAATGACCTGGTGGGCCAATGACAAGATCAGCGCCATGATGGCGCTGGCTACCGGTCGGCGCACCGCGTCCGGCGTGATCGTCACCATGATCCCGGCTTCGGTGCAAGCCGGTACGTCGATATGGTCGAAACCAACGCCATTGCGCGATACGAGAAACAATCTAGGCGCGGGTTCGCCGATGGCCGATGCCGGAAGCGGGCTGCGTTTCATCAAGATGACATCAAAGGCCGAGGTGTGAGCCCGGGTCAGGGTCGTTGGGGCTTCATCTTCAAGAAGATGCAATTCGATGCGGGGATGCCCTTCCAGCCGGTGCCAGGCTTCGGGCAGGAAATTCACGGTACCGTCGGTTCTGACGAAGTCCCGCGTGACGCCGACGCGTAGAATTTTGTCTTTGGTCATGGGCATACCCTAGTTGCTAAAGGTCAGGTGGTGCGCGACGGCCATTGGACCGGCAACGGTGATCTCGGTATCGCCGCTTTCCTCGCAACGCGTCGTCCGTCCCTCGGCGACCTCGCGAACCACGTTCCACAGGTGCTCGGCGTGAACACCCGGATCGATGCGCCCGTCGAAGATTGATCCGGCGTCGATGTCGATGACATCGGCGTGGCTGCGCGCCACCTTAGGATTTGCCGTGATCTTGATGGTTGGTGCGACCGGATTGCCGGTTGGATGGCCACCCCCGGTGGTGAACAGGATGATCTGCGCCCCGGCGGCCGCGACCCCGGTGACCTCGGCGATGCCGCCGCCCAGCGCGTCCATGTAGACCAGCCCCTTTTTCGTCGGAGACGCGCCGTAGTCCAATACCTCTTGCAACGAACTGCTTCCGCCTTTGTGCAGAGAACCAAGGGATTTTTCCTCGGGGGTTGTTAATCCGGCGGCGATGTGGTCCTCGTAAAGATTGGTCAACCCGCCACCAAGCGCCGCTGCTTGTTCTTCCATATCGTGGACCAACTCCACAATGCGCTGGGCGATCTCGGGCGTCGCGGCGCGGCGGGCCAAAATGTGTTCGCCCCCAACCAAATCGATGGTTTCCGACAAAATGACCGTGCCACCGGCGGCGACAAAGCGGTCGGAGAACCTTCCCACGACCACATTGGCCCCAATGCCCGAGGTCGGGTCAGAGCCCCCGCATTTGAGGCCGACGACAAGATCAGCCAACGCACAAGGTTCACGTTTTTGCATCGCTATGCGCCTTGCTAGGGCGATGGCAATTCGTCGCCCCTGATCCTCGGTGCGAGGACCGCCACCCGTTTCAACCGTCGAGACGGTCTCGACCGGGATGCCCGTTTCCGCGATTCCTTCCTCGAGACGGCGGGCGGACTCAGGTTCCAGGCTGATTACCAGCGCCGCGGCGCAGTTGGGATTGCGGCCGTGGCCGATCAGAATTCGGTCGTGGATAGCGCGTTCCTCACC
>JABGRG010000113.1 GCA_018648445.1 Rhodospirillales bacterium | reverse complement strand
CGGCGGGCTGAGCACAGGAACCGACAGTTCGGACCGCCAAATCACCGTGCGCTTTGACAGCAATGTAAACTCCGCCCTGCCATGGCGCTTCAAGCCGGTGCTGCGGCAAACGAGCGTGCGCATCGGCGAGGAGAAGTTGGCTCTTTTCACCGCCGAGAACATAGGGGAGAAAGCAGCCACCGGAACCGCGAGCTTCAACGTGACGCCCTACAAAGCCGCCCGGTATTTCGCCAAGGTCCAATGCTTCTGTTTCGAGGAGCAGCGGTTGGAGGCCGGGCAAAAGGTGGATATGCCGGTCTCGTTCTTTGTCGATCCCGAAATACTTGACGATCCCAACGCGCGGGACGTTTCGACCATTACGTTGTCCTACACGTTTTTTCCCGCCGAACCCGAAGGTGACGCAAACTCATGGTGAGCCAAACCAAAAAACACCCGTGGCATATGGTTGATCCGAGCCCGTGGCCGATCTCGGGCACGATCGCGGCCTTCCTTCTGGCGGTGGGCGGGGTGCTGTTCATGCACGAAGACATCCCGTGGGTCTTGATCGCCGGATTTGGTCTGTTGCTGTTTACCTTCTTCGGCTGGTGGCGCGACGTGGTGCGCGAGGCCGAACACGACGCCGCCCACACGCAGTCCGTTCAGCACGGCCTTCGCGTGGGTGTGGTGCTGTTTATCGCTTCCGAAGTGATGTTCTTCTTTGCCTTCTTCTGGGCCTATTTCAACGCCAGCATCCCGGCCCTCAGCTTCGTTGCATCGCCCCAGTGGCCGCCGGCGGGCATCGTTCCCTTTAACACCTGGACCATCCCGTTTTTGAACACCCTGATCCTGCTGACCTCGGGCGCGACCGTCACCTACGCGCACCACGCGGTCCGTGAAGGACTGCGCGACAAGGCAATCGTGGGCATTGGTCTGACGGTGCTGCTGGGAATTATTTTTCTGGGGTTCCAGGCCTACGAGTACGGCCACGCGGCTTTCGGGTTCACCGACGGGATTTATTCGTCAACTTTCTACATGGCAACAGGATTTCACGGCTTTCACGTATTCGTTGGTGTGTGCTTTTTGGCCGTGTGCTTTTTCAGGGCACGTGCCGGACACTTTACACCCCGTCAGCACGTCGGATTCGAGGCCGCCGCCTGGTACTGGCATTTCGTCGATGTCGTGTGGCTGTTCCTGTTCACCGCCGTTTATTGGTGGGGAAGCTTCGGCCTCTAAGGGCGCGAAAGCATAACCACAAGAAGTGCCCGCGCAGGCATTTCCGTATCATTGCGGATGGCATGAGACTGATCGGCCCGATAACGAACCGTTTCGTCGGCACCCACGTCCCTTTTCTCACCGCCCGCCTCAATGGCAAGAACGCCGTCGAGAACGCTTAGATGTTCGGTCGTTCCCGGATCATGTGGCTCTGACGCCAAAACCGCACCGGGTTCGGCCCGCACCTCGTACCATTCCACCAGTCCGCCAAGATCCAGCGGCCCCAGAATTCGCAACTCGAATTTTCCGTCGGCGCTGCGGATCGACGGCGTCGCGTGCCCGGCCAGAACATCAAACACCGGCGGCTTTTCCTCACGCCCGAACATGGCATCGACGGAGACGCCCAGGCATTCGCACAACCGCCACACGGTGGCCAGCGTCGGGTTGGTCTTGTTGCGTTCGATCTGCGAAAGCATGGACTTGGAAACACCGGAACCCGCGGCCAGATCCTCCAGCGTCAGGTTGCGCGAGCGGCGCAGCTTGCGCACGAATTCGCCGACATTGGGCGGGGTGTCTTGAAGACGGTTCGGCAAAATCACATTTCCATTATATTAAACATTGATTCCGCTATTCGAAACCTTGTACAATATACGGGAATTTGGTGGTCCGCACAATGGCCAAGGCCGATTTCGGAAACCATATTATCAAGAGGGCCAAAGGAGCGAGCGGAAATGAGCAAAGCAATCCTCGAACATCTGAAAGGCGAACTTCAGGGCGTTCGCGAAGCGGGCCTCTATAAAAGCGAACGCGTCATCGCTTCGCCCCAGGATGCGGCGGTTCGGCTTGAGGACGGCAACGAAGTCGTCAATTTTTGCGCCAATAACTATCTGGGCTTATCGAACCACCCCAAGCTGGTGGCGGCGGCCCAGGACGCCCTTGAAACCTACGGCTACGGCATGTCTTCGGTGCGTTTTATTTGCGGGACGCAAACCGTTCACCGGCAGCTAGAAACCCGCATCGCGGCCTTCCTCGGCATGGGTGACGCCATCCTTTATTCGTCGTGCTTCGACGCCAACACCGGCCTTTTCGAAACCCTTCTGGGTGAAAAGGACGCCATCATCAGCGACGCGCTCAACCACGCCAGCATCATCGATGGTGTCAGGCTGTGCAAGGCGCGCCGCCTGCGTTACGCCAACAACGACATGGCCGAGCTGGAAACCCGACTTCAAGCGTCCCGGGATTGCCGTTTTCGGCTGATCGTCACCGATGGCGTATTTTCCATGGACGGCGTAATCGCCAATCTGGCTGGCATCTGCGATCTGGCGGACAAATACGACGCCCTGGTCATGGTGGATGATTCCCACGCCGTCGGCTTTTTGGGAGATGCCGGTCGCGGCACGCCCGAATACTGCGGCGTCGAGGGCCGCATCGACATCATTACCGGCACGCTGGGCAAAGCCCTGGGCGGCGCTTCCGGGGGATACACGGCGGCGCGCGCCGAAATCGTCGAGTGGCTGCGCCAACGGTCCCGCCCCTATCTCTTTTCCAACAGCCTGGCACCGGTTATTGCAGCCACGTCGTTGGCGGCGCTGGATTTGTTGGCCGAAAGCGGCGAACTACGCCAGCGTCTGGCTAAAAACAGCGAAGAATTTCGGAGAAGAATGGGGGCGCTGGGCTTCACGCTGGCCGGTGCGGGACACCCGATTATTCCGGTCATGCTGGGTGATGCCAAACTGGCCGCGAAAATGGCCGAAGGGCTGCTCGACCAAGGGATTTATGCGGTTGGATTTTCCTATCCGGTCGTTCCGCAAGGAAAAGCACGCATCCGCACCCAGATGTCGGCGGCCCATAGCCCCGAGCAAATGGACAGGGCCATCGAAGCGTTTGCCCGTGTCGGGCGCGAACTAGAAATCATACCTGGAGAAAACCCATGAAAGCGCTCATCAAGGCAAAGTCGGAACCGGGAATCTGGCTCGAGGATGCAAGCGTTCCCGAAATCGGACCCAACGACGTTCTGGTGCGTATTCGCAAAACCGCCATCTGCGGAACCGACGTTCACATATATAACTGGGATAAATGGTCACAGGCGACCATCCCCGTTCCCATGACCGTCGGTCACGAATTCATCGGCGAGATCGCCGAACTGGGCAGCGAGGTCCAGGGCCTCAAGAAAGGCGACCGGGTATCGGGCGAAGGGCATATTACCTGTGGCCATTGCCGCAACTGCCGGGCCGGTCGGCGACATTTGTGCCGCAACACCATCGGCGTCGGTGTCAACCGGACGGGCTGCTTCGCCGAGTACCTTGCTATCCCCGCGGTCAACGTCTTCGTTCTGCCACCTGACATTCCCGACGACATCGGAGCCATTCTGGACCCTTTGGGCAATGCAGCCCACACCGCCCTGTCCTTCGACATGGTGGGCGAGGACGTGCTGATTACCGGGGCCGGTCCCATCGGCATTTTGGCCGCAGCCATCGCCCGGCACGTGGGCGCGCGCTACGTGGTGGTCAGCGACGTCAACGACTACCGCCTCAACCTTGCCCGCAAGATGGGCGCAAGCCGCGTCGTCAACGTGGCCCGCGACAAAATAGAAACCGTGATGGACGATCTGGGCATGACCGAAGGCTTCGACGTGGGGCTGGAAATGTCCGGTAATCCGACCGCCGTCGGCGACCTTCTGCGAACCATGAATTACGGCGGACGCGTCGCCGTTCTGGGCATCGTGCCGGACGCCGTGCCCATCAATTGGAACGACATGATCTTTAAGGGTCTGACCCTAAAGGGCATCTACGGCCGCGAAATGTTCGAAACCTGGTACAAGATGACGACCATGCTGCAAAGCGGCCTCAACGTAGCCCCCATCATCACTCATCGCTTCCATGTCGATGACTTCGCCGACGGCTTTGCTGCCATGCGCTCGGGCAACGCCGGAAAGGTGATCTTGGACTGGGATTAACGCCAAAGCCCCTCATACGCGCAAGAAGCCGCCCCTGCCTTTGACCCACTCAGGCAGGGGCGGACTTGCATCGGCTGGGTTCAAAGCCAGCAGGACTCAGGGAATGTCGTGCTTCGAGGCCGTCAGATGGGGCCGTAAAGGGCCATGGCGTAGGCCACTTCGGCCATTGCGACCGGATCTTCGCTAAATTTCAGGCCGATGGTCGTGTTTTCCGACCACGTGACCTGGCCCTTGAAGTCTCCGAAACGGTCAATACTGAGCGTGATCATCGAGTTTAGTGTAACGGCTTGGCCGACTTCGACCTTGGCACCACCTGCCGAAATGTCCCTGACCTCACCCCCAACGATCCGCTCACCCAAATTGACGCTTGCCGCGAAGCAAACGCCGTGGCGTTGGTGTTGACGATTGTCCGTGCGTTGACGTCCGCTGCTCATCGATTGCTCTCCGCATGGAGTGGGCCAGATTCACAAAATCAGTCAATAATCTTAATATTTGCGGCAATGGTAACGCCATTCAACCCCAAAGTGAAACGTAATCCCGCCCCCACAAAAGCATGGTTGCTTCTTGAATTCCCGCCGTGAGCATGGCGTTGTATGGTATTCTTGGCTTAGGCATCAGGCGCAACAAATATGGAACCCACTGGACAATGCCTCCGGAAACCTCCCCATCCTTGCCGCCCTCGCAGGACAACAGCAAACTTTGGCGATCCTTCATTGTCAGCACTACTCTTATCGTCCTGCTGGTGACGCTGGCGATTTTTCTGGGGATGTTCATCAACAATTCGCGGCTCATCGAAAACGAGTTGCGTTCCCGCGCCCGCTCGCAATTCAGCGCGATCGTGCTTACCCGGCAATGGAATGCCGAGCACGCGGGCGTGTACGTGGAAAAACGCGAGGGTGTCGAATCAAACCCGTATCTTGATAATCCCGACATCGAAACCATCGATGGCAAGGTCTACACCAAAAAAAACCCGGCCCTGATGACCCGCGAAATTTCGGAACTGGCGTCCGAAAATTCCGACCATTTCTTTCACATCACCAGCTTGAAACCGATTAATCCAAACAACGTTCCGGACGATTCGGAGCGCGAGGCGTTGGAGGCTTTCGAGACGGGGTTGTCGGAACTCTTCTGGACAGAGACCATCGGGGAGCGCCGCTATTATCGCTACATGGCGCCGTTGTTCGTCGAAAAAGCGTGCCTGCAGTGCCATGCCAAACAAGGGTACAAGACCGGTGACGTCCGGGGCGGAATTAGTGTCATGTTCGAGGTTTCCGAGGTCGAGCGGAAACTAAAAAACAACGGCTACATCGTGTTTGCGATCTTTTTCGTGACCAGCGTTATCATGCTGGGCAGCATCTATTTCTTTGCCATGCGGCTCAGCAAACAACTATCGTCAGCCCTGACCAAGATCCGCGAAATGGCGGTGACGGATGATTTGACCAAACTTTCCAACCGTCGTCATTTTTTCGATCTTCTGGGAACCGAATTCAACCGGGCTCGCAGGTACAACCACAATGTCAGTTGTGTTCTTCTGGACCTGGATCACTTCAAAAAAGTCAATGACACCCACGGCCATCAGGTTGGTGATCAGGTATTGCGGCGCGCCGCCGAAATCATCAAGACGAACTGCCGAAACACCGACACCCCGGCCCGCTATGGAGGCGAGGAATTCATTATCTTCCTGCCCGAAACCGAGATGCGCAACGCCATCCAGGCAGCAAACAAGATCCGCGCCGCGATCGAGGCGACACCGATCATCCTTGAGGGCGGCGGGGAAATTCGCGTAACCGCAAGCCTGGGCGTGGCCAGCGCAACGCTGGATTCCGCATCAGATATCAGTGAAACAGCGCTGGTCAAGGTCGCCGACGAGGCACTTTACCGAGCCAAGCAGAACGGTCGCAACCGTGTTGAAGACGGGTTGGTTGCGCAATAAGCCATCCGAAATAAAGTGAACCCCGCCCAACAAAGAACGGGGTTCACAATCACGTTTTGCCATAGTCGCGCGATATTGAGATTGCGCGCGCCGACGCTCAGTCGGTGACCTGCACCTTCAGCATCTCCTCGCCGTCCTCGCCGACCAGATGGACGGCACAGGCGATGCAGGGATCGAAGCTGTGGATCGTACGAAGCACCTCGATGGGGCTTTCGGGATCGGCCAGCTTGTGACCGTGAAGTGCCGCTTCATACGGACCCGGCACGTCCTTGCCGTCGCGCGGACCGGCGTTCCAGGTGCTGGGCACCACCGCCTGATAGTTGGCGATCTTGGCGTCCTTGATAACGATCCAGTGGGCAAGCGCACCACGCGGGGCTTCCATGAAGCCCACGCCCTGACACTCGGACGGCCACGTCGACGGTTCCCACAGGGTTTCGTTGTGGGTTTTCAGATCGCCCGTACGAATATTGGCAATCAGGTCGTCATAGTAACCGTACATGGAATCCATATAGACCTTGGTTTCCAGCGTGCGCGCCGCCGTCCGCCCCAGGGTTGAGAACAGGCCCGTTACCGGGATATCAAGGGTTTTGAGCGTCATATCGACCAACGCCTTGGTCTGCTCGTGACCCTTGGCATACAGCATGAGCACGCGGGCCAACGGACCGACCTCGACCGCATGTCCCTTCCAGCGCGGCGACTTGAGCCACGAGTAGCCCTTTTCGACGTCCAGCTGGTCGTAAGGCGGCTTGGGACCGGTGTAGTTGAACTCGGTCTCGCCCTTGTAGGGATGCAGCCCCTTGTCGCCGCCGTTTTCGTAAGTGTACCACGAATGGGCGATTTCCTCGGCGATCTGGTCTTCGGCATCGAGATCAATGTCGTGAATGGTCGAGATATCGCGGTTCAGAATCACGCCCCGCGGGATCATAAAGCCCGCCGGATCGTTCATCTGGGTCGATGGCATATCGCCGTAGGACAGGAAATTACCGACACCTTCGCCCTGGGTCGTCCAGTCCTTATAGAAACCCGCGATGGCCAGGGTATCGGCCACGTAGACCTGATCGACGAATTCCTGCATGCGGCCCATCAACGTCTTGACCCGCGACAGGGTTTCGGCATTCAGCGCCGAGTCCGAATTGGGGTCGATGGCGCACGGCATACCGCCGACCAGGAAGTTTGGATGCGGGTTCTTGCCGCCGAAAATGGCGTGAAGGGCGACCACTTCGCGCTGCCACTCCAACGCTTCCAGATAGTGGGCGACAGCCATCAGGTTGGCCTCGGGCGGCAACCGGTATGCCGGGTGTCCCCAGTAGCCGTTGCCGAACAAGCCCAGTTGCCCGCGATCGACGAACGTTTGCAGCCGGGCCTTCATGTCGCGGAAATATCCGGGCGACGATTTGGAATAGCTGCTGATGGATTGCGCCAGTTCCGAGGTCGCCGCCGGATCGGCCTTGAGGGCCGACACGATGTCCACCCAATCCAGCGCATGCAGATGATAGAAGTGCATGACGTGATCGTGCACATACTGCGCCGCGATCATCAGGTTGCGGATAAGCTGCGCATTCTTGGGAATGTCTATTTTCAGCGCATCCTCGACGGCGCGAACCGACGCCATCCCGTGAACCAGCGTGCACACGCCGCAGATACGCTGGGCAAAAGCCCACGCGTCCCGCGGATCGCGGTCACGCAAGATCAGCTCAATCCCGCGCACCATGGTGCCCGAGGAATAAGCCTGCTTGATGGCGTCACCCTCCATCTGGGCCTCGATACGAAGATGGCCCTCGATGCGAGTGATCGGGTCTATGACAAGGCGCTTGCTCATTGGTCTTCACCCTCCGCGGCCTTGTCTGCGGCCGGCTCCTCGGTTTCGTCCGTTTCCATGTATTCGGCGACCATCTCGGTAAGACCCAGAACCGGAAGATCCATTTCGTAATGGTCCAGGGCTTCCTCGATGATGTTGCGGCAGTTGGCGCACGAGGTCACAAGTTCGTCGGGCTTCACGCCGTCAAGCTGGCGTTTCTTGCGCAGGAACACGGTTGTCCGCAGTTCCTCTGCCCGTTCGTTTGCGCCGACGCCGCCGCCGCCGCCACAACACCAGTTCCATATTCCCGCGTCCTCCATCTCCACCAGATTTTCGGAGATTTCGGCGAGGATCGCGCGTGGCTGTTCCAGCATGCCGCCCCGACGATTGGTCTGACACGGATCGTGGTAGGTGATCCGGTTCTTATTCTTGCCCTTGAACTTGATCCTGCCTTCCTTGATCAACTGGTCAACCAGTTCGGTGATGTGAACGACACCGAATTCGTAGGTCCGGCCAATCAGGTTCGGGCCTTCCCAACGTAGCGCCGTATAGGCATGACCGCATTCCGGCGCGATGACGGCTTTGACCTTCAACTTCTCGGCCGCGTCAACAACGTTCTGCACCAGTTGGCGGGCAATATCGCGCGATCCGATCTGGATGCCGACGTTGGTGCCCTCGAAGGTTTCGGTCGAAATGGTCCACGTCACGCCGGCCTGCTTGAAAATCTTCGAATAGGCCTCGACGATTTCCGGGAAACCGACCGTTTCCTGGGCCGAGAGGATCACCATGTATTCGGCACCCTCCTTGTCCAGCTCAACAGGAATTCCGGTCGCCGCTTCGCTACGGCGGATAACCGCCTTCAGGGCAGGCAGCAGATCGCCCATGGGTCCGCCGCCTTCAACGGCGCGCGTGGCGGCGCCGATAAGGCCTTCGGGCACATGACCGGAAGCAACCATTCCTTCGCGCGTTTTGCGAACCATCGCGGTGATGTCGATGCCCACCGGACACGCCATCGTGCAGCGACCGCAAAGGGTGCACGAGTCGTACATAAGTTCCTCCCACTCATGGAGAAACTCATCCGTTACCTTGCACCCCATTCCGACCATGGAAGCCAGACGCCCCAACAAGGTGAAGTCGTTCTTCCACACCCGATAAAGGGGTTCCAGCTTGCGCTGCGGCGTGTATTTGGGATCGCCGGTTTCGGTATAGAAAAGGCAAGCCTGCGCGCAAAGGCCGCAGTGAATGCAGCTCGACATATACGATGCGACCGAGGCGTCCACCTGTTGGCGGAGGGCTTCAATCCCTCTCTCGATGCTGACGGCAGTCATGACGAGGTTCCTTTCCGTCCGGCGAAGGCGCCGTTGTAATAGCGCGAGGACACCCAGGTGAAAGCGTGGGTCAACCGCGTGAACGGGATCAGCGCGATCAATAGTTCGGCCGACAGCACGTGTGTGGCCAACATCGGGATGTAGGGTCCAACCGCGTTGAACGCCATGTATCCGGTAACCAGGGGCAACACCGTCAACACCCAAATGAGGTAATCCTGGAAATCGGACAGATAGCGTCTGACCGGATGCCGAAGCCGCACGACCAAGAGCACAACAAGGATGGCGAAAGTGACCACGGTTAATGCGTTGATCACCGCCGAGGATATTCCCGGCCAGGACAGCCCGAACGTGTCCTTAATCACCGCGATATGCGGAATGAAGAAGAAGACGATGAAGAGCAGCCCAAAGTGAAAGAGGGTGCCGCCAATGACCTGCACCGGCAACAGGGCCGCAAAGCCCGGCGCCGGAACAAAGCGGGAGAAAATGGTGCGAAAGCCGCCCGATACGGCATCGCCCTTGGCGGGCGCGACATCGGCCTTTCGGCCAAGCGCGAAAATTTCGACCAGACGAAGGGCGACACCGAACAGAAATACCCCGATGGCAATCTGAAAGCCGGTGCCACGTGCCCACATCAAAAGGTCCATACCCGGTTCGGTCATTGTTTGCCCCCCAATTCCTGGACGGTGACAGGTGTGCTTTCGGCGGCGGCCTTTTTCTTGGCCTGCAAATTCAGCGCCGCAACCGCCACACCGGCGCCGATACCCGCCGCTGCTGCAATGCCGGCAACCGGCGTAATGTCAGCAGTTGGCGAGGCGACAGCCGTGTAAAGGCTCCCCGCATCCCAGAAGTCGGGCTGCGAACATCCGATGCAGCCATGTCCCGACTGGATCGGGAAACTGACGCCGCCGTTCCACTTGATGGTGGCGCAGGCGTTACGCGTAACCGGTCCCTTGCACCCCACCTTGAACAGGCACCAGCCCTTGCGCGCGCCTTCGTCGTCGAAGCCCTCGGCGAACAGGCCCTGATTATAGAAAGGCCGCCGATAGCATCGGTCATGAATGGTATCGCCGTAGAAGACGACCGGCCGTCCCGCCTCGTCCAGATCCGGAAGTTTCTGGAACGTCAGGAAATGCGCCAGCACGCCGGTCATAACGGCGGCGATGGGCGGGCATCCCGGAATGTTGACGACAGGTTTGTCGGTGACGATGTGCGAAACCGGAACCGCGCCCGTCGGATTGGGGTCGGCCATGGGCAAGCCACCGTACGCCGCGCAGGTGCCAACCGCGATAACCGCCGCCGCTCCCTTTGCCGCATCGCGCAGCATGTCCTCGTTGGAAATCCCGGCGATGGTCGAAAAGCCCGGATTGCCCAGCGGGATAGAGCCATCGACGATCAGCAGGTATTTGCCATCCTGCGCCTTCATCGCGGCTTCGCGGGCGGCTTCGGCGGCGTGGCCGGAAGCTGCCTGAAGGGTATGGTGATAATCCAGCGAAACCGCATTGAAGATCAGGTCTTCGAGGGTTGGCGCGCTTGATCGGGTGATCGATTCCGTACATCCCGTGCATTCCTGGAAGGAAAGCCAGATCACCGACGGACGCGGGGCCCCCTCCAGCGCCTGCGCCACCCTGGGTGCCATGGCTGCCGGCAACGCCATCAACGACGTCAGCGTCGCGCAATACCGCATGAACCCACGGCGACTGACGCCTCGGTCCCGCAGCACCTCCTTCAGTATCGGTTTGTTCGCCATATCATCTACCTTCCTGGTCCACGCGCCTGTTCGACTACGCCAAACGGCGGCCGAGTTCATCCCGGCCTGCCTCGATATCCTCGCGATGCGCCCGCAAAATCGAAGGCGTCTCGCATATTTCGATGGTTTTGGCGAGGACACCCCCGCCCTCGCTGAAATGCTCGACGATCCACACCCCCGAAACGCCGGTTTCCCGAACGCGGCTTTTGCCACCCGCGTCGATGGTCGCTTCGACCTCACCACAGCCCAGCGCTTCTTCAAGGCTCGCGAAATCAGCCGCGCTCAAGGGCATGGAGGATACGTCGATTGCCGATTCAGATCCGTCTTCCAACAACGCGGAAACAGCCTGATGAATCTCAATCAATACAGATTTCTCAGGTTCGCTCATCCCACTCGAAGCCATCCGGGTATGTCCCGGTCATATTAATTCTAATAATTATTATCAAACTACTTTACTTTCGGTGTCATGATAACCGAAGTCTTTTGATTTTCCAAACTAAGCAAAACAATAATTGCGAATATGCCGATGATTTATTTCATCATTTCCGCTTACCCATTTTTTCCGCCTGAAGCAGGATTTCTCGGCAGAACCGTTTTCGTGTTCACATCCGCGGCATAAAACCGAATTGTCTTGACTTCCAGTCGCAACAAGCGCTTTGTGCGGCCAGCGACACTCCCTTTTCGGTCGAATTTTGATTGACCGTCGGCTCGGCAGTTGCCTTGAGCCGCCACGTTTCTCACCGACATATGCGGGCGTTTCGTAAGACCGGCCTCTGCTTTCGCCCTTTGGCTTTGGGCATGCCGCGTCGCCATTGCTTGCATCGTGCTTGCACGCCCGCCGCCTCGAAATCGGGGCGGGGGATTACGACGCTTTGAAAAAGAAAGAAAAACAACACATGACTAATTTTGCGGGCCTTGAACTGGCCCAGCCCATTCTTCGCGCCATCACCGACGATGGCTATGACACTCCCACTCCCATTCAAGCCAAATCCATTCCGCCGCTGCTTGAGGGGCGCGACCTTCTGGGCGTCGCCCAGACCGGCACCGGCAAAACGGCTGCCTTCGCCCTGCCACTGCTGCACCGCCTTAGCGTTAACGTCGTCAAGGCCCGCAGCCGCCGGCCGCAGGCGCTGATCGTGGCGCCGACCCGTGAGTTGGCGGGCCAGATTGGCGACAGCCTGCGCAGCTATGGCCGCCATGTTCCCTTGCGAACCGCAGTGGTTTTCGGCGGCGCGTCCATCCGACCCCAAATCACGGCTTTGC
Organism: Rhodospirillales bacterium; assembly: GCA_018648445.1. The sequence continues at coordinate 153 of JABGRG010000113.1, read as the reverse complement.
TGCGCGGCGTCCACATTGTCGTCGCCACGCCCGGACGGCTTCTTGACCTGATGAACCAGGGCCACTTGCGCCTTGACGGGGTTGAAACCTTCATTCTCGATGAAGCCGACCGCATGCTCGACATGGGGTTCATTCCCGATGTGAAACGCATTG
>JABGRG010000234.1 GCA_018648445.1 Rhodospirillales bacterium | reverse complement strand
GTTTCTTTTTTGCTGCCGCCTTCTTCTTGCCGCCTTTGCCGTTTGCGGCCTTGGCATCAACAAGGGCGATGGCGTCCTCAAGGCTTAAGGTATCGGCATCGGTGCCCTTGGGAATATTAGCGCGGACCATACCGTGGGAGACAAACGGTCCCCAGCGCCCACTTTTGATGCTCACCGGTTTTTTACTTTTTGGATGATCGCCAAGCACCTTGGGCGGGTCTTTCTTCGGCGCAGCCTCAATCAGGTCAATGGCCCGGTTGATGCCGATGGTGAGGACGTCATCATCGCCTTTAAGAGACAGGAAAAGCCCGCTGTATTTCAGATAAGGCCCAAAACGCCCGAGTCCGGCCTGGATCATGTCGCCGGTTTCCGGCCAGATACCGATGTCGCGGGGTAGCGCCAAAAGGCCCATCGCCTTGTCAAAATCGACATCTCCGGGCGGCAAACCGCGTGGCAGCGAGGCCCGTTTCGGTTTGGTTTTCTTCTTCTTTTTGCCCTCGCCAATTTCTTCAACTTCGCCCAATTGTACGTAATTGCCGTAAGGGCCTTTGCGTAGCGAGACATCAAGGTCGGTTGCCGGGTCTTTGCCAAGTACCACAGGCCCGGCGTCAGCAATCCCTGCGCCGTCTTCGTCACTGACCACAAGGGGGCGGGTGTAGCGGCAGTCGGAATAGTTGGAACAGCCTATGAAGGCACCAAACTTGCCGAGTTTCAGGCTTAGCTGACCGTCCTCGCATGACGGGCAGGCGCGTGGATCTTTGCCATCGCCATTGTCATGGAAGAAATGTGGCCCCAGCAGTTCATTGAGATTGTCCAGAACATCGCGGACCCTGAGTTCCTTGGTGCCCTCAACGGCTTTCGAGAAAGAGTCCCAGAATTCGCGCAACACGTCTTTCCAGGCAATGCGACCGCCGGAAATATCGTCGAGCTTTTCTTCCAGCTCGGCGGTGAAGTTGTATTCCACGTATTTTGCGAAAAAGCTGCTCAGGAAAGCGGTAACAAGGCGGCCCCGGTCATCGGGCTGGAAACGGCGCTTGTCCAGGATCACGTAGTTGCGATCCTGAAGCACGGAAATGATCGACGAATAGGTCGAGGGTCTGCCGATGCCAAGCTCTTCCATGGTCTTGACCAACGAGGCTTCAGAATAACGCGGCGGCGGCTGGGTAAAGTGCTGATCAGGTTCGACAGACGTGCGGGTCATGGCATCGCCTTCATTCATATCGGGAAGGATGCGGTCCTTGTCGTCATCGGATTTCTTGTCGTCGCTATCTTGATAGACTTTCAGGAAGCCATCAAAGGCAATGACTGAACCGGTTGCGCGCAGGGTTGTCTGCCCGTCTGGCGAGGTCAGGTCTGCCGCGACCTGGTCCATGACGGCGGCTTCCATCTGACTGGCGACAGTGCGCTTCCAGATCAGCTCGTAGAGCTTGCGCTGGTCATCATCAAGATACTGGGCGACATCGGCGGGTTTGCGTTTGAAGTCTGTCGGACGCACCGCTTCATGGGCCTCCTGGGCGTTTTTCGCCTTGGTCTTATAGATACGCGGGCTTGCGGGCAGATAGTCTGCGCCGAAGGAGCCGCCAATCAGGTCGCGGGCCGCGCTGATCGCTTCGTTGGATATTTGCACGCCGTCAGTTCGCATATAGGTAATCAGGCCGACCTGTTCGCCATCGATATTGAAACCTTCATAAAGGCGCTGGGCGACCTGCATGGTTCGCTTGGTGGTGAAATACAGCTTGCGCGAGGCGTCCTGCTGCAAGGTCGAGGTGGTAAACGGAGCCGCCGGATTGCGCCTGGATTGTTTGCGCTCGACCTTGTTAACCGTAAAGTCAGCCGCTTCGATGGTGGCGACGGCCCGCTTGGCATGGTCTTCATTGGCAATGGACATCTTGTCCAGTTTCTCACCATTAAGGTGGGTGAGAGAGGCTTTGAAGGGCGCGTCGGTGGGGGTGTTGAATCCGGCTTTGATGGACCAGTATTCCTGGGGCTTGAACAATTCG
>JABGRG010000233.1 GCA_018648445.1 Rhodospirillales bacterium | reverse complement strand
AATCAAGCGAGGGAAAAAAGCCAGGTATCGAGGGAAGGCGGCGGGCACGCCCCAATCTGGATTTTACCGGCGTCGAAATGCCGCGTGAAATCGCGGCTTGGAATGCAGCAGGCCAATACCCTTACGATAAGAAGCTCAAGACCCGCGAATACGAGGCGATAAAGGCGGAATTGCAGATCGAGCTTCTCAAGGTGCAGCGGTGGGTCAAGGAATCGGGTCAAAGAGTCGTCATGATTTTCGAGGGCCGGGACGCAGCCGGGAAGGGCGGCACCATCAAACGCTATATGGAGCATTTGAACCCTCGTGGCGCGCGGGTCGTTGCGCTTGAAAAGCCGACCGAGCAGGAACGCGGTCAATGGTACTTCCAACGCTACGTTCAGCATCTGCCGACATCAGGCGAAATGGTCCTGTTTGATCGTTCCTGGTATAACCGGGGCGGCGTGGAGCGCGTGATGGGGTTTTGCACCGACGACCAGTATCATCGCTTCATGCGCCAGGTTCCCGAATTCGAACGAATGCTCATCAATTCGGGCCATCTGCTTTTCAAATACTGGTTTTCGGTCAGCCGCGAAGAACAGTTGCGCCGTTTCCAATCGCGCCGCATCGACCCCCTGAAGCAATGGAAGTTAAGCCCCGTGGACATTCAGTCTCTGGGAAGGTGGGGCGACTATACCGAGGCCAAGGAGGGGATATTCTTCAACACCCATACGCCCGACGCGCAGTGGACGGTAATACGGTCGGACGACAAGAAACGCGCGCGGCTGAACTGCATGCGCCACTTCCTGCACAATCTACCCTATCCGGACAAGGATCGCAGCGTTGCCAAGGCGCCCGATCCCAATATCGTTTCCCCTGCGGTCGCCGTAATGAGCGAAAAAGCGAGGAAACAACGTAGCAAGTAGAGCGGTCAGACCACTAAGGTATTCAGCCGTGGGCTGAGTACCCGACGGGCGGCTTGTACCCGGAAACGACCGAGCCGGCGCGCACCATCGCCCGCTTGCCTTCCTGCGGCGTAATCAGCATCGTCGTTTTCATCTTGGAATTTACGCCCGAACTGGAAATCGTCAGAAGACAGGCGTCCAGACTTTCGTTGTCCGGAAATTCAAGAATTGCCGTGCCGTCGAAGTCGCCAAGGGCAAAATAAAACTCACGTAACACGCCACCGAACGCCTCCACCACTTTTTGCAGCTCGGCAACCCTGTCCTGGGGTGCTTCGACAAGCGCCCGGATCTGCGGGTCTTTATATGTCCATTGGAAAAGATAATGATTCATAGCGGCTCTCCCATGAAATCGGGTGATTCAACAGGATGTCCGTAGGCGCGAAATTATACCGCGTTGGGGCTTCGGGAGTCTTTTTCAAATTTGGTACGAAACGGCTTCGCTATTTTTTGGCGTCGGAGAAACGCTGGGCGGCGGCAACCTGTTCGACCTTGGTCTGCATATGCTGAAGCAAACCTTCAACTTCGGTGCGTAATTCGCCAACGGAATCAACGTCTTTCTTGAGAGATTCGACCCTTGACAGGGTGGCGTTCTGCGCGACCGTCAATTCGTTCAGTTTCGTTAGGAGCGGCTCAAGGTGGAGGTGCTTGAACTCCTGGTTGGACTCATCAGACCGCTTCATCGCCAAATTCGCGAAGAACAGGGAAGCAAGCCCGATGAATATGGCCAAAACTGCGAGAACGATTCCGATGTTGTTCATTTTTTTTCACTCTTATCGTCGGTATCGTGGATGGGGTTTCTTTCTGCCGCAGTTTACGTTCCAAATCCTCACTATCCAAGAGGCTGATCACGATCATCGTTTATTTTGCCGCAGGCCATCCCTACGGGTCACGATCCGCGCTCAAGTATGGCTTCATCTGCAGATCCTCCTCGATGATATGATCCATCAGCCAGTCACGAAGGAAAGCGGCAATGCCCGATATGGCGTGACGAAGGATATCCGCGTCGTCGGGGTCCAGCTGTGAACCGGCGTGGAATATTGACCCCTTAGCGGGGGTTTTCGGCGTCCAAT
>JABGRG010000232.1 GCA_018648445.1 Rhodospirillales bacterium | reverse complement strand
ATTAAACAGGAACTTGTCATGCAATGGACCCAAAAATACTCTGCCTACGTACCCGATGCAACCCGTGCCGGGATAATTTCCCTGGCAATATGGGTGGATAAACATTCGCGCAAAGTTCTTAAACGGGAAGCTGATTTGCAGCCCATGATCGAAGTCAATCGCAATATTATGGAGGGTCTGTCCGTTCGATGACGGAATAAGCGTCTCTGCCGGTTTGTCGTGCGTGGCCGGCTTGGCGTAAGAGATCCGGCAAAACCGCCGGTGTAGCGTGGGAGAATGATATGGCTGCTATATCCATGTCGAACCCACTACCTCCACCTTCTGTTTCGAAGGTGGCTCGACGCGAAGTCGAAAAGGTGGCCGAAACTTCGGCGATCAAAGTAACTTCCGTCGAGAGTAACGCGCCTGAGAAGCAGAAGCTGGAAGGCGTTTCTAGTTCCAAGTTGAACGAACTCCAGCAACTGACAGAACAGGCGTTTGCTAGCGATGACCTTAGGCTGTCGATAAGTTTTGAGAAATCGATTGGCCGGTTCGTCTACCGAGGCGTCGATCGGGAGACGGGAGAGGTGGTCCGTGAATATCCTTCTGAAGAGGTTATTAAACGGATTGCTAAATTTAGGGAAATCGCCGGCATTGCTATCGACCGGAGAACGTAACTCTTCGGAGTGGTGACGACACGCACATTTCGGGTCCAGAATCGGCTTCTGCCAGTAACGGCCCTGAAAATAGAGAGGCGGCCGGAAGTTAGGAATTTGCGTTCCAACCTTCCGGCCGTCGCCGTTTTGGCCGTGCGTCGAACAGCAGCCAAATTTGCGGTGACCGTATTCCGCCGGTCACCTGGTGACGTAGGGCGGTATTAGACGACCTGGTTCAGGGCCAGGGAAACAGGCCTTGAGTTTCGATTGAACGGCGTGCGCATTGTCGCAGTCTGATCGTAGCCTTCCACTGGCCGCTGCTTGGCCGAGACTTCATCCGTGATGGCTTTCAACATCCGGTCCGTTACGGACTTGGTGGTCTGGACAAGGCGGCGATGTTCCTCCAAGACCTGTTGAAAGCGTTTTGTTGCAGACTTCAGGCGGCTGATCTCCTCCGGCTCGGCGTGATCAAGCAGGCTTGGATTTGCATGCAGCTCCGCCATCTCCCTTTCATAGGCCGTGGCAAGGTCTTGTTTCTCGGCCGCATATCCCGCCAGCTCATGAGGCCGGCGATGCAGTAGTATCTGGTTTTCCTTCGCCATGACGTCGTCCAGGCGTGAGGTGATGTCGGTCAAAGTGTCGACGGCTTTACGCGTTCGCATCGGAATTGCCTTCCTGTAACTTGATCATTTCACGATAGACGGCATCGGCAATACCGACGCCGCCGCTGTCGGCAATAATTTTGCCGTACTCTTCGTTCAGCAGTGCGCGGAACATCGTTTCTCCCTGACCGCCGCCAGTGGGACCGTCGGTTTTGATGCCGGCAAACATGTCGTCCATCATGCGGGAGATAAAGAAGGATTCGAAACCTTGTGCGGTTTTCCAGGCACCTTTCTCGGCGTCCGTTCCATTCCCGACAGGTACCTGCGGTTTGGGGATTGCGCCACCAGGTATGAAAGGCGTGATTGACATACTCATTGGACCAAAATCTCCGCCTGTAAGGCACCCGCGGCCTTAATGGTTTGTAGGATCGCGATCAGATCACGGGGGCCGACCCCCAGGGCATTCAGGCCATCGACCAGATCACGCAGGCTGACACCCGGTTTCAACATGGTCAGGCGCTTGTCGCTGCCATCATCAATTTCAATATCCGTGCGGTCGACTTTTTCAGTGTTGCCGGCCTGGGCCAATGCACCCGGCTGGGAAACCTGCTCTGCCTCGGTCACGCGCACTGTCAAGTTGCCTTGCGCAACGGCGACTTCGTTGACCCGGACACTACCGCCCATGACGATGATGCCCGACGCCTCGTCGATCATCACGCGGGCGGTCTGATCAGGTTCGACCACCAGCTGTTCAATCTCAACCAACAGATCAAATA
>JABGRG010000112.1 GCA_018648445.1 Rhodospirillales bacterium | reverse complement strand
CATTGGAAGCCTTCGTCAAATCATTGGGTGTTGCACTTGAAATTTGAATCCAGCAGTATGGAAAATAGATTAAGATTAACTAAATAATGAATACAAATACTACAAAATGGAATATTTGTTAAATGGCACACAAGATAACTTTCGTTCATTCGCCGCATATCTTGTACGATCAGAACTATGGGGTCGCGCTGGTCCCGCTTTGGGCTTATACGCTGGCGGCGCACTTGCCCGATGGATGGCAAGCGGACGTTTTCAATACTCAAATTGATAAAAATCTGGCCTCGGTTGGGGCCGCTGATGTTTTTGCATTTTCTGGACTTAACAAAGACCTGGATACGATACGTGCCGCTTATTCCGTCGTAAAAAAACTTCACCCCGACGCTATTTTCATCATTGGTGGTCCAATGGTGTGGTCTTTAAAGCAGGAAGGCAAAATTTCCCTTCTTGATTACTTCGACCATATTTTCATCCTCGATGGCGAGAAAACCCTTCCAGAGTTCCTGAGCCGGGTAGCCGATGGTTCCCATAAGGAATATTCCAAGGAAATACAGGCAGATAGATTCCCGATTAGCGAGGCAAAGCCCATCGACTTTGATTTGTTGCGGCCAACGGTAAAAAAGTACTACGGCGCGATGGTCGAGGTATCGCGGGGGTGTCCATTCCTTTGTGAATTTTGCGATGTTCGCGTATTGCCCGGCAACAATCGTTCCAACAACAAGGACCCGGCGGTCATCGTTCAGGAACTGGATCAATATGCCAAATCAGGAATTACGCAGGTCCAGTTCGTGTGCGATAATTTTATTGGCGACATCAAATGGGCCCGCAATTGTGTTGATGCCATTATCGAATGGAAAGAGCGGACCGGTTCAAGTATTTCGATCTTTACCTGGCTAACGATAAATCTCTACAAGAACGACGAACTAATGACCAAAATGCGTCATGCCGGGTTCTCAATTTTCAATATTGGGGTCGAGTCGGTAAATAGCAATTCGTTGCTTGAGACGGCGAAGGTACAGAACACCGCTGTCAAGATGGAAGAAGCTGTAAAGACGATTCATTCATACGGGTTTCTTATCATTCCGGGATTTATATTCGGCTTTGATTCAGATACGGAAGCGGTCTTTGACGACACGCTTCAGTTCTATGTCGATACCGGCCTTGTGGGCGGCGAACCGGCTTTCCTTTATGGCCTTGCGGGGACGCCATTGTTTAAGCGTATGGAGCGCTCAGGTCGTTTAATCAAAACGAGCGAAGATGAAGCCGCTGTCCGCAAAGGAAATGTCGGTGTCGAGCGGCGGATCGAAACCAATATTAAATATCTGCTCGATTCCGATTTTCTGGCGCACGGCTTCGTTGCGTTCATGAAAACCTACCTTAGCGCCAACTACCAGTTCTCTCGCTTTGAAAAGCACATGAGAATTATTGCGGAGTATGGAAATTTCATAGAACCGCCAGATTCCGGCGGCTACGCCTCGATCAGTGATTATCTGAAAAAACAGGCATTCAATGCCGAAAACCTGCGTATGCTACTGGCCCGAATCTGGTATATCCTGTCCAAACCCACCGTCTTTTGGGCCATTCTTAAGGGCCGGATGCTGACTTACAGGCTGTCGCAAAAACATGCCGGACTGGATGTTCATTTCAACTACTGGGCCTATGTTTGGACGAACATGGGGATGAAAAACACGGATTTGAAACGTGAGCACATCCACTTGCAGTCAGTCGATAAGGACTATGACTTCAGTGACTATGTTCTGGCGGATGAGAACAAAATGACGGCGGATAGTAAGCTGCATGGTGACGAAAAAACGGAACAACAGGCTCGTTATACCAACAAGGCCCTGGAAACAATTTTGCAGCAACACGGCAGCAAGTGACTCTTTTCGGCCACGGAAGATCTCGCAGGACTGTAACTGAATGAAGGTGGATGGCCGACGGCATGATAATCATTGCACACAGAAAAAATACCAAAGCTGAACTGGAAGCCACCCCCGAAAAATATGGTGTGGAAGTTGACATCCGCAGCCAGGGGGACGTGCTTATCGTTCACCACAATCCGTTTGCCGAGGGTGAAAACTTTGCAGACTGGCTTTCAGGATATCGTCATCAGACGCTGATCCTCAATGTAAAGGAAGAGGGTCTTGAAACCCGGTTGGTCGAGATGATGGACGAGCATGAGATTCGAGACTTCTTCTTTTTAGATCAGTCTTTTCCGTTCCTGATTCGCACCATTGATGCCGGCGAGCGGCGTTGCGCGGCGCGCGTCTCGGAGTATGAGTCCATAGATACCGCAATGTCCCTCGCTGGAAAAATTGATTGGATCTGGGTTGATTGTTTCACAACCTTTCCCCTATCGGGTGACGATGCCCGGCACCTGCAGGAAGCGGGCTTCAAGTTATGCCTTGTTTCTCCCGAGCTTTTGGGGCGGTTCGGCGCTAATGAAATTACGGACATAAATGCATTGATGGTGGACCGAGGTATCAAGATGGATGCCGTATGTACCAAAATGCCCGAAGCGTGGGAGCTTCTTGCATGACATCAGATAGTTACCCCCGGATCGCCGCACTCACGGAGTATTTCCATTGGATCAGCCGAAGCCGGAAAACCAATTAGCCAATAAAATTCTAAACCCGGTTTTGGGGGCTATCGGTAATATCAGCCAACACAAGATCAGGGTTATTGGCATTGACGGCCCCACGGCCGTCGGTAAGACAATATTTGCACAGTCACTCAAGCGCGAGCTGGAAGCCAGGGGGCATAGCACGTGGGTTTATCAGCTGGACTGGACTTTGGCGGCTCGCAACGAACGCACAAGTGATCTGGAGCACTTGAAGAAAACTGACGAAAGCTTTGTGCATGAAGCTGAACTCCACATGCTTTTGCCCAAAGCCCAATCCTTCTTAACAGGGGTTCGCGCTTTCAATGAAAGATTGCAGAAAAACCGCGAATTAACGGAACAAGTTAAGCTGGAGGGGCTTTACTCTCGTGACGATGATGGTCGCGAAATCGGCAAAACCATGTGCTCGCTGAAAGCCGGCCTAATCATTCTGGTCGAGGGGCATTATACGCTCAGAACCGAGCTCGATCAGTTGATCGACTACAATATCCTGATGCTGGCGGAAAAGGGCGAATTGCTTGATCGCAAGATCGCGCGGGTAAAAGGTTACAGAAGTGGTACGGCTGCGGAAGATTATTTTCATAAAATCGATGAGCCGTCCTTTTCGCACCATCTCGTTCGGTTTTTCCAGAACGCCGATCTCGTAATCGAAAATACGAACTATTTTGATCCAAGCCTGCTACCGACAACGGAAAGTTTGTCATGGATTGGCCCCAATGCTCGTAGGAGCCAAAAAGAAGACAACCTGGCCAGCGTGGAAGCTATTTGCGAACATGCTTTTGGTCGATCGCTACGCGTTCCTGATGGCCTCAGAAAATCTGTCAACCTGACACTCGAAGCCCTGATTCAGTGGGATATCGAAGTCGGCCAACGGTTCCGTTTTGCGGTCACGGATGTGAGCGAAAGCCTGACGTCACAAATAGATAGCTGGATCGCCGAGGCAAACAGGAAGATCGAAAAGCCGTTCCGTCTGGCCGTTGGCCACACGAATGCTTTTCACAACGTCTATTTCAGGCATCTGCCGATCAGCCTGGGCCTGTCGATTTATGACGGCGATGAAATCGCAGTTGGGTTGCTTGCCGATATCTTGGACGGTTCATTTCGCATATCGATTGTTTGGCCCGGCGGGTTGCATAGTTATTCCCTCAAGCGTGATATTGGCGCTTTCGAAGTTAAACCGGAATTCGATGTTATCGCCCGTGATTGGCAACATTTGGTAAGCCAGCCTCTTTCCGTCCTTACGCCCACCGATATGATGCTGCCGCCATTTCTAGATGGCAGAAATTACAATTTGATTGTTTCCGGGCGTGAAGATGAAAATATTTCCGCCAGCGACGCATTTTTGCGTGTTTTGTCAACAGGCGGGGTATGGATTCACCGTTTTGCCCTTTTTGAAGAGCTTAATTTTTTCCTGTGGCTGGCTGAACGGTGCGGCATGTCCGGTGTCAAAGCTGGAAATTATCTGATCGCCATCTTTGACACGCACGATCATTCACGTGAAACCATCAAAGAGTTTGTTGCCAAATGGCGACCCGAACTGCATGAAAAATTGGCCTTAATAAGCGATGAAAAGAAACTGGATTTCAAAGCGAATGAAGGCCGCAATGCTGTTGACGAGTTTGTTCGTGAAAATTGCCCTAACTTCCTTTGTTTGGATAATTATCTCTTTTGCCCGTCATTTTCGCAGGGAAGCCATAACAACAAGGCCGTGATTGATGAACTCCGCCTTATGTTGCGCAGTAACAATCGGCTTCTTCGGAAAAGAGCCTTTCGCTTTATCCAACAAAAAAAACCGGATCTGAGAATTGACGTTTCGGCGCTATGGTCGGACCTGCAGGGCTCGGACCAACGTGTGTCACTTCAAACCATATCCAAAATCAGCCCCAGCATTTTGGCGGAAATCTATTTGTGGCTGTCTATTCGAGAAGAACCCAGCGCCGTACTTGGCGCAAACGTCTACGATATAGACGAAAACTCCCTTGATGGCCGGGCTTATCTTGAACAATCCGCACTGCGCCGAACCCCCGTCGTATTGCAGTGCTCGTTAAATGCCATTGGACAAAAAGAGCTAGATAGGGACAGCGAGAGTTGGGGATATCTAAAACCGGAAAAAGGCGTCGAAACATTTGTCGATTCCGCCATGAGATCCGTGCGCGATGTCATTCTCGCACACGACGATTTGACGGTTTTGTTCGCCATTGGTCTGGATCATATCGATTTTAGAAATGATACGCCAACCGGGCGGGCCGGAAGGTTTACCAAGGAGGCGGTTGAGACTGAACTGGTGACCCATTTTGTTCTGGATGGATCTGCACTTTTCAAAGCCGACAACCAACTTCCGGAAACGCTGGACAAAACCTTTAAAGATGTTTTGCACTTTGCCGCCGGACTGCTTCCCGACGATATGTCTCCGATCATGGATTTTGAATTCTGCTTTGGTGAATTGAATTACTTCAAAAACGCCAGTCAACCCATGCTGCCCAATCACAGCGAGATGGTTCAGGTAGCAAGAATTTGCGGAGAAATTCTGCGCGACGCCGGATTTGGCGCCATCAACGCACGCCCCAAATTATTTATCGGCAATTTGGGTACGACCCATCATGGCGAGGACAGCGATGAAATTCAAAGCCACCTCGCGCGAACGTGGGTCGATGCAACCTGTCGCCATGGATTTGTTTCAGCAGTTCTCCACGGGACCACTGCGACGGACGCCAGCGTACTGAGCGACGCGACCGACGGTTGCTACAAAGTAAATGTCGCTGGCGATTTATTGAATACCCTGATCGCCAACTTGCCCAATGAATTACAAGCCAGGATTCATGAAAATCATCCGGGCGCAGAAGCAAAAAGGGGCCTGCATCTGGTCCGTCAAGACATTGCGCAACTTGCCAGTCCCTTGCGCGAAAAAATACGTGAAAAATTGGGAAATCATTGTGGAAGATTGATGGACACGATCCGCACCCCACGTTTGACCAAAGGGGATTTGGACTATTTCCAATACTGTCTGTTCAAATTCCCTGATCAGCAAATTGATTGCATTCTGGATGAATTCACCAAATCGCAAGCGGTTACAGCCACGTTCAATCCAGCGGAACTGACCTCGCCAAATGTAAAGCACGCCTTTTCGGCTTCCATGATCGAAGTGCCTTTCGGGCCGGAATTCGAGGAAGTCACGCAAGTCCTGTGGGACGAAGGCATCGATAACTTCCACGTCGATGTTGGCGATGGAAAAATGATCCCAAGGCGGATTAATGCCTTGGACAAGGTGACACACCTTCGTTCAGCCTTTCCCGACAGTCGGCTGCATGCGCATTTTATGGTCAAGAACCCACACCTGGTTAAGGGCGGAGAGCCAAGCTTCATAGAAGCTTACGCAAAAGCTGGATGCGACGGCATCGCCGTGCACGAAAGCGCATTTAATAACCGCCGCGAATTCGAGGCTTCCATAAATGCCATCCGCGAACTTGGCGTAAGACCTGGTTTGCTGATTGAAACCAACCGCGAGATGTCGACCAGTCTGTTCCATACCATAAGGGATTTGAAAATCGACTGGGTGATCGTTATGGGAGTGCCTATCGGGTTTGGGGGCCAAATTTTCGACTCAGGTACGTTTGGTCGGATGGCTTCGCTGCGTAACTTTGCCCTGTCGGAAAAAATCCCACTGCTGATCGAAGTCGACGGCGGATTAACATCTGACAATCTGTCTCAATGTCTGATCAACGGATCTCAGTTGTTTGCCGGATGGTCGATTATTCGGGGAAACGATACCGATGAACTTCGCATGAAGATTCGCCACATCAACGAGATCATCGCCCGAACCACGGAACAATCCTCTCATGGCGATTGAAGAAAACAATAACTTTAACATTGTTGTTCCGATGGCCGGTGTCGGGCAGCGGTTCGTGGATGCCGGGTACACGACCCCCAAAGCATTGATTCCAATCCTCGGCAAACCGATGGTCCAGCACACCCTCGATGCGTTTCCCGAGCACGTTTCGCGGCATTTGATCATTGCTGAAAACGCCTTCAGCGATGAACAGCTTGATTTTTTCAAGAACATCCTGAATTGCAATCTTGTTTTTGTTGAACCCCACAAACTTGGACCGGCGTATTCCTTTCATCTTGCGGCGGGGTCGCTCCCTTTGGAACAGTCTATTTTTGTGTCCTATTGCGATATTTTCTGGACGTGGGATTTCGACGAAATTGCCACCAATCTTGATCAAGACGGTGTCATTTACACTCACCGGAAATTCCACCCCCACCTGGTAAACAATAATTTTTCCGCTTTTTGCCGCCCCCGTGAAGACGACGCCAATCAGGCGGCAGAGATCAGGGAGAAACAGTCTTTTACCGATCAATGGATGGAAGAGCCGCTTTCTATTGGTGCGTTTTATGCTAGGCGAGGCCACGAACTGGCGGACGCCATCAAGAATATTGTCGATAGCGATGACCGAACAGCGAACGAATTTTTCCCCTCTGTCGCTTTTAATCAGTTAATCGCGAATGGAGGGGATGTTGGGCTGCAAGATGTTGATTTTTTCATTCACTGGGGTCTGCCGGAGCAATTGGATGATTTCTTGCGCTGGAAAGAGATTCACGAAACGGATCTGAGGAAAAGAAACGACCGGAACGTGGGCAAAAATATTGTCTGCATGGCCGGGTCGGGCAGTCGCATGAAAGGTGTCGGCGATATACCCAAGCCGTTTTTGGAAATCCGTGGGCAACCCATGTATGCGTACGTTGCAGATCAGTTCCCAGTGCGCGACGTCGATCTGATCACTTCACCGGCCGTAACCAACCTGTTATCGGAACGCGGTCTGCCTGCCCCCGCACTTCCCTTGCCCCGGCAGACGCCCGACCAGCTCACGACATTACGAGAGGCCTCCTCGCTATTATCCAGAGAACAGAAATTTTTCCTTTCTTCTTGTGATGCCTATGGATGTTTCAACGCAGAGAATTTTGCAAAATTCTTGGAAATTGAAGATCCTGATGCGGTAATTTTCACTTTCAGCCCATCCCTGATGCAGGCCAAGCTTGCCCAGCATCACACCCACGTTTCGGTATCCGGCAACCGTGTAACGGCGGTGCATATTAAATCCAAATCGTCGCCAGACGACCTGGGCCTGGGAGGATTCTTCTGGGTTCGGGACGGTAAGTATTTTGGCGAGATAGATAATATAACGGACGATGAAAACGAACTATGCGCAGACCATGCGTTTAAGGAATTCATACGGCAAGAGCGCAAGGTGTTGCATTTTCTCGTCGATCAGTATGTCCACATAGGCACACCGGAGGAATATTTGGAATTTGGCTTCTGGTTAAACCATTTCGATAAATTCCCAGGGGTCAGGTGACGCCAATGGGTGCGGATCTTTCTATCGTCCTGCCTTGCTATAATGAGGCCGCCAGCCTTGAAGCGCTGACGGATGGATATTTCCGTTGCCTCAGGGACAGAAAGAATTGCGAGCTTGTTCTCGTTGATAACGGGTCGAGCGATGGCACGTGGGAACTCATGGAAAAACTCAAAGCCGAAATTTCATCAGTTCCGGTTTTGCTTGTACGGGTTCCCGAAAATAAGGGGTATGGATACGGTTTGGTTCAGGGGCTTAAGGCTGCCTCCGGAACATTTCTATCCTGGTCCCATGCAGACCTTCAGTGTCCGCCTGAGGATGTTTTCAGATTATATGATGCGGTCGGGGCATGCGACGACCCGGAAATGACTTTCGGCAAAGGGTATCGCATCAATGACCGCGGCAGTGCTTCCATCCTCACCCGAATTCAGACCATCCTGGCGCGAGTGGTCTTGGGCTATAAGATGGTTGAGATAAGTGCTCAGCCAAAATTGTTCCACCGATCATTTTTTGCTCTGTGGCAGAGCCCTCCGCGTGGCTACGAGCTGGATATGTACGCCTATTACCACGCACTGCGGCGGGGTATGGAAATTGTCAGTATAGATGTTGTGTTCCTTGATCGGCAGAAAGGCGAGTCCAAATGGGCGTACTCAATAAAAAGCCGCTTGGCTACCATATTTAGAAACACGCTGGCCCTGCTCCTACTACGTTTTTACCGTTAGTCCGAGATATGGCTCCAGACGTCAGAAATTAATCACGGATATGCCAGATGCCGACAATTTGTTTGCCTATGAAATAACCCAGGAGCGGATCGGCGATTTTGGACATGGGGACAAGGAAATTGTCCCAGATATTAAGCTGTCCCTTGGTCGGCATCGATTGTTTAAGAAAAAGTCGGTTGGCCAGCGAGGCTAACAAGCCAACGCTATCAAGATAAAAGACTCTTTCTTCTTTCAGGCCTTCGGGAATGGCCCGGCGCAGACTTTGCTTGTTGTAGCGGCGAAAGTGCCCAACGGCCTTGTCAAAGGGTGTATACAGCCAGTTGTGGGCTGGCGAGACGATAATTATGCGACCGCCGGGGGCCAGATGTTGCATGGCAATTTGGATTTCGCCGCGATCATCATCAATGTGTTCAAGAACATCGATATAAAGAATTGAATCATACCGATCGTCGCTCTCAAGGCCATTAATATCGCAAATCAATACGCCTATGTCTTTTTGCAACTCGCCAGAAACCTTCTTGTCCTCAATCATTCTCGCCATATCGCCATCGGGTTCCAGGCAGGTCCATGATGTAATGTTGTTTTCAGGACGGACATACGCCGTAGTTCCTGCGACGCCCGCCCCGACCTCCAGAACGTGGCCGCCGACATACGGTTTAATGTGGCGACCGAAATATGTCTTCCAAGTCGCGCCATCGGCAAAAAGCTCCAACACTTCACTGAAATTTTGAAAATCCTGTGTATCGTTCATATGTGGGCGATCCGATGTGGTCAGACATTATCTTCGGCTATCTCGGTGCCAGTTTGAAGGCTGCAATGTTTGAAGCCAAAGGCTCATGGACAACAGGCCGTATCTTTTTATTGTCCGGGATGTTGTTGGGTGGGCTACCGATAAACAGTGTGGACGAGTCGCAAAGAAGCAGGTCTGGACAGGCCTTCGCAAAGTTTTTCGCGTAACTAATCCGTCCATCTCTCAGGGACAGTTTTTGAAAGGCCGCTTTGCTTTTTTCCAATCGGTAATTATTGAAGCCGTATAGGGTGGCGCACGGCCTCGGCTGTTCGCTACGCAGGCAAATGACGTTGTTTCTTGGATCCTTGACCAGATGTGTATCGACGGCCCGCTGCAGTTCATTTTCCAATTCATTAAATATGGGCATGACCGTTCTGGCCGCGGAAACATAATCGCCAAAGGCAAGGCCAACAATCATCAAGACCGTGGCCAAACCGCCAAACCTGAGGAATTTGCTCGGCGAATGTTCAATCATCACAATGACGAAAGCGACGACGATCACGCTCATGGTGATAAAGCGCGACATCATCCCGTAAGCCGTAGGTGAGTCCGAAGGCGCATGGAAGATGATGCCGGCGACGATGACGAAAGTCAGAAACAGGGAGAGCACCACGAAAATTACAGCAAACACCGCTTGCGTGGTGTCCTTCTTTCGTTTCAGGTTTTCGGCCAGGATCAATACCGAAAAAATAATGCAGACAATGGGCAGCCAATGCCATGACCAGGCCGTCAGGAAACCCCAATAATCAGATGTCTCCGTAATCTCTGAAAATGACCTGCCCGGGTCGGTGTCCGACCCGCCCTTATTTCTCATTTTCCCAAAGGCCGTCCGGCCCCAGTAAAGGACGAAGAAATTGCACGAGATTATCCAGCTGATTGCCGTGGGTGCCAACAACGCCCACCAGGCCCGCCAGACGACGGTTATTCTGAGAATAAGATAAAGAACGATAAGGGCCGCCATCACCGTCGCCAGCCACGTCAGGCTTTCTCTAACCATCAATCCGGTGGCATGGCGTATGATATCCAGCACGTTCCAGCTCAGGATGATCAGGATTGCCAGTAATCCACCGATTTTCGGCCAGGAGCGGGTCTCGGGTGCCGGGGAAAGGCGCGAAAGAAACGGGTCCAAACCTTCCCTGTAGGCTAACCACACAAACCCCGCTGCGGCACCGATAATCATGGGAATAACGAGAAACAGATTGGCCAGAAAAAAACCGAACAGCGCCAGCACAACCGCATTTACCCACTGCCTATTCGTGGCGGATGTAACAATGACGTAAAGACCCAGAGCCAGGGCCGGCGAAAGGATGCCCAAAGGAGAGTAGATGGCGATTTGGGGCGCAAGGGCAGCAACGGTCGGCATACTTATGGCGGTCAAAGAGAGCATCACCGGGATGTAGAGCGGCAGGCGCAGGATGTTGGAGAAAAGTGCGACCAACAGGGAGGCGATGATAGCAAACCCGATGTTCAGGCCGATACCCATCCAGTAGAAAGCATCGAGAGTCTCGTTGCCCAGAACCGGCAGGGCCACCAAGCTTTGCAGTAGGATAAGGAAAAAGGCCGGGTGGTTGTAACCAATGTCGAACTGGCCATGAAACAGGTTCTGGGCCAATCCGAATTGACCGGAAGTGTTGTCATTGGGAAAGCTGTAATATTCCCGCCCCAGAGACTGATCGAGAATAAAAAAAATCAGAATGGGAAGCAAAAAAGCCAGAACGTATCTAAGCCGCATTGCTCAATCTCACATTATTGCAAACGGCCACAACAGGCTCGCCAAATATTCGCAGCAGCACCTTAGATGCCCCCTTCGTGTTCACCGCTTGCATATCACGAACCCGGCAGAAATCATACGCCAACGGTGGTATGGACTGGTATCTTGCCCGAAAGGTAAAAAAGCGCCATTGAATCGAGTACCTGCACTCGGTAGCTTAACTAAAGGGCTGCGAGATATCGAGCCTATCGTCAGACAGAAAATCGAAAAATGATAAAATCGAAGCAGAGTGTCTGTTTGTTGAGACCACCGGGGGTTGAGGCGTTTCGTCTGTCCTCGGCATCGCTGGCAATGCCGTTGGGTCTGGCTTATTTGGCCGGCAGTCTGGAAGCCGAGGGCATCGCCTATTCCGTTCTCGACTCGCTGGCATTGGCCCCGACCACGATAAGCCGCTATCACAAGGGGTACCTTGTCGGCCTTCCGTTGGAAGAAATCCCGTCCCTTATCCCTTCCGATGCTACGTTGGTGGGGGTTGGTATCACATTTACCCATGAGTGGCCCGCAGCTGCTCGCCTTATCGACCTTATCCGAGAAGAGCGTCCAGACCTTCCCATCATATGTGGTGGTGAGCACATCACCTCAATGCCGGAATTCTCCATGGCAACATCGAAGGCCGATTTCCTTGTTCTTGGCGAGGGGGAGGAAACTTTGGTTGAGTTGGTGCGGGCGATCGAAAACGGAACCTCCTTCGATGAAATCGACGGTATCGTCATTCGGGATGGCAATTCCATCATTGCCAACAAACGACGCCCCCGCAGAACCGATCTGGACAATATCCCGTGGCCAGCCTGGCACATGTTTGAAGTCGAAACCTACAGTAAACACGGCTTCGTCGGGGGCATGGAAGTGCCCGACATAACGCTCCCGCTGTTGGCGTCCCGAGGATGTCCCTACCAGTGCACCTTTTGCTCGTCGCCAAATATGTGGACCACGCGATGGACGGCCCGCGATCCCAAATTGGTCGTTGATGAGATCGAGCACTATATGAAAACTTTTGGTGCCCGGAATTTCCCTTTCCAAGATCTGACGGCGATTATCAAGAAGGACTGGATCGTCAGTGTCTGCAATGAGATCATCGAACGTAAACTCGATATTACATGGCAACTGCCTACGGGCACGCGCTCTGAAGCGATCGACTCGGAAGTCGCCCAACTTCTGAAGCGTTCCGGGCAAATTGCCATGACCTATGCCCCGGAGTCCGGGTCCGAGCGCACTCGGCGCTACATCAAGAAGAAGGTCAATTCCGAGCAGATGGTGGCAAGCATCCGCGATAGTGCGACCGCCGATCTAAATGTCCTAGCCCACATTATTCATGACTACCGTCTTATTTGATCGGGGCATACGGCATC
>JABGRG010000231.1 GCA_018648445.1 Rhodospirillales bacterium | reverse complement strand
CTTTGGTTTTGTCGCCTTTTTGGTCTTCTTTGCGGTCCCTGCTTTCTTCTCGCGTTCCGCAAGAAGGGCGAGTGCGACGTCGAGCGTCACCTCATCAGGCTCGGTGCCACCCGGCAGCGTCGCGTTGGTTTTGCCGTGATTGACGTATGGACCGTAGCGGCCATCGAGAACGGCAACCGCCTTGGAATCGTCTGGATGCTCGCCCAACGCCTTGAGAACCTTCGGCCCCCGCCGTTGCTTTGGTTCAGCAAGAAGAGCGACAGCGCGGTTGATGCCGACCGTTAGAACGTCCTCGTCTTCGCCGAGTGACCGGTATTCGCCGTCGTGCCGAATGAACGGCCCGAAACGCCCAATGCCGGCGCTGATTTTCTTGTCCGTTTCCGGGTGTTTGCCAATTTCACGCGGCAGCGACAAAAAACGCGCCGCAGCCTCAAGTTCGATTTCGTGCGGATCTGAGCCTTTCGGAATGGCGACCCGCTTAGGCTTGGTGACGCCCTCTGCTTCGCCGCGCTGAATGTAAAAGCCGTAGGGGCCTTTGCGCACGGTAACGGGTTCCGCGGTTGTCGGGTCCAACCCGAGCTCACGCGGTCCGACCGCCCCATTGCTGTCATCGCCAGATTCGCCAAGGGCACGGGTGAATTTACACTCCGGATAATTTGAGCAGCCGACGAAGGCGCCGAACTTGCCAACCTTGATGCTAAGGCTGCCCTCTTCGCATGCCCGACACTTGCGCGGATCACCACCATCCTCGGGCGGATGAAAAACGTGATCAGCCAAAATTTCGTTGAGCGAATCCAGCACTTCTCGGATCCGAAGCTCTTTGGTTCCATCGACGGCAATCGTGAAGTCGCCCCAGAAGGCTTCGAGAACTTTCTTCCAATTGATGTGACCGGCGGAGATCTCGTCGAGTTGGTTTTCAAGGTCCGCGGTGAAGTCGTACTGGACGTAACGTTCGAAGAAACTAACGAGGAAGGCCGTTACGAGCTGACCCCGGTCATCGGCAAAGAATCGGGATTTTTCAAGCCGTACATAGTTGCGATCTTGCAAGACCGATAGAATTGACGCGTAGGTCGATGGGCGTCCGATCCCAAGCTCTTCCAGCCGCTTTACCAACGTCGCTTCGGTATACCGCGGCGGCGGGTCGGTGAAGTGCTGTGCCGGTTTCACCGCCCCATGATCGAGCGGGTCTTTTACTGCGACTTTCGGCAACGCGCGCGCGTCATCGCTGTCGTCGTCGCTGGAGACGTCGTCGCGGCCCTCTTGGTAAAGCTTGAGGAACCCATCGAACAAGATGATCTGGCCGGTGGCACGAAAGCGACTGTTGTTGTCGTTAGCAGCAATATCGATGCTGGCGTTTTCCAACCGGGCGCTAGCCATTTGGCTGGCAACCGTGCGCTTCCAGACCAACTCATAGAGCTGCGCTTGCTCGGGCGACAGATGTTGCTTCATGTCCTTGGGGAGGCGGCTGAGATCTGTTGGACGGATCGCTTCGTGAGCCTCCTGAGCGTTCTTGGCCTTCGACTTATAGGCGCGCGGGCTCTCGGGAACATATTGCGGGCCGTATTCGCTCGTAATCACCTGGCGACAGCCTTCAACGGCCTCGTTCGCAATGTAAACGCCGTCGGTCCGCATGTAGGTGATAAGACCCGTCACCTCGCCGCCCAGGTTGATTCCTTCGTAGAGGCGCTGTGCCACTTGCATTGTCCGCCGCGCGGCAAAGCGAAGTTTGCGCGACGCTTCTTGCTGTAGCGTTGAGGTCGTGAAAGGCGCCGGGGGGTGCCGGGCCGTTTCCTTGGCGGCAACATCCGCGACCGAAAAACCGGGTGATGCCTGAATGAGCGCGAGCGCTGCTTGCGCGTCGGCCTCATTCTTTAGCGAAAACTTGTCGAGCTTTTCACCGCGCAGCTGAACCAAGCGGGCGGGCAGTGTCGCCCCGCCTGCAGTCTCGAAGTCTGCCGCGATGCTCCAGTATTCCTGTGGGATGAATTTGCCGATATCCAGTTCGCGTTCACAAAT
>JABGRG010000111.1 GCA_018648445.1 Rhodospirillales bacterium | reverse complement strand
GCCGAATGGCATTCCGACCTTTCGCCGGGCCGTCGGCGCGCCACGTGGCGGGCTGTGGCCAGCGGCGAGGCCCGTGTGGTCGTCGGCGCGCGTTCGGCCTTGTTCCTGCCCTATGCGGAGCTCGGCCTGATCGTCATTGACGAGGAACACGACGGAGCCTTCAAGCAGGAAGAAGGGGTCGTTTATAACGCGCGGGACATGGCGATCGTGCGCGCCCGTCTGGGCGGCATTCCGGTCATTCCGGTTTCGGCAACGCCGTCGCTTGAAACGCTGAACAATGTCGAAGCGGGACGTTATGCGGGCGTGCATCTGCCCCTTCGCCACGCCGGGGCAGCCATGCCCGAAGTCTCGCTGGTTGACATGCGAGCGCAAGGATTGCCCGCCAACCGCTGGATATCGAACGATCTGCAAACAGCTTTAGGCGAAACCCTGGCGGCGGGCGGTCAGGCGATGTTGTTTCTCAATCGCCGGGGATATGCGCCGCTGACACTGTGCCGCACCTGCGGGCATCGCATGCAATGCCCGCGCTGCACGGCGTGGCTGGTCGAGCATCGCTTCTCAGCCTCCCAAAGCGCACGCCTGCAATGCCACCACTGCGGTTTCAATACGGCTGCGCCCGATCATTGCCCGTCGTGCGACAAGGAAGACAGCTTCGTCGCCTGCGGCCCCGGTGTCGAGCGACTGGACGAGGAAGTGCAAACCCTGTTCCCGGACGCCCGGCGCGCCATCGCCGCCAGCGACACGCTGACCGGCCCCGAAGCCGCCGCCCAGCTGGTGCAGCGCATCGAGGATCATGACGTTGATATCATCCTGGGCACCCAGATTCTGGCCAAGGGCTATCACTTTCCGCTTTTGACCCTGGTTGGCGTAGTCGATGCCGATCTGGGGCTTTCGGGGGGCGATCTGCGCGCCGCCGAACGCACCTACCAGCTTCTTTACCAGGTGGCGGGCCGCGCCGGACGCGGCATCGAGCCGGGCCGCGTGGTGGTGCAAACCTACGTTCCCGAGCATCCGGTGATCGGAGCGATCGCGGCGGGCGAACGGGATGGTTTTTACGCCGCCGAATCGCAATCGCGCCGCGCCGCCGGAATGCCACCTTTCGGGCGGCTGGTGGCGCTGATCGTGTCGGATCGTGATGAAGCCCGCGCCGACGCTCTGGCCCGTGATCTTTCCCGCGCCACGCCAACCAACGAGCAAATTCGGGTCCTGGGACCGGCGCCCGCGCCGTTGGCCCTTCTGCGCGGTCGTCATCGGCGGCGTTTCCTGGTCACGACCGGTCGGGAGGTCAATATTCAGGGTTATGTGCGCCAGTGGCTGGGGCGTGTGAAAATCGCCGGAACAAGCCGCGTCGTCATTGACGTCGATCCCTATGGTTTTCTTTAATATTCGGGACTTAACGAAATTTCCCAGTCGTCTTGCGCCCATATGGAGGGTATGCTAGATCAATCGGGTCGCCTTTGACACCGGTCGTATTTTGACGACGGTGGCTTTCTCGGGCGGCGGCACGTTCACCGAAGCAAAATAACAGGGAAACGAGCCGGGGAATTGGTTAGTGGCTACTGAAAGTTCAAGCACCGGGGGGCTGGCCGAGCGATATGCGGCCGCACTCTTCGAATTGGCCGAACCGGCAAAGCTTCTTGATGAAGTTGCCGGAAACCTCGAAAACATCCAAATTCTTGTCGCGGAAAGTGACGATTTCCGCCGACTGATCCGCTCGCCTGTCATTTCGCGGGACGATCAGGGCCGCGCGGTCGCCGCGCTGGCGGAAAAACTGGGGCTCAACGATACGACCCGGCGCTTCCTGGGCGTTCTGGCGCGTAACCGCCGCCTGTTTGCCCTGCCCGATATCATCCGCGCTTTCCTTGATCTGATTGCCGCCAGCCGCGGTGAAACCACCGCCGAGGTGGTATCTGCGCACGAACTTTCGGAAGCCCAGCTTGCCGACGTGCGCGAAGCCCTGAAGAAAGCGGTGGGCGGCGATGTCTCCATTCAAGCCAAGATCGACAGCGGCCTGCTTGGCGGGCTGGTTGTGAAGGTCGGTTCACGTATGTTTGACAGTTCGCTTAGCACCAAACTCCAACAGCTACGCCTTGCCATGAGGGGAATTGCGTAATGGATATCCGTCCCGCAGAAATTTCCGCAATTCTGAAGGAACAGATCGCCAATTTCGATACCGAGGCTGAAGTCGCCGAGGTTGGCCGCGTTTTGGCGGTCGGCGACGGCATCGCCCGCGTCTACGGTCTGGATCAGGTTCAAGCCGGCGAAATGGTTGAATTTCCCGGCGGCATCAAGGGCATGGCGCTCAACCTGGAAAGCGACAACGTCGGCGTCGTCATCTTCGGCGACGACAGGACCATCAAGGAAGGTGATCTGGTTAAACGGACCGGCACCATCGTTGATACACCGGTCGGCAAGGGCGTCCTGGGCCGCGTCATTGACGCCCTGGGCGAACCCATCGACGGCAAGGGTCCGCTGGAAACCACGGAACGCCGCAAGGTCGAGGTCAAGGCCCCCGGCATCATCGGGCGCAAATCGGTGCACGAGCCGGTGCAAACGGGCATCAAGGCCATCGACAGCCTGATCCCCATCGGGCGCGGCCAGCGCGAACTGATTATTGGTGATCGCCAGACCGGCAAGACCGCCGTTATCCTGGACACCATCATCAATCAAAAGCGTATCAACGAAGAAGCCAAGGACGAGAGCGAAAAGCTCTATTGCATTTACGTCGCCGTCGGCCAGAAGCGTTCGACCGTGGCACAGATCGTCAAGATCCTGGAAGAATACGGCTCCATGGAATATTCCGTGGTCGTCGCCGCCACGGCATCCGAACCCGCGCCACTGCAGTTCCTGGCGCCCTATACGGGCTGCACCATGGGCGAATATTTCCGCGACAACGGCATGCACGCGGTCATCTTCTATGACGATCTTTCCAAGCAGGCGGTGGCCTATCGTCAGATGTCGCTTCTTCTGCGCCGACCGCCGGGACGTGAAGCCTATCCGGGCGATGTCTTCTATCTGCATTCACGCCTTTTGGAACGCGCCGCCAAAATGAGCGACGCCGAAGGGGCCGGATCGCTGACCTCGCTGCCGGTGATCGAAACCCAGGCCGGTGACGTTTCGGCCTACATTCCGACCAACGTGATTTCCATTACCGACGGTCAGATGTTCCTGGAAACCGAACTGTTCTACAAGGGCATCCGCCCCGCGTTGAACGTCGGTATCTCGGTTAGCCGCGTCGGCTCGTCGGCCCAGAACAAGGCCATGAAAAAGGTCGCCGGATCGATCAAGCTGGAATTGGCGCAGTATCGCGAAATGGCAGCGTTCTCGCAGTTCGCCTCCGATCTCGACGCCTCCACCCAGCAACTTCTTGCGCGCGGCGCACGCCTGACCGAGGTGTTGAAGCAAGGCCAGTTCCAGCCCTTCCCGGTCGAGGAAGAGGTGGTCGCGCTTTTCGCGGGCGTGAAGGGTTTTCTGGACAAGATCGAAATTACCGACGTTGTCCGGTTCGAAGCGGCCATGCTCGAGGATATTCGCGCCAACGGTGCCGATATTCTGGAAACGATCCGCACCGAAAAAGACCTGACCGACGATACGTCGAAGAAACTGGAAGCCTATCTCGAAGGCTTCTGCAAGAGCTTCTCGTGAAGATTGGGCGAAACCTGGGGATCTGACACGCCATGGCCAATCTCAAAGACCTGAGGATCCGCATCAACAGCGTCGAGTCGACGCGGAAGATCACCTCGGCCATGAAGATGGTTGCGGCATCCAAGTTGCGGCGCGCCCAGATCGCCGCCGAGGACGCCCGGCCCTATGCAAATCGCATGGGTGACATGGTGCGTGGCTTTTCCGGTAGTCTGCCCGAAGGCGCGCCGGTTCCGCCGCTTTTGGCGGGCTCGGGCAAGGACGAAACCCATTTGCTCGTTGCCGTAACCGCCGATCGCGGCCTGTGCGGCGGCTTTAACGGCAGCATCTCGCGTACCGTTCGCAACCGTGCGGTCGAGCTGCAGGGTGCCGGTAAAACGGTCAAGATCCTGTGCATCGGCAAGAAGGGCCGCGACGCCCTGAAATCGCAGTTCGGCGATAGCGTCATCGACACCGTCGAGGGCATGACCCGCAACGTGGTTTCGTTCGCCGACGCGCGCGAAATCGCGGCGCGCATCGCGGCCATGTTCGAGGCTGGCGAATTTGACGTTTGCACCATTGTTTTCAACCACTTCCAGTCTGCCATGACCCAGATCGTCACCCCGCAGCAGATCATTCCGTTCCCGGTGGCGACCGAGACCGGGGAAACCACTGCCAGTGGCGAAGCCCAGGCCATGTACATTCTGGAACCCGACGAAAACGAAATTCTGGAAGCCCTGCTTCCACGCAACCTTTCCGTACAGGTCCATCACGCTCTGACCGAGAGCTACGCTTCCGAACAGGGTGCGCGGATGACCGCCATGGATAACGCAACCCGCAACGCGGGCGAGATGATCGATGGTCTGACCCTGACTTACAACCGCACGCGTCAGGCCGTCATTACCAGCGAGTTGATTGAGATTATTTCCGGAGCCGAAGCGCTTTGACGGGCGCACAGGTGATGCCGAATTCGTTCGACGAGGAGTCCGAGCTATGAAGAAAAATAACGTCGGGGCCGTTTCCCAAATTATGGGCGCCGTGGTCGACGTGCAATTTGAGGAAGGCGACCTTCCAGCCATTCTCAACGCACTGCATGTAGACAATCACGGACAGAAGCTGGTTCTCGAAGTTGCCCAGCACCTTGGTGAAAACGTGGTGCGAGCCGTAGCCATGGATACCACGGACGGTCTCGTTCGCGGCGCCGAAGCCGTCGATACCGGAAGCCCAATTACGGTTCCCGTCGGCCCCGAAACCCTGGGCCGGATCATTAACGTGATCGGCGAAGCGGTGGATGAACGCGGCGAGGTCAAGACAAAGAAACGATCACCCATTCATCGCGCGGCTCCGCTGTACGTGGAACAATCCACCGAAACCGAAATTCTGGCCACCGGCATCAAGGTCATCGATTTGATCGAGCCCTATCCCAAGGGTGGCAAGGTTGGCCTGTTCGGCGGCGCGGGCGTCGGCAAGACCGTCGTCATCATGGAATTGATCAACAACATCGCCAAGGGTCACGGCGGCTATTCGGTGTTTGCCGGGGTTGGCGAACGCACCCGCGAGGGCAACGACCTTTATCACGAAATGATCGAGTCCGGCGTTATCGACATCAACGGCGACAATTCCAAATGCGCGCTGGTTTACGGCCAGATGAACGAGCCTCCGGGGGCCCGCCAGCGGGTCGGCCTTTCGGGCCTGACTCTGGCTGAATACTTCCGCGACGAGGAAGGCCAGGACGTGTTGTTCTTCGTTGATAACATTTTCCGTTTCACCCAGGCCGGTTCCGAAGTGTCGGCACTGCTGGGCCGTATTCCTTCGGCGGTGGGCTATCAGCCGACGTTGGCCACCGACATGGGCACCCTGCAGGAACGCATCACGTCGACCAACAAGGGTTCGGTGACATCCGTGCAGGCTATTTACGTGCCCGCCGATGACTTGACCGATCCCGCGCCTGCGACCTCGTTTGCGCATCTGGACGCCACCACCGTTCTGAGCCGCCAGATTGCCGAGTTGGGCATTTACCCGGCGGTCGATCCGCTGGATTCGACCTCGCGCGTGCTTGATCCGCGCGTCGTCGGCCAGGAACACTACGATACGGCCCGTGAAGTGCAGCGTGTCCTGCAGACGTACAAATCCCTGCAAGACATCATCGCCATTCTGGGCATGGACGAACTGTCCGAAGAAGACAAGCTGATCGTGGCGCGCGCGCGCAAGATCCAGCGCTTCCTCAGCCAGCCTTTCCATGTGGCCGAGGTGTTTACCGGCTTCCCCGGCGTGTTCGTATCGCTGGAAGATACGGTCAAGGGCTTCAAGGGCATTCTTGATGGCGAGTACGACCACCTTCCGGAAGCCGCCTTCTATATGGTCGGCACCATCGAAGACGCCGTCGAAAAGGGCAAGCGTCTGGCCGCCGAAGCGGCGTGAGAGCAAGACTGAAGGGGACGAAACATGGCCGATAAGGTCGCCTTCGAACTGGTGACGCCGGAAAAGATCATGACGTCGATCGAGGCGGACATGGTCGTGGCTCCTGGCGGTGACGGCAATTTCGGCGTTTTGCCGGGCCATGCGCCGCTGCTGTCCACCCTGCGTCCCGGCGTCGTCGATATTTATGAAGGCGAAATCGTTTCGTCGCGGATTTTTGTCGGCGGCGGCTTTGCCGAAGTGAACGACGAAGGTTTCACCGTGCTGGCCGAAGAAGCGGTGGCCCTCGAGGACATAGACGCAGCATCCGCGTCGGCGCGCCTGGAAAAAGCCCAGGACGCATTGGCGGAAGCCGAAGAAGAAGAAACCGCCGCCGCCGAAGCCGAGATCAAAATTGCCGAGGCCCTTGTCGAGGCTGCCGGCGCCTAGCAATCCTGGCAATCAATGGATTTCTACAAAACGCGGGGCCTCGGCTCCGCGTTTTTTGTGGTTTTTTTCGTTGTGTAATCCGCTTCACATTCAAATTGCACAAGGTTCGACTATACTCGGCACGGAAAACCACACTGGGGGGCAATCCAATGTCGGATAAAAACACCGTGCCGGTCTGGGACCGCTTTGTCCGCATATTTCACTGGGTCTTGTTGGCTGCCTTTATTGCCGCCATGGCAACCGAAGGCGAACCTCTGTTCGTTCACGTTCGGGCCGGATATGTGATCGGCATCCTGATCGTGGCCCGCCTCATCTGGGGTTTCGCCGGGCCGCAATACGCGCGTTTCTCGAATTTCATCTATTCTCCACGGACGGTACTCACCTATCTGCGCGACGTGTTGCGCGGGCGGGCGCCACGGTATGTCGGACACAATCCGGCGGGCGGGGCGATGATCGTGGTTATGCTTTTCTGTCTTTCGGCGACCGTTTTTACCGGACTGGCGACGTTGGCCGTCGAGGAAAACGCAGGCCCCCTCGCCCCGGTTTTCGGAACAGTGACGGCCGTCCCTTCGTCGGGTTTTCTGGTATCCACCGCGCTTGCCGATGATGACGACCGTCGCCGCGGCCACAAAGACGGTGACGAGGATAGCGTCTTCGAGGAAGCCCACGATTTCTTCGCTCATTTCACGCTTTTTCTGGCTTTCTTCCATTTCGCCGGAGTTCTGGTTTCCAGCTTCGCCCATCGGGAGAACCTGATCTGGTCCATGGTGACCGGGCGCAAACGGCCCGAATCCGAAATCGGTTGAATACCTTGTGCTTCCCGCTTTTTCCCTCGCCGTTTCATGGTAGGATCGCGCCAAATTGGGAACCGGCCAGGAAGTAGGAATAGTGGAAAACGATAACAACTCGATCAGACGTCTGTTCGAACCGAAGAAACTCCAGGCACAACAGGTCTTCGCTGCGGCGGTCGCCTCTATGTTGGCGCTGCACCTGTTCGAACCGGGTATTCAGATCCTCGAAAATCCCTGGAATTGGTTTGGCGCCGTTCCGGCGGCAGCTGGTCTTCTCCTCAACATGTGGGCCATCGGGGCTCTTGAAATCCACCAGACGACTTCGGGACTGGGGGTCAACACCTGGGCCGACAGGATGTTCAAGCACTACCGCACGACCGATCGCTCCATTTCCGACATAACCACCCTGGTCACCGCCGGGCCGTACAAGTATTCCCGCCACCCCATGTATCTGGGCATGGTGCTCGCCGTTTTGGGGCTGGGAATATTGCTGGGAAGCGCCATACCGATATTCGTCGTTGTCGTGTTTCCCCTAATTCTGGACCAGCGTTACATCGGGACCGAGGAAGCGACACTCGAAGAAATGTTCGGCGAGGCCTTCCAAAACTACACAAAACGCGTCCGCCGCTGGATATAGATATCCTGGAGACCGGTACGGATGATATAATTTCGCATTGCGGAATTAAATACTCTTCCAAACGCTGCCTGCTCCCCCTATGCTTTGTGGCAATAAGCACTCTTAATTATGTATTCAATTAGAGGAAGGAAGCGGGCCGTGGAACACACAGCACCTTTGCCGCAATGGACCATGTTCGCGATTTTAGCCGCTCAGGGTGGTTTCTATATTCTGGCGGTGTGGCTGATCGGGCGTAAGCGCGGGGCGACCGCGGACTCGTACCTGACCGGCGGCCGCGACATCGGCCATGGCATGATCAACGCATCCATCGTCGCCACCTGGATCTGGGCGGCGACCCTGATGATCAGCTCGTGGACGGGCTATCAGTACGGCTATATCGGCCCCTGGTGGTATGCCTTCGGCGCGGTGATCCCGTTGCCGATCATGGCGTATCTGGGCCGCCAGATTAAGAACGTCATGCCGAACGTCCGCTCCTACCCCGAGTTCATGCGCTTCCGTCTGGACCGCAAGAACCATCTCCTGCATTCGACCATCGCGGTCATCGTCAGTTTCTGGGTGACCCTGATGATCGTCACCGGCGGCGCGGTGATGGGCGTTGCCTTCACCGGCGCGCCGTTCTGGGCGATTGCGGTGACCATGGTGCTGATTTTCGTTTCCTACTCATCCATCGCCGGTCTTTGGGCCAACATCTTTGCCGATACCATCATGACGGTGATCATGTACGTCTGCCTGATTATCGTCGCTGTCGGCATTTTCGTATCCGTCGGCCCGATGGCCATGTACGAGGGTCTCGTCAATGTCGTCGAGAACAAGCCGAACCTTCAGCCGGCTCTCGATGAAGCAGGCCGCGCCAGCCAGTACGACAGCCTTAACTGGCTGAACACAGCTGGTCTCGGCTTCCTCATCGTCAACGTCATCGGCAATCTGGGCGCAGTGCTTTGCAACCAGACCTACTGGGGCCGTGTGATCGCGTCTAATAATCCGGAGACGGTGTTCAAGTCGTTCTTCACCGCCGCCTTCTGCTGGTGGCCGATCCCGCTGGCCACCGCGACCGCGCTTGGCGTCGGCGCGCTGGCCATGGGCCTGACGGTCGGCGAAACCTACACCGTCGGCGACGCTTCCATCACGTTTTCGGAGGCCGCCGCCGTGGGGCCGACCATGGTCTTCGTAACGCTCGGTTACGCAGGTCTTGCCTGCTTCGTGATTGCAGTGGGCGGCGCGACGGTCAGCACCGGCGCCGGTGAAATCCTGGCCGTGGTGACCGTGTTCGTGAACGATTTCGTCAAGGGCTACTTAAAGCCTGACGCCACCGACAAGCAGATATTGCTGCTCAGCCGCATCAGCCTGTTCGTTTGCGCCGGTCTGGTGGTTGCCGTCGTTATTTACTGGCGGGCCATCGGTTTCGGCTTCGCGGGTATGTACAAGGCCATGGGCATTGCCTTCTCGTCGGCCGTTATTCCGCTGATCATGGCCGCCTTCTGGCGCAAGACCAACCGCGACGCGGTGTTCTGGGGCACCATCGTCGGGTCGGCCTGCGGCATCGGGTATTGGATGTCGACCGACATGGACCTGTTGTGGGGCGTCGTTTACAGCAACGTCATCGTCATGGGCGTGTCGGCCGTGATTGCCATTCCGTGGACCCTGATCAAGCCGCAGCCCTTCGACTTCAAGGAAATGAAGGAATCCGGGTTTAAGCTGGACGGGGCCGAAGTGGTCGCCGTTGCCGGTGCTGCCGACGACTGAGGTCGACGCCTGTTGGAATTTTCCTTCGCCCCTGCGCGGGGCGAACATAAAAGAAAGGTCAAGCCATGCTTTCGGAAACCGGCTTTATCATAAATCACTGGATCACCGTGATCTG
Source organism: Rhodospirillales bacterium (assembly GCA_018648445.1). The sequence goes on along the minus strand of JABGRG010000111.1, from coordinate 3,050 downwards.
GCTTATCGCTGCAGCGGCGTACTCGTTCTACGCCATCTATAAAGACATCGCCGACGCCCGAAAGGCGAAAAAGGCGAAATAACGAATACCTCCCGTCCGGGAAATTACGGAAAAGGCTCCGCCCGTTGCGGAGCCTTTTTCGCGCCATTGACAATCGATCAATCGAATTCGACACTCCCTACCGTTGGTCTGTCCCTCTGTGCCGAGAAGAATAGAGGCGAGAAATGAAACTTTATCTCATGCAACACGGAGAAGCCTTACCGGCGGAGGAAAACGCCGAACGTCCGCTCAGTGAAAAAGGGCTGAAGGATGTGGGACGGCTGGCCGTGTTTTTGGCGCGCAGCCGGGTCAAGCTGGTCCGCGTCATTCATTCGGGCAAGGCGCGCGCTCTGGCGACCGCGCTGGCGATGGCCGAGGTTATCGGGCCGGGCCGCGAGGTCGAACAGGCGGAAAGCGGCCTGGCACCCAACGACAATACTGACCAGTTGGCCACAGTCGCAGACGCGCTGAACGAGGATTTCATGGTTGTCGGCCACTTGCCCTTTTTGGGCCGCATGGCATCGCGCCTGCTGACCGGCAACGAGGAAGCCGCCAAAATCGCCTTCACCCCCGGAACGGTCGCCTGTCTGGAACGTGGCGACGACGGCACGTGGTCGCTCAACTGGGTGGTGCGGCCGGAACTTCTGGGTGTGTAACGGCCAGAATCCCTTGCCCCAAACGGCCGCCGAGGCGATTGCCGTACAAAAACGCTTCGCTCCCCGGATCGAGACCGTCGACCGTTTCGACAAGATCGAGACCATTGCCGGAATTGACGTCGCCTTTCCTTGCGGGGGAAAGGTCACGCGGGCGGCGATTCAGGCGCTCAGCTACCCTGCGCTGGAGCCCATCGAGACGGCGGTCATCGAACAGGAAACCCGCTTTCCCTACATTCCGGGCCTGCTGTCCTTTCGCGAAGCGCCCTCGGTATTGGCCGCGCTGGCCGAGCTAAAGGCCCGCCCCGATCTTCTGATGATCGATGGACACGGATTGGCTCACCCGCGCCGTTTCGGCATCGCCTGCCATGTGGGCCTGCTGGCAGATATCCCGGCCGTCGGCGTGGCCAAGTCGCGGCTAACCGGAAGGCATGATGATCCGAAGTTGAGAAAGGGCAGCCGCACCGCACTTGTGGGCGGCGAAGAAGTGATCGGAACGGTCTTGAGAACGCGAAATGGCGTCAAGCCGGTTTATGTTTCCGTCGGCCACCGCGTATCCCTTGAAACGGCGGTGGAACTCACGCTCGCCTGCGCGACGCGCTACCGCCTGCCCGAGCCGACGCGCTTGGCCGACAAACTTTCCAAAACGGGCTAATCTTCCGCATCCTTCATGTCGACTGCCTCCGGCGTTGCAAGAAGGCGGTGAAGAGGTCCCAGTTTTAGCGGGAAAAAAGCGTCAACGCCGACATCACGGATCAAAGCGGCCAGTTGATCCGACGGTAAATCGATTCCGCAAATATGTGGGGACCAAGCCTTTCCGGTTCAAACGCCGTTGCGTCGATGGCTCAACGCAACGCCCCTGGTCGACGCGAATAATAATCGATTGCAATTTTTCAGGCAATTTTCTAGAATAACGAGATTGCATACCATGTATCTCATTTTTTTGGGGTACCGTAGGGGGGAGGTGATTATGAGGGGCTTTTTCTGCGCGCTCGCCATCTGCGGCCTGGTTTCCATTCTTCTTTCGGCTTGTACGCCGCCAACCAAGGTATCGACCAGCTTAACCGGAACGGCGGCCCATACCGGAACATTGACTGTCCTCAGGGTAGACGATGGATGGCGCGGAAATATCGCCGCCCGAACACCCTATCGGCTGGGCGACGGCATCGGCAAACGAACGCCACGCTTCGTGCCGATCCGCGGGAAGAACGATGTTGCCGTATTCGATACACCCGACCGCCGCGTGACCAACGACGATTTTGTTACCGTCACCCTGAACTCGGCTTTCATCAAATATTTCCGGGAAAGCAGCATCGCAGGGTCGGCCAGCGGCGAAATCGCCATGGTCGTTTCATTTTCCGCCGGCAGCACGGTTAAGGAAGATTTCTTGATCATGTCGAGCCGTGGGCAAACCCTCGGGTCATTTCTGGACGTGCAGGATTGGCCGGCCATCGGTCCGGTCAAAATCGACGGCGATTCCCTTACCATGCGGATCGTGATTATTGAACTCGATCAAGTCGAGAACGAGTCGATGAAGCAGTTCATCAAGGCGGCTGCCGGTTTCGTCGGCACGGTGGTTCCCCAGGCGGGGGCCGCCCTCAAGGTCGCCCAAGGAGTCGCCGATTTTGTCATTGGCCAGAATGGCGACGACGTGGTGTTTGATCAGCGTTTTGGTTTTCAGCGGATGGACGAAGGCCGGGTATTGACCCGCATGCCGCTTTTATTCGGCAAATACGTGTTGGTTATGCAGGAAGATGCGCTATCAGGAACAGGCGCCGCACGGAATGCGCCTTCAGCCGCCATGCAGGTTCCAGCGCCCGACGACATGCGCTACGATTTGCATTTCGACCGGCTTTACAAGGTCTACCCCTACCGTCCGGATGTGAAGCCCGCCGACTGCCCCGATGTTACCAGCACCGCCGTGAGCCTCGGCATGGGCATGGACATGGGAAAAGGCACCATCGAATGGCCGCAATTTTTTCCCGCACCTGGGGATTTGGTGAACGAACTGGCGTCCTTATATTGGGACAATCCCGCCTATAAGGATTGCGTCCTCAAAGAGCATGTCAATTCGGCCGATGCCCAAAATTTCCGCCGCACGGCGGTAGGGTTCGAGCAGCCTTATCTCGGCGATTTGGAACTCTTCGGTGATCTCGACCGGACGCTCAAAGTTGCCTATCTCGAATCAACTCGAACGGTCTCTTCTCAGTACGAAAAATTTCCCGATACCGGTAGTGTAACCTTTAACTACCCAATCGTTCAGTATCCGCAAGCCGCCGTTTTTCTCGGGCAATACCCGCTGCAGCTAGATTCCGAAACGAAGTGCAACACTCAGCTATGCTGGGTATGCAATGGAAC
>JABGRG010000009.1 GCA_018648445.1 Rhodospirillales bacterium | reverse complement strand
TTCCATTGCATACCCAGCATAGCTGAGTGTTGCACTTCGTTTCGGAATCTAGCCGGGTCGATTTCGAAAAACGCCAGCAAAAAGCCGACGAACAAACAGGCCAGAGCCAATTTAACGAGGGTCGAAAGAAATCCGTGCACGGCGTTAAACCCTTTTCCTGCGGGCGTAAGACAGTTGTGTCGTTGCCTACATAGCATTCGGGGCGGTCCCGAGGTCAAGTCCTAAGCCTCGAAACCGCCCCTATTTTCATGCTCGCAGTCTAGTTGAAGCGGCTGGTTCCGACGGGAACCCAGGGATGGCCGGGATCAATGGGAAGAATTCGGTAGTCGGGCGCGTCGTCAACGGGGGAAGCGCCGTAGCGGGCAAACCAGCGACGGACCCAGGGACGATCATGTGCGGTGCCCCATGCCTGCCAGGTCCGCCAAACCCGCCAGTTCCGCCAATTGCGCCAGTTCTGTCCGTCAAGCCAGGCCTGCTGTGACGGCGCAAGAAATCTGGTCCAGCGATGGGGCAGGGCAGGAGTATCGACCGTCGCGCTGGCGATGTCCCAGGAGGCTTGAGCCGAAGTGGGTTCGCCGTCGCTATCGACCCAGGACACGTAGGCCGCATCGGCCTGCGCCTGTTGCCACAAATCCTCGACCTTGGCCAGATAGGGCTTGTTGTGTTCGGGGGTGGTGGAGTGGTAATGCGCCACCGCCGTTTTCCAGTCGCCCGTTTGCCGGTAATGGCCGCTCAGCATATGCGCCGCATAAGCGACGTTCCGCGTCGGGTCGAATGCGACGTTCAAATTGCGAAAAGCGTTTGGATGATGATGCAGATTGATCTGCATGCATCCGACGTCGATGTTGTGAACGCCTTTGCGCTGTAAATCGTTTACAGCCTCAATGGCTTCCCATTTGCTGGAGTATTTGATGTCGCCTTCGGGGGACGTGACGGTCCATGGCCATGCGCTGACTTTGCCGGTGGCTTCGTCATACTTTCCCGATTCGGCGCGCGCAACGGCCGTCAGCAAATGCGCGGGGATCGCGTAAGCGCGTTCCTGATGGGCCGTATGGTTCTCGCACGCGTTGGCGAATGCGTTTGTGCCGATCACCATCGTCAAAGCCGCCATGGCTGCCGCAAGGGAAATTCGTTTCATTGGTCTGTCTCCTACTGGACTTGCCTTCAATCAGGGCTATGAGCGGTCGAGAAGTGTTTTTTCCGAGCAGCCCGTGCTAAATTTAGGAAAGGGTATCTTCGCGCGGGCTGTCCGGCGCGACAGATCGAAGGGGGATGGACGGAGAAATGAAGAAGTTAATCATCAGCTTGTTGGGGGTGTTGGCGATCGCGACGTCGGCTTGGCTGGGCGTTTATCTTTGGCGTTCTTTTCAAGCCTCCGAAAAGGATCAGGCCGAAACAAGTGCTGACATCGAGCTGCCGGACCGGGCCTCGTCCGGATCCGAAATCAAACCACAGGCCGTCGTTCCCGAATTCCCCGACGAATTGGTCGAGCCCGGCGAATTGCTGGTTGCCGATCCGCCCAAGGGCTTCATAGACGGCGCCAAGCGAATGGGATTTGAGGTTCTTGAAGTTGTTCAGTTGCGCCAGTTGGAGATGGAAATCTACCGCGTGGGGACCCCGAAAGGCATGAAGGTTTCCGAAGCTCGAAAAAAACTGGCATCAAGGTTTCCGGGCATTGCCATCGACTCGCACCGCAGGTTCGAGGCGCAGGGTTTGAAGGAAAATAGAAAGAAGACAGCCCGCCCGATGGCCGGTTGGCCCAAAGCGACGGAAAGCTGCGGCGCGGGTATGCGAATAGGCCAGATCGATTCGCCGGTCGATACCTCGCATCCGGCTCTCAAGGGCCAAAGGATCGAGTTTCGCTCCTTCCACAAAAAAACACGCAAGCCCGGACCTGCCGACCACGGAACGGCTGTGGCCGCCATGCTTATCGGCAAATCCAATTGGGGTGGTTTGTTGCCGGGGGCCGAATTGATCGCCGCCAATATGTTCGAAGTCAATGAGGCGGGTAAGGTTATCGGCAGTGGTATGGGTTTGCTGCGCGCCATCGACTGGATGGCGCAAAAAAAGGTCCAGGTCGTCAACATGAGCGTCGCCGGCGGCGACAACAAAGTCGTTCGCAAGGCATTTAAGGCGGCGCGAAAAAAAGGTCTTGTGCTGGTCGCCGCGGCCGGCAACTGGGGCAGCGCAAAACGTCCCGCCTATCCGGCTGCCTATGGCGATGTAATCGCGGTTACGGCGCTGGACAAGAAACGCGAAATCTACAAAAAGGCCAACAGCGGCGCCTATATCGATTTCGCCGCTCCCGGCGTTCGAATTTACACCGCAGTTCCCCGTGGTGGCCGTGTCCAGAGCGGAACGTCCTTCGCAACGCCCTTTATTACGGTTTTGTTGGCGATGTCCATTGAAGCCGGCGCGCCGAGTAAGCCTTCAGACCTTCGCAAAATGCTGGCGGGCTGCGGTCTTGACTTGGGGAACCCGGGCCGCGACGACGTTTTCGGATTTGGGATTGTGAAACTTCGGCCCAAGTGCCGGTGATATGGCAAAGGCGTGAACAAGGGAGGCCAGGAGGATAACGCATGGTTCTGAATTGGGTTCTCGGCAATGTGGGAAAGCGCAAGAAGAAGAGAAAACCGGGCGGAAAAAAGAAGCCGCCATATGACGAGTCCAAGCGGATCGCCGCGTCCGGCGATATTTCCGCGCGTGCGGAATTAGCCTCGGTCGAGGATCTCGAGCCTGAAATTCTCTATTACTTCGCTACCGACGAAGCCGCCGAAGTCCGCAAGGCGGTGGCCACCAACGAGGGAACTCCCCTGCAGGCCGACCAGATTCTGGCCGGGGACATTGATGGCGATGTCCGTGTCGAGTTGGCTCGAAAAATCGGTCGTCTAGTGCCGACCCTGAGCAAGGACGAGACCGACCGGCTGACCCAGATGGCCATGGAAGTTCTTGAAATTCTGGCCAAGGACGACCTTCCGCGGGTGCGTGCGACCATCGCAGAGGAAATCAAGCGTGCCGGCAACGTCCCGAACAAGCTGGTGCAGCAACTGGCTCGCGATGTCGAGGATATCGTATCGGCTCCGATCCTGGAATATTCGCCGTTGCTGTCGGGTGGGGATTTGCTTGAAATCATCGCCGGGGGCTGCACGGGTGGAGCCCTTGTCGCCCTTTCAAAGCGAAAGGGTTTGAGCGAACGCATTTCCGGTGCCGTATTCAATGCCAAGAATGTCCAGGCTGTTGCGTCTTTGCTTCGCAATCAGTCAGCCAAGATATCCAGCAAGACGATGGATATGATCTCTGTCGAGGGCGAGGAGACGGTCGAGTGGCACGCGCCCATGGTTGACCGAAACAACATGCCAGCCCGTGTAATCCGGCGCATTGCCACGTTTGTCAGCGCGTCGTTGATGGATATCCTTATCGAGAAACACAAGGATCAGGCCGACGTCGTTGAAGAATTGCGCCAATCCGTTCGCAAGCGGATCGAACGCGGTGATTTTGCGGAAAAGGAACCCGATTGGGAGCCTGCCGAAGACCGCGCGAGAAAAATGAAAAAGGCCGGAAAGCTGACGGAGGACGCAGTTATTCGTGCGATGGAGGTGGGCGACAACGCCTTTGTTCGATACGCCCTTGTCGAGCTTTCGGGTCTGCCTTTCCCTACCGTTACGCGGTTGCTAAATACAGGAAGCGGCAAGGCTGTTACGGCATTGGTTTGGAAAGCCGGTTTAAGTATGGCCACCGCCTTTATGGTTCAGCAACGCATTTCCCGCGTCCAATTGCAAAAGCAGATGCGTCCCGGCCCCAAAGGAAAATTCCCCATTAGCGAGGAAGATCTGTCCTGGTACATCGAGTGTGTCGCCGAGTGATCGGGCGGAATTAAGACTTGTTGGAACGAACGCCGGAGTGGGCATTCCTGTCCGCGGAGGCTTTTTCGCGTTCCAGAAGGATCGCGCTGTATTCCACGGCCAGAATTGCGCCAAGACACCAAACAACGAGTACATTCCAGATAAGGGCCGTCATGTTTTTTGTTCCGTGTGCGTCTGAACTTATTGATCCAGCGGCGCATTGACTCGTTCACGTGGTATCGGCGGCCCACGCATTCAACAATATTCTTGCATCAAATCTGAGTGAACGGGCGCGAGGAATAGACCGGAAATTTGGATATCCGGTGGGGGGGGGGAAATTGCGTCGGTAATTCCCTATTGGCGGGACTGACGAAGGGCTTTGGCCATCCTCTCGGCGCGGATGACTTCCTCCGTGGACATCTCGCCGACAATCGCTGCGCGGCGATTGACCGCTGAGTGGCGCCCGCTTTTTGGCAGGTCGGAAACAGCGAATTCGAGCCATACGTAGGCCAGCACCAGGTTTTTCGATACCCCCTCGCCCTTACGGTACATATCGGAGAGATTATACTCGGCTCGCGGATAGCCAAGTACAGCGGCCGTCCAGAATAGTGAAAACGCATCTTCGGCGCTTTTCTCGACTCCCTCTCCACGACGGTACATGACTCCCAGATTGCTCTGCGCCGCTGTGTTTCCTTCATCGGCTGCCTTGCGGTACCAGGACGCCGCCGTGCCAAAATCTTTGTCCACGCCCAGCCCCTTATGGTAGATCATTCCCAAAACCATCTGGGCCTGGCCATCACCCTCTTCGGCCAAAGGCTCCAGTTTCGTGCGCGCGGTTTCGTAGTCCTTATTGCGATATGCTTCAATCCATGATTGGGCGTCCGCAGATAGTGGATAGATCGTGAAAAGCAGGAAGAAGGCGGCGACGGAAAGCACCCCGCGCGCTGAAAAAAGACGAGAAATCGGTTTCATAAGGGTTTCCTTCTTGGCCTGAGACCGTTCGAGTTTCTCCAAAACCACATGGCTATTCGCTTTTTGCGAAGCAAATGAAAACGGTTTTTGCAATGTGGGGACCAAGATCGGAAAAGGTGTTATTCGCGCGCGTTCCGTAGGCCCTTGGCCATGCGCTTGGCGCGCAGAATTTCATCTTCTGAAAGTTCGTTGGCGATCTCGTTTCGTTTGTTTTCCGCCTTGTCGCGGCTTTTCCCGGGCAAATCCGTCACCGCGAATTCCAGCCACGCGTAGGCCAGGGCCGGGTCTTTGGCGATGCCCTCGCCCCGCAGGTACATTTCGGCGAGGTTCATTTCAGCGCGAGCATATCCTTGCATGGATGCCAGCCATATCCAGGAAAACGCCTCACGTGGATTGCGTTCGACGCCTTGGCCGCGGCGGTACATGATGCCAAGGTTGTTTTGCGCCTTTGCATAACCCTGTTCAGCGGCTTTGATGTACCACCCTCTGGCCTTCGTATAGTCTTTCGTAACACCCCTGCCGGTGTGATACATCACGGCCAAACCAAATTGAGACCGCTGATCTCCGTCCTTGGCGCTGGCAAGGTATTCGCGTTGTGCGGTTTTGTAATCGCCGTCGCTGTAGGCTGAAGCCCCGGCCGAATAGTCGGCCGAAGCCGGATAGGCCAACATCAGGAAAATCAACGAGCCAAGAAGAAGTCGAAACATCAGTCGCTCCGTGCCGCAAAATCCGAAAACCGGCCGTCGGCTAACCGACGGTGCAAATATCGTGCCGATTGCCCGGATTGTCGGGTTAATCGGGCCACTCTTTAGATTTCATGCAAAAACGCGCAAAACACCTTCTTGCGCCGTTCAACGCACCACGACGCTAGCGGCACGGTCGCAGAGACCAAGCATGGTGAGCCGAGTTCTTTCTCGGCGCGGTTTCTTGACGGAGAAAATAGCAACAAAGAAAAATATATCAATAAAGAGATTCTGGGTATTAGGAGAAATTTCGACTGGATGAATTTGCGGGTCGTGAGCGTCAACCTCGCCAGAAATAACGGCTGAACAGAACGATTACCGTGAACAACTCGAGCCGTCCCAACAGCATCCCGGCGGCCAACATCCATTTGGCGGCGTCGGGAAGGGTCGAGAAATTGCCAGCGGGACCGATGATGTCGCCCAGGGCCGGGCCGACGTTGCAAATCGCCGTGGCCGCGCCAGAAATGGCTGTGAGGAAATCCAGCCCCAACATGCCCAGCCCGATGGCCAGCAATCCGAAACACAGGATGAAGATGTAGAAGAAACTTAGCACCGAATCGATGACGTCGTTCGGGATGGGGCGGCGGTTATAGTATGGGATGAATACGCCGTGCGGCTGGAATAGCCGCCGTAACTGGGTTCGCGCCGACGCATACAGCACCTGAAATCGGAAAATCTTGATTCCGCAGGTTGTCGAACCCGCGCAACCACCGATGAACATTATCATGAAGAACAGCGGAACGGCGAACGGTCCCCAGCGGTAATAGTCATCCGTCGCGTACCCGGTGCCGGTAACAATGGAAACCAGATTGAAGGAAGCGTACCTCAACGCCGTCAGCGGCTCCAAGCCGTTTTCCAGCCACAAAAATCCGGTGCCAATAAGGGTAAGAATAACCACTAGTGCCAGAAAAATTCGGACCTGCGTGTCGACGAAAAGTGCTGACTTGTGCCCCTGTACGGTGCGCAGATAAAGGACGAAGGGAAGTCCGCCGACCAACATTCCGACCGTCGCGATGGCGTCGATGGTGGCGCTGTCGAAATGTCCGACGGAGCCGTCCGAGGTCGAAAAACCTCCGGTCGCGATGGTGGTCATGGTATGGGAGATCGCCTCGAAGGGGCTCATTCCGGCGGCCCAGTACATGACGGCCCAAGCCACGGACAGACCAAGATAAATAAGCGCCGTGGCGACCGCGATCTGGCCTGCACGCGGCAGGGCCTTTTCCGACGTGTCGGAAGACGTATCCATGCGGAACAATTGCATTCCGCCGACCCGCAACCACGGCAAAACGACAATCGCCATGACGACGATTCCGATGCCGCCCAGCCATTGCAACATCGCGCGCCACAACAAAAGGCCCGGCGGCGCATGATCAAGCCCGACGATTATGGTCGAACCGGTTGTCGTGATCCCCGACATGGCCTCGAAAAAGGCGTCGGTATAGCTCAGGTTCAATTCCGAGAACTTCAGCGGCAAGGCGGCAAAAATCGTCAGTACGATCCAGCTAAGGGTCGTCATGGCGAAGGCTTGGCGCGGCGAAATACGAATGTCGGATGTCCGGTTGGTCAGCACCAGGGCGACGCCGACGAAAAGCGTCAACCCCGCGGAAGTCCCAAATACCTGCCAATCGGGACTGCCGACCGACAGGTCAACGACCGCCGGAATGCACATGGCAATGGCCAGCACGGACAGCAGCATTCCGACAATAAACAGCACGGGCCGGAAATCGATCATCTGGCGGGGTTTCCCGACTCCCTCGAAATTCAGAGCGCGGCACACTTAAGCGGGTTGATCGCTCGCGGTCAAGGGGGCGCACCAATACACCGGTGACGCCGACGGGTTTTTTTCCTCAGACGAACGAAACGTCGCCGGATGCCGGGGAACCGATCATGGCCAGGAATTCACGCCGGGTCGCTGGATTGTCGCGGAAGTCCCCCAACATGCGGCTGGTCACCATTGACACGCCCGATTTCCGGACGCCGCGTGTCGTCATGCATTGGTGTGCCGCCTCGATGACCACGGCGACGCCTTTGGGCTGGAGGATATCGTTGATCGCGTTGGCGATCTGGGCGGTCATCTTTTCCTGGATTTGGAGGCGCTTCGCATAAACCTCAATGAGTCGCGCCAACTTGCTGATGCCGACCACCCGGTGGTCCGGAATATAGGCAATGTGCGCCTTGCCAATAATCGCCGCGATATGGTGTTCGCAATGGGATTCAAAACGAATGTCCTTGAGCAGGACCATATCGTCGTATCCGTCGGTTTCCTCGAAGGTGCGCTTTAGAATTTCAATGGGATCCGCGTCGTAGCCCGCGAACCATTCCTCATAGGCGGTGACGACGCGTGATGGCGTGTCCAGAAGTCCCTCGCGGTTGGGGTTGTCCCCGGCCCAGCGAATAAGCGTGCGCACGGCCTTTTCAGCCTCTTCTCGGCTGGGTTTTTCGTTCGCCAGACGATCTTCGTCGGCGACCAGACTGAGTGGTTTCGATGTGTCCACGGGTAATTCCACTTCCTTGATTTGACGCGCCGAAGCGCCTGATTAATACATAACCTAATTTCGTTGCCGGGGATATCAGTGGATCGGCGTGTTGAGATACGGGCTATCCAGCGAAAAGGCGGGAATGGCCACGTCAATGGACTCGCCGGTATCGGTTTCCATGCGATAGGACCCGACCATGAAGCCCGAAGGCGTCGCCAACGGCGCGCCCGATGTGTATTCGAAGCTGTTGCCGGGATCGATGACGGGTTGCTCGCCAATGACGCCGTCGCCGTCTACTTCGTGAGTTTCGCCGCGGGCATCGGTGATCTCCCAATGGCGCGTCATCAGGCGCACGGTTTGGCGCCCCTTGTTTTCAATGCGAATGCTGTATGCCCACACGAAGCGTCCGTCCTCCGGCGCCGAATGGGTTTCCATAAACGACGGCTGCACCGATACGCATATTCCTTGCGTCGTCTGTTCGTACATGACCGCACCTCCAAACTTGAATCGCCTTATATGTGGGATTGGCGGGGCGCGTTTCCAGCGGTCCCGAGCCGTCGATGAAAAAAAGCGGGCGAGATCGGTTTTGAAACCGTTCTCGCCCTAGGTGCGGAGTGGGGTTGGGCAGGGAGGAGAATGATGGTTCTAAAGTGCGGGAGCGGGGCCTACGGTAATTTCGACCCGGCGGTTGCGTGCCTCGCGTACGCCGTTGGGGGTCGTGATCCTGGGGCGACGCTCGCCGTGCGCCGTCACCGAAATGTGATCGGATGAAATCCCGCGTGCCACCAGCGCACCGCTTACGGCCTCGGCCCGGCGGCGCGAGAGGCGGTCGTTGAAGGGATCGGGACCGGCCAGATCGGTGTGCCCGCTGATGACGACGCGAACGTCTTTTCCAAGATCGGCGGTTTCGGCGATTGCGTTGAGGGCTTCGGTCGCGTCGAATTTCAGGTCCGCGCTGTCAAAGTCGAAATGAATGGTGAAGGACTTTGGCTGATCGACGGCGGCGTCACCCTTTACGGCCACGGCGGGAATTGCCGTACTGCCGGAATTCGCCCTGGAGACCGCGATAGCCCGGTCGATTTCATCCATGGCGGCGAAATAGCCGTCGCGGCATTGAGCAATGTGTTCGGTCTGCCAGTTTTCTTCCTGTTGCTCGACCCAGCAATCGAACTGGATTTGCGCCAGAGCTGCCGTTTCCGGCCACTGATGCCCCGCGCCTTGATCAAGGGCCTTGGTCAGGCGGGCGCGAGCCGCCGTCATCTCGCCGATGCGTTCACGGGGCAGCGACCATTGCTTGAGAGGTTCGGGCCCGACCTTTGCGCCATTGGCGGCAGCTATCGCCTTTTCACCGAAATGGGCGGCGTCGGGCCAATCGCGCATTTCGTTGCTTTCAAACAGGGCGAATTCCTTGTAGCCGCGGGCCAGGGCGGTTTCGAAGCCGTCGCCCTCGGTTTGCATGGCGCGCAGGGCCTTGTAGTCGAAACCGGCGCCACAACCGGTCAGGAAAACGGCCGCGGCGGCTTCGGCCAGAAGAAATGTTCCAAGGATCAAAATACGCATGGCGGGGCATCCCCTGTTATCAATGTCAGGAGAAATCTAGCGGCCGACTGTGGCTGCCGTGTGCCGCCATAAGGCGGGAATGAGGCAAACTGAGGGTAATTTGAGGGCGCGAAAGGGAGCGCCTATTCAGCGCTGCAAGACGCCCCGCCCAGAACGCAGAAGCGCGCGCAGTGGGGATGGTTCAGCTTTACCACCTTGCCGGAATCCGTCAACGTCTCGCCCATTTCAAACTCGGCGTCATAGGGAAGAAGCGTACACGGCACGACCACCGGGCGCGGCTCGCCTTTGCGTTTGACCACCATGCGCGACGTGGCGCACATCATGGTTTCGGGTGCGACCCCCAGAATGTCCCAGCATTTGACGGTGATTTCGGGAACATCGACGGAGGCGTCCATTTCGGGAAACAGCACCAAGACGGCTGGGTCGGCTGCATCAACGGGAATGGCGTGTTCGGCGAAAACGCGGGCATAGCCCTGGCGAGCCGCATCCTCGCTCTCGCTCCAGCAGGTCCGCCCGGCGAGCGCGATTTTGAACCCGTTTGCGGCCAGCCATTTCAGGCCGTCCAGCATGGGCGCCCAGGTTCCCGGGCCACGCACCGCTTCGTGCTTGGCCGGGTCGAAATGATCCATGGAAACGCGGATCGTCAAGGCATCGCCGAACCTTTCCCGCAAACCCGCCAACTGGGCGCGCTTGTGGAACATGGGCTTCATGGCGTTGGACAGAACCAGCGTGCGAAAACCGCGCTCCATGCACAGTTCCAATATTTGCGGCAGGCGGGAATTCATGAAGGGCTCGCCGCCGGTGAAGGCAATTTCCTCGACCGGGGCTTGCGTGAGGACGATCTCGTCGAGATACGGCCGCACGTCGTCTTCGCTGATATAGGCCAGCGCATCGTTTTTAGGGTTGGAATCCATATAGCAGTTGCGGCACGTGATGTTGCACAGACTGCCGGTGTTGAACCACAGAGTGCGCAGCCGTGTCAGCGCGACCACGGCGCGTTCCTCGCCGTTGGCGGTCACGTCGGGGTCGCGGAACTTGCGCGGGTCTATGATCGGTTGTTGAAGCAGGTCTGCGGTCGCCATGGGTGACGAATGATCCTCTCTTGAATTTTCCCCTGCCCCTTTATTTACGCAGCCGTCCGGCCAGCGCAAATGAAATTTTCGTGTGGTTGCCCCCGGGGGTGTCACTAGGGTTGGCCAAGGGTTGCGCGCCTTGGGCCGATCCCCTATACAATTGGCTCTCAGGCGCAGGCGTGCGGGTGTAGTTCAATGGTAGAACAGCAGCTTCCCAAGCTGCATACGGGGGTTCGATTCCCCTCACCCGCTCCAGCCCTTTTCGTCAGGTGCTTTTCCTCGGGGGACCAAGCATGAATTCCAAAGACCTTCTCGTCGCTTCGTTCAAGGCCGCGCTGGCTGCCGCTGATCCCGCCACCATCGTGCCCAAGCACCTGCCCGAGCCGCCCAAGGGGCGCACGCTGGTGGTTGGTGCGGGCAAAGCGGGCGGCGCCATGGCGCGTGCCGTCGAGGATGCCTGGCCCGCCGACAAGCCGTTGTCCGGCGTTGTCATCACCCGCTACCAGCACAGCGTCGAAACGAAGCGCATCGACGTGGTCGAAGCCGGGCACCCGGTCCCTGACGAAGCGGGCGAGGCGTCTGCCCGGCGCATTCTGGCCGAAGCGGGCGAGCTTGACCCCGATGACCTTCTGCTGTGCCTCATGAGCGGCGGCGGCTCGGCCCTGATGACCCTGCCCGCGCCCGGCCTGACGCCCGATGACCTGCAGGCGGTCAACAAGTCGCTTCTCAAATGCGGCGCCAACATCCAGGAAATGAACGTGGTGCGCAAACACCTGTCGGCCAGCCAGGGCGGAAGGCTGGCGGCGGTGTGCAAGGCGCGCATCAAAGCCCTGATCATTTCGGACGTCACCGGCGACGACCCGACCCATATCGGCTCCGGCCCCTGCGCTCCCGATCCCAGCACCTATGCCGACGCGCTGGCTATTGCCGCGCGCTACGAGGTGGACCTTGCGGAGGCCCCGCGCAAGCATCTGGAAAGCGGCCTCGCAGGTGACATCGGCGAGACGCCCAAGCCCGGCGACCCCATTTTCGCCCGCGTCGAAAACAACGTCATCTCGACCAGCCTGGATAGCCTTCGCGCCGCCGAAACGTACCTGAAATCCCAGGGCATCAACGCCGCCGTGCTGGGCGACAGCATTACCGGCGAAGCCAGCGAAGCGGCCAAGGTGTTCGGCGGCATCGCGCGCCACGTCAAAGCCAACGGCAACCCGTGGCCCACACCCGTCGCCATCCTGTCGGGCGGCGAAACGACCGTGACGGTCAAGGGCAAGGGGCGGGGCGGGCGCAACGCCGAATTCCTGCTCTCGCTGGCCTTCGACCTGCAGGGCCTCGAAGGCGTCTCCGCCCTTTCGTGCGACACCGACGGCATCGACGGCATGGAAGACAACGCCGGAGCGCTGATTACGCCCGACACCCTGGAACGCGCCCGCGCCAAAGGCTTGAAGCCGCTCGATCACCTCGACAACAACGACGCCTACACGTATTTTGCGGGCATCGGCGACCTGGTGATGACCGGCCCCACCCTGACCAACGTCAACGACTTCCGGATTATCCTGATCGAGTAGACAACCCGCGATCTTCCAAGCAACCAAGGCCACCCAGCAGCCCCAACCTCCGCGCCTATCCCACCCAGGCTCCCGGAGGGGCGTGTGGCGTGGCGGCTGGGGGCTAGGACGAACGCTCGTCGTCAAAACCAACGGTTTTGTTGACCACATAGAGCGGGCGGTTTTTGGACTCGGTGAAGATGCGGCCGATGTATTCGCCGAGGACGCCCGTCGAGATAAGCTGTACGCCGCCGAAGAACAGGACCGCCACCATGATGGAGGCGTAGCCCGGCACGTCGACGCCGAAGACCCATGTGCGGACGATCAGCCATGCTGCGTAGAGGAGCGAGAGTGTCGCACTTGCCGCGCCCAGCCAGATCCAGAGGCGCAAGGGGATGGTGCTGAACGAAAAAATGCCGTCGAAGGCGAAGCGCAGCAGGCGCAAAAAAGGCCATTGGCTTTCACCCGCCTTGCGCTGGGGGCGGTCGAACGGCACCGACGTATGTTTGAAGCCCACCCAGGCAAACAGGCCTTTCATGAAACGCGCGTGTTCGCCCAATCGTTTGAGCGCGTCCACCACGACGCGGTCCATGAGCCGGTAATCCCCGGCGTCGGGGGGGATGGGGGTTTGGCTGAGACGGTTGAAGACCGCGTAGAAGACTTTCGCCGTGGTTCGCTTGAGCCAGCCGTCCTCGGCCCGCGAACGCCGCGCGCCATAAACCACCTGCCAGCCCTCGCGCCACTTGGCGACGAAATCGGTGATCAGTTCCGGCGGGTCCTGAAGGTCGGCGTCCATGACGACGACGGCCTGGCCGCGCGCGTGGTCGATACCTGCGGTAAGGGCGGCCTCCTTGCCGAACCCGCGCGACAAATCGACGATGCGCAATGCGGGAAGTTTGGCGTTGCGCTTTTGCAGGCGCTCAAGCGTGTCGTCGGTGCTGCCGTCGTTGACGCAAACAACCTCGAAGGTCTCGTTCAATCCTTCCAGCACCGGCAGCAGGCGTTGGAACAAGGGCTTCAAAAGGTCGCGCTCGTTGCGCATGGGAATGACGATGGAAATCGTGACGGATTTTGCCATGCTTCCTTCCCCCCTAAATTCGCTTGAGCTTATACAACCTGAAAGCCGCCAGCAAGCCACCGGACAGCGCCAGAATGCTTAAGATTAAGGCGGCGAGTGCGGCTTTGTCCGCCATCCGGCGGTTCACCGAAGCCATGAAGGAAACGGGCATGTTGGAGGTGAAGTCGCTCAACAGCCGTTCTTGGTCGGCGCGGAAGTGGTCTCCGGGCAGGCAGCCGTTTTCCTCGGGGTAAACGTAACAGGCCGGGTTTTTGAAATTGAAAGCGCCGTCCCGGTCGACCCGCAGAACCCGGCCCGGACGCAGCCTGCCGAAGGGGAATTTTTCCAGCCGGTATCCGAAGATGGGCTCATAGCAAAGGGCGTTCGAGACGCCCCTGAGGAAGGAATGGTCCATGCGCGGGGCATGTTGGGCAATGGCTCGTCCGTCGGATCGCTTCTTGATGAACAGGCCGACCGCGCCAACGGGCGGAATAGGAGCGTTCTTCTTCTCGATGGCCGTCCAGGCGGCGACCATTTGGGAAGCATCGTAGGTGAGTTCCGGTTTCAGTTCCCTGGGAACGACCGATACCTGAAAAAGCGTCATGGCGAGGATCAGCGAAGAAATAACGACGGCGCCGACACCTCGACCGACCGACGCGTATTTCCAAAGCAGGGCGGCGAAAAGCGCGAACAAAGGAATGTACAAAACCGCCCAGCGCAACATGTTGCTGGACTGGCCGAGGACCGGCAGGCTTTTGAGGAAATGGCTCCAGCCGGGCGTGTGCAAATTAAAGGCGGCGGGCAAGACAAGGTAGGCGACGACGAAAATGGCGGCCCATCGATAGGTGGTGATTGCCGACGTAATTCGCTCTCTGACGGAAGGCTTGAATAGCAGGGAAAGCACCAAAAGAACGACAAAGGGCGTTAGCCCGACGTAGTACTCATGCCATCCCATGAGAAAGGTTTTGTTTTGCAGGCTGGCGTTTAACGCGCCTGCGGACGGCACGTAAAAAACGGCCTGGGCAAGATAGCCAAGCAGGTCAATGGGGCCGAAGCCGGGCAGCGTGTACTGATCGCGTGGAAAATTGCCAAGCAGCGCCAGAGCGGCCTCGATTTTCGGCGCTGACAGCAGCAAGGCGCCCCCGACGGAAATGGCGATGGAAAGGAAGCCCGCGATAGTGCTTCGCTGGCGTATGCAGAACAGGATTGTCAGAAAGCCAATGATCGCAAGGAATTGCGGCAGCAGAACGCCGACGCCTGCGTAGATCGTGTAAGAAGTCAAAAGCGCCGCCGCACTCAGCAGCGCCGCCCAATAAACGTATTGTTTCTGCGAATGCAGATGGATCGCCTGCATGATCGTCCAGGCGATCAGGGGGGCGAACAGCAAATTATAGTGAACCAGGTGCCCGACCGTCAGCCTGACAATCGCGAAGCCGCTGAACATGTAAATAACGGCGCCCAGTAATGCGGCGGCGGCGGGCAAATCAAACCGTCTTGCGCAAAGAAAAATGCCTGAGCCGCCGACAACGGATGCAAACACGAACGTCAGGCGCACGGCGTCCACGGGATCGGTCAAAAACAGGAAAAACTGGGGCAGGGAAAAAGACGAAGATTGCGGGTTGGCGAAGACAAAAACGCCGGCGCAGTAGGATGCCGTATACTCCTGAAGGGCAAGCCCGTTTTGTTTGAAATACAGGTGGGCATCCAGCATTTTCGGCAAAAAATATGAAAAATCATGCCCGGTTCCATCAATCATCATCCACGCCATGAGAATGAGCGCGCCCAGGGCAAGCCCGCCGATACCCAAATATACGTACCAATCTCGCACGTTTTTGATTTTCATTTGGCTTCCCATTTGCGTCGCGAGCGGTCAAACACGGTGCCCGGCGATTGGCCCGCCTTCCCCTCAACCTCCACCTGTTTACCGATATTTAGGACTTGTTTGGTAAATAAATCGTCAGTGGCTTGATTTGGGACAGGATTAGGGGTTGGGCTATGGAACAAGGGCGGAAGTTGGGGCTGATCTGGGAACAACCTGAGGAGAGGCGGGAGCCTGAGGCGATTGCGCTGAAACTGTCGCCTTTTCCGAGCGAGGAAGCCATTGCGGCGTGGACGGCCGACGTGAGCAGCCCGCTGTTTGACGACGGCGAAACACCGAAAAGCTAGACTTTTTCGTACCAAAAAAGCGTCGCGGAGTGAGGCGGACGGGGACGGGATCCCTTGTCCGCTTTTGCGCGTTTTTTGCCCCTTGCGGCATTCGCCGCGGTTTAACGAAAATTATAAATAATATAAGATAAAAATTGTGTCTTCCCGTGCCTTGACGTACAAAGGCGTAGGTGTCATAAAAGCGTCATAAAAACGTAATATACGAGTAGACCATGCTTCGTCGAATTATTCTGCCGGTCATGTTGGCTGTGCTGGCGTGGGGCTTTTGGGTGAGCCCGGAATTCAAGGAAATTGCAGCCGGGGTGGCCATTTTTCTGTTTGGCATGATGGCGCTGGAACAGGGCTTCAAGACCTTTTCCGGCGGCGTTTTGGCGAGGCTTTTGAACGCCTGCACCGATAAGGTATGGAAAAGCCAGGCTTTCGGGTTTGTCTCCACCGCGATCATGCAGTCGAGCTCGCTGGTTTCGGTCATCACCATTTCTTTCCTGTCGGCCGGGCTGATCGCGCTTCCGGCGGGCATCGGCATTATTTTCGGCGCCAACATCGGCACCACCACGGGTGCCTGGTTGGTGGCCGGCATCGGCCTGAAGGTGAAGATTTCCATTTACGCCATGCCGCTGATCGTGTTCGGCGTGGTGCTGGTGTTCCAGCAGGCCAAGACCCTGAAGGGCGTCGGCTACATTCTGGCCGGGGTCGGCTTCCTGTTCCTGGGCATTCACTACATGAAAACGGGATTCCAGAGCTTCCAGGACGGGTTCGATCTGGCGCGCTATTCCCTGACCGGCATTACCGGCCTGCTGACCTATACCGGTATCGGCGTGCTGGCCACGGTCATCATGCAATCGAGCCACGCGACGCTGATTTTGGGCATCACGGCGCTGGCCGCCGGGCAGATCAGCTACGAGAACAGTCTGGCCATCGCCATCGGCGCCAACGTCGGCACCACGATTACGGCTATTTTGGGCGCCATGAGCGCCAACGTGACCGGCAAGCGATTGGCGGCGGCGCATCTGATTTTCAATGTCATCACCGGCCTGATTGCCATTCTGTTCATCAATTTCATGGTTCAGGCTGTCGAGATGATCAGCAGCGGGCTCGGCATCGCGCCCGAAAACTACACCCTCAAGTTTGCCGTCTTCCATACGCTTTTTAACACCATCGGCGTGGCCATTATGACGCCCTTTATCCCGCGCCTGGTGACGTTCCTTGAGCGGGCCTTTCCCGAGCGCGCGCTTCTGGTTACGGAGCCGTATTTCCTGAACGAAGCGGCGCTGGCGTTGCCCGACACGGCCATGATGGCGATCGTGCGCGAAGCCGGTCACCTGTATGACAACGCCTTCGATTTCATCGCAACGGGACTGGGATTGAGTAGCACGGCCCTGCGCGGCGAGGAAGCGGTCAAGGATGTGATCGCCGAGGCCGGGCCGCCGGAAGATATCGACATCGACGATTTGTACGCGCGGCGGATCAAAAGCCTGCTAGGCGCCATTCTCGAGTTTGCCACCCGGGCGCAGCCGATGATGACGCCGAAACAAACGCGCCTGGTTCTCAGCGTGCGCGCCGCGGCGCGGGACATCTCGCAGGCTGTGAAAGACGTCAAGCACCTGAACAAGAACATGCGCGAATATACGGGCTCCGAAACGGCCGAAATGCGGACCCAGTACAACACCATGCGCCAAAAGATCGCCAGAATCCTGCGCGAAACCGAGCTGATGCGCCACGACCCCGCGGTAACGGGCGGCAAGCTGAAGAAACTGCGCAAAAAGATGGAAGCCGACGACATTCTGGAAAACGGAACTCTGGACGAGTTGGTGAATGCCGGGTTGATCAGCCAGAGGCAGGCATCCTCGCTTATCCACGACAGCGGTTACGCCAACAACATCGGCCTGCGCCTGATTCATGCCGGACGCTCCATTTTCCGCGGCAAGATTTATGATTTGATGCAAGAAACCGGCGCCGCCGCCGCCGCTGATGTCGAAATCGACGAAATCGAAGTCGAGGGCGACGAGAACGGCAACGGCAACGGCAACGGCGACATGGAAATCGGCGAGCGTCCCGTTCCGTCGGAAAAAATGCTAGAGCCGGATAGTCCCGTCGAGCCCGAAGCTGCGAGCGTTTCCGAGGAGCCGCCGGCGGCCCCGAAACCCAAACCCGCAAAGCGCAAAAAACCGGCGACGGCGGCGGCGAAAGCGGTGGCCGCGCGATCAACCAAGGCTTCCACGACCACTGGCAAGCCGAAAGCCTCAGCTAAGCCCAAGGCCGCAGCCAAGACCAAGACGACCGGCAAGACCAAGGTTGCCAAACCCAAGGCCGCCAGCAAAGCGAAACGCGCCGATCATCCGGCCCAGCCCAAGTCGCGGGGTTAAACGCGCCGTCACGCATTGACGGTGGCGCACATTGGCGGTATTGCCAAGGGATCATGACGATGAAGGTGATCATCACCGGGGCCACGGGCATGGTCGGCCACGGCGTGCTGCTGGAATGCCTGGAAAGCGATGCGGTCGCTTCCGTGCTGGTGGTGGGCCGCCGTTCCGTGGGCCTCTCGCACCAGAAGTTGAAAGAGGTGGTTCTGGCCGACTTTTCGAAGACGCACGAGATCGCGGCGGAACTGGCCGGGTATGAAGCGTGCTTTTACTGTGTCGGCGTGTCTTCCATGGGGATGAGCGAGGCCGACTATCGAAAAAATACCCATGATCTGACCCTGGATTTCGCCAATGTTCTGGCCGAGCTTAGCCCGCAGGCGACGTTTTGCTATATTGCGGCAAGCGGGACGGATGCCGCGTCCAAAACCATGTGGGCGCGCATCAAGGGGGAAACGGAAAACGCGCTTTTCGCCCTGCCGTTCGCGAGCGCCTACACGTTCCGCCCGGCCTACATCCATCCCATGAAGGGCGTGAAATCGCGCGTCGGCATGTATAACGCCGTGCTGGCGCTGACCAGGCATCTGTATCCGCTGATCCGGGTCATCCTTCCGAAACATTCGACGACCAGCGAAAACATCGGCAAGGCTCTTATCGCCGCCGCGCGGGACGGCTATGAGCGGCCCATCCTCGAAAGCGACGACATCAACGCGCTGGCCAATAGATAGCCCCGAAATTCCCGGACAAATGTTTGGAGCAAGTGCTTAATGCTGTTTCCAACGGACCTCCCCTCGTTCCTGGATCTCATCAGCCAACACGGCGATGCGGCCTATAGCATCACGTTTGGCTACGCGGCTTCGCACAGCCTTTTGTTCACATTGTTCGGAGGCTATGCCGCGCATTCGGGCGCGCTGAGCCTGGGAACTCTTTTCGTCGTTTGCTGGATAGGCAGCTTCATGGGCGACGTGGTCCGCTTCTGGATCGGCCGGCGTTTCGGAACGCGCTGGCTCGGGTCTTTTCCCAGGGTTAAACGCGCCGTCCAGGTGGCGGCACGGCTGGCCGACAGCCACTATTTCTGGATGATCCTTTTTCATCGCTACCCGCATGGTATCCGGGGCGTTGCAGGCTTTGCCTATGGAATGTCGGAACTGCCGTGGTCCGCCTTTCTATTACTCAATTTTTTGTCGGCGGGCGTGTGGTCCGGCGCCGTCCTCTCGGTCGGCTATGCCTTCGGCCAGGTTTCGGAAAAGCTCATGGACGATGTCTCTTCGCACCTGGGCTTCGGGATGTTGGTCGCGTTCCTTGGCCTTTCCTGGTTTTTGAGCAAGAAACTCGAGCGCGTTGTCGAGCGAAGCTGACGCAAGCCGAAAAAAAGGGCTCCTGACGGAACCCTTTTTCGATGGCTGGGGCGGGAGGATTGGCGGCGCGCGGTCAAGAGCCCGCGCTTCGCCCGCTCCGGACCTGTGCGGTCCTTCACGAACGAACAAGGTTCGATCCTCCTCACCCGCAGAAATGAAAAAAGGGAGAACCAGACGGTCCTCCCTCTTTTAATGGCTGGGGCGGGAGGATTCGAACCTCCGAATGCCGATACCAAAAACCGGTGCCTTAACCACTTGGCCACGCCCCACCAGTGCTTGCGGCGGCGCACTTTACGCGCATTCGTCATGCGCTGCAAGACGGCTCGTTACGTCAGCATGGGGGCCTGGGTCAGCCACCAGTCGGGGTGGGCGTTTTGCATGGCGGAGCGGGCGGATTGGGCGTTCGCGGGGTCGTCGAAAATTCCGAAGCAGGTTGCGCCGCTTCCCGACATGCGGGCCAGCAGGCAGCCGGGCCGGGCGGCGATGGCGTCAAGCACTTCGATTACCGGCGGGGCCAGCGCGCAGGCGGCGTCGGCGAGATCGTTGTTTCGCTCCGCCAGAAGGGCGGCCAGCCGGGTGGCATCCTTGGGCGGCGTGTCGAAACGCGCAGGCACCGAAAATTCCCCCTGCCGCGCCTTAAAAACAGCCGGTGTCGAGATCGCCACGCCGGGATTGGCAAGCACCAGCCAGATGGTCGGCAGGGGAGGCGCGGGCTCGATGTTCTCGCCGATCCCGCCCACAAAGGACGGCTGGCCGGCAAGGCACACCGGCACGTCGGCCCCCAATCCCAGCGCCAGGGCCGCCAGGGGTTCGGCGTCGGGCTCGAATTCCCACAGGCGCATCAATGCGTTAATTGTGGCCGCCGCGTCCGCCGATCCACCGCCGATGCCCGATGCCACCGGAAGGTTCTTGGTCAGGCGGATGTGTGCGCCGTCGCTGCGGCCCGCCACTTGCGCCAATCCGCGCGCCGCGCGCAGCACCAGGTTGTCGGGCCCGGCAAAAAGCCCCTGGGCGAACGGGCCGTCCATATAAAGGGAAAAATCGTCGGCAGGCTCAATGGCGATGCGGTCACCCACACGGGCGAACACGATCAGGCTATCGAGCAGATGATAGCCGTCGTCGCGCCGCCCCGTGACGTGAAGGTAAAGGTTGATCTTGGCGGGAGCGTCAAGCGCGATTTCAGCCATCGTTGCCGGGTTCGTCTTCTTTGCGTAGGCCGGGTTCGTCTTCGACGGTTAGGCCGCGTTCGATCTTCTTTTCGATTTTGCCGATAAGATCAGCGAGCGAAGCCACTGGAACTTCGCTTCCCTGCGGCGGTCCGCCTTCCAATAGGCGTCGCCCAGATGATCATTGATGATGGGGTCTTCGGGGCGCAATTCGATGGCCCGTTCAAGATCGCGAACCGCCTCCTTGATTTTGCCCAGCCGATAATGAGCCCAGCCGAGGCTATCGACGATGTAACCGTCGTTGGGACGCAGCTTGACCGCTTTTCCGATCATCTCGATGGCGCGATCCAGATGCAGCCCCTTGTCGACCCATGAATAACCCAGATAGTTCAGCACGTAGGGCTGCTCGGGTTCGAACTCGAGGGCGGCAAGGAAATCGGTTTCGGCACGCTTCCACTGCCCCGAGCGTTCCAGGGCCATGCCGCGAAAATAAAGCAGCGACCACTGGTGTTGCTTCAGTGAAGGGATGCGCAAAAACGCTTCGTCGTAAACGACAACCGCTTCGGCAAACCGGTCCCGCCCGCGCAGGATGTTGCCGATGGTGATCAGCGGTTGGGCAACATCCGGTTTTTCGGCGGCCATTGTGCGCAGATGCGTAATGGCGTCGTCGGGCCGGTCCAGATCATCAAGGTTGAGGCCGACACGGACGCGTGCGGCCCACGCCAGCGGAGAAGCCGCATCAATGGCCGCATAAACCGTGTTGGCGGCTTCCAGGCGTTGGTTGGATTCAAGAATGTCGCCCAGCAGAATCCGCACCGCCGGGAAATCCGCTTTCAGGTACAAGGCCAGCCGTCCGAATAGCAGCCCCATCTCGCGCGCGTTTTGCTGACGAAACGCACCCGCCAGATCGAACAACCCCTGGGCCGCGCCGAATTTTGCGTCTGCGATACTGCGCGATGGTTTGGTTCCGCTTTTCAGCCGCGCCAACGACGCGTCAAGAAGGTTGGTGCCGGGATGCTCGGTAAGAAAGGCGTTATAGACCTTTTGCGCTTCGTCCGGCTTTCCGGTGCGTTCAAGAAATTCGCCGAACAGCTCTATGGCCCGGAACGCCGCCGCGCCCTTGCCTCCTGTTGCCGCGCGATAGGCTTCCAATGCCGCCGCGTCTCTTTCGCCCATATCGTTGATCAGGGCCACGTGAAGATTTTGCAAAGCGCTTGCTTCGCCGTTTTTGCCGCGCAGATTGTTCAATGCTTCGAGCGCGCCGCCGACGTCACCGGCGCCGGCCAGCGCCCACCCGCGCAAAATCGGACCGACAAGCCGGTTGATGCCGTTTTTTTCCAGCGCGCCCAACCGTTCGTCCGCGCCCTTGAATTCACCGCGCGCAATATCGTGAATCGCCAGCACCAGATCGACGACGGTGGTTCCCTTGCCGGTTCCCGCCAGTTTGCCCAACAGCGGAATGGCATCGTCAACCCGTCCTTCCGAGACCAGTAAAACAGCGGCCTGAAAATTCAAATCCGGGTTTTCGGGATCCTTGGCCAGGGCCGCGCGAAAATACTCAATCGCATGATCGCTGTCGCTTTGGGTGCGCGCGAAACTGCCGGCAAGAAAATTCCCGATAAAGGACCGGCCGGGTTCTATCGCCTCGCCCAGACGCGGCGCTTCCCAGGCCTGCGGCGCAACGTCTGCCGCAACCGACGGGCCGGAAATCTTTGATGACGTGCAGGCCGCCGACAAGGCCAGACCGACCGCCACGGTGATTGCCAGGCGGGCGCTTCGGCGAACGGGAACGGAACCGGTTTCGTCTTTCATTGAGGCCTCGAATTTATTCATCCGCTTAATCTATAACGTACCGCGTTACATATTGGGATAGTTTGGTCCGCCGCCCCCCTCGGGCGCTACCCAGTCGATATTTTGGGTCGGGTCCTTGATGTCGCATGTTTTGCAATGCACGCAGTTTGTAAAATTGATCTGCAACTGTGTTTCACCGTCCTGCTCGACGAATTCGTAAACCTGGGCCGGGCAGAAACGCGCTTCCGGTCCGTCATAATCGGCCAGATTGACGGCGACCGGCACGCCCGCATCCTTCAGCGTCAGATGACAGGGCTGGTTTTCCTCGTGGATGACATTGGCCAGATAGACGCTGGACAGCTTGTCGAAGGTGAGTGCGCCGTCGGGTTTGGGATAGTCGATTTTGGCGCAGGCGGCTGCCTTCTTCAGTTGCTTATGGTCTTCGTGGTGATGCAGGGTCCAAGGCGCGCGACCGAAAAACACGAAGGTATCCAGCGCCGAATAGGCCAGCCCTCCCCACAGGCCCCAGCGAAACGCCGGGCGGATGTTGCGCACTTTCTTCAACTCGCCCCATACCCATGATTTTTCCAGCGCTCCCGTTAGGCCCGACAAATCGTCGCCGCTGGCTAGCGCATCGAATACCGTTTCGGCGGCGACCATGCCCGATTTCATGGCCGTGTGCGTGCCTTTGATCTTGGCAACGTTCATGAAGCCCGCGGAATCGCCGATCAGCGCGCCACCGGGAAAAGATTGCTTGGGGATCGACTGGAAGCCGCCCTCGTTGATGGCCCGCGCCCCATAAGCAACGCGCCGCCCGCCTTCGAAAGTCGCGCGGATCGCCGGGTGCGTTTTGAAGCGCTGCATTTCGTCAAACGGGCTGAGATACGGGTTCTCGTAGTCAAGTCCGATGATATAGCCGATTGCGACCTGATTGTTGTCCAGATGATAGATGAACGATCCGCCGTAGGTCTTGCGATCGGCGGGCCAGCCGATGGTATGGGTGACGGAGCCGGGGGAGTGTTTGCCAGGCTCGACTTCCCACAGCTCTTTAATCCCGATGCCATAAATCTGTGGATCGGCGTCCGCGGCCAGCGAATATCGCTCGATCAATTGCTTGGACAACGATCCCCGGCAACCTTCGGAAAACAGCGTGAATTTGGCGTGAAGCTCCATTCCCGGTTCGAAACGCTCGGTCGGTTCGCCATCGGGTCCGCGCCCCATATCGCCGGTGGCGATGCCCTTGACGCTGCCGTCCTCGTTGTAAAGAACCTCGGAAGCGGCGAAGCCCGGATAGATTTCCGCGCCCAGTTCCTCGGCCTGTTCGGCCAGCCAGCGGCACAGCGCGCCCAGGCTGATCACGAAGTTTCCGTGGTTGTTCATCTGTGGCGGGGTGGGCAGGGGAATGGCCTTCTTTTTGCATAAAAACAGAAATCTGTCGGCATCCACCGGGGTTGTCAGCGGCGCGCCCTTGTCTTTCCAGTCGGGGATCAATTCGTTGAGCGCGCGCGGCTCCAGAACCGCGCCCGAAAGAATATGCGCGCCCACTTCCGAGCCTTTCTCGACGACGCAGACCGAAAGTTCGCGGTTCTGCTCGGCGGCCAGTTGGCGCAGCCGGATGGCGGCGCTCAACCCTGCCGGGCCGGCCCCCACGATTACAACGTCAAATTCCATCGACTCGCGCGTCATTCGTCATCCTTAACAACAGTGGTTTAGCGACTTTATCTCACAAGACAGCGCAAAGGAATGTTTCCAAACGCCCAGCAGTGTTAACTTAGGGACATGGAACGCAAATTGCCGCCTAAAAAGGTTCTTGAGTGGTATTTGGAGGCCGGGGTCGATGAGGCCATCGGCGACGTTCCGGTTGACCGTTTCGCGGTTCCAGAGCCTGCCGAGGCTCCGGAGCCGGTTCCCGAAAAAGAGACACCGCCGCCCGCACCCGCAGTCACCGCCGCCCCGACCGCTCCGGCCGTTGGCGCCGACGGCGCGTCCGGCGATGCCCGCAAGGCCGCCGCCGCCGCACAAAGCATCGACGAGTTACGCGCGGCACTGGAGAGTTTCGAGGGTTGCGGGCTCAAGAAAACCGCGACCAATCTGGTGTTCGGCGACGGCAATGCGAAAAGCGACATCATATTCATTGGCGAGGCTCCGGGTGCTGAAGAGGACCGCAAGGGTGTCCCCTTCGTCGGACCCAGCGGAATTCTGCTCGACCGCATGCTGGCCTCCATCGGATTGGACCGAACCAAGGTCTTCATTTCCAACACCGTATTTTGGCGGCCACCCGGCAACCGCAATCCGACCACCGGCGAAATGGCCGTGTGTATGCCTTTTGTTGAACGTATGATCGAACTGGTCGATCCGAAGATTGTTGTCGCCGTCGGCGGCCCGGCGGCCAACAGCCTGTTGGGGCAGAAGGCCAGCGTCGGAAAACTTCGCGGAAAGTGGTTCACCTATTCCTCGGCGGGACTGACCCAGCCCCTGGAGGCCACCGCCATCTATCACCCCGCGTACCTTTTGCGAACGCCCGCGCAAAAAAGGGCAGCCTGGCAGGACCTTCTTGATATCCGCGCCAAGCTCTTATCCCTTGGGTTATCCACGGCTTAATGCCGGGCCTCAGTTGCCGTGGAAGCCAGAATCCCTTATAAGAAGCCCGAATTTCGCCGAAAAAACGGAAACTGAACCAATAATGCTTTCACGCTTCGGCGCTTGTTTTTTGGGACTTTGCCTGTGCATTTCTGCATGGGGACCGGACGCCGGGCGGGCGTTTGCGTCTGATCGCCTGGATGTGGCTTCCCTGAACGTTTCATCGGACCTTCCCGGCGAAACCCCGCTGCCGAAGATTTTGTCCGCCGACGATATCGAGCGTTACCGCAAGATTTTCGCCGTGCAGGCAAAAGGGCATTGGAAGACCGCCGACAAGCTGATAACCGGGCTTTCCGACCGGGTTCTGATGGGCCACGTGATGGCGCAGCGTTATCTTCATCCCACCAAGTACCGCTCGAAGTACAAGGAATTGAAAGACTGGATGGCCGAGTACGCCGACCATCCGGACGCCCAGCGTATCTACAAACTGGCTTTGCGCCGCCGTCCGAAAAACTGGAAACACCCGAAAAAGCCGGTCGTCGGGTCGGGGTCGCAAATCGTTCCCTATCAAGCCAAAAAGCAGGCTCAGCCGCCGCGCAAACGAATGACCAAGGTGCAACGGCGCAAGCAATCGGCGCTCTATCGCCAGATCAAGAGAAGTGCGGGGCAAGGCTGGACCCTGGCGGCCAAACGCCAGCTGGAATCCCCTGCGGTCAAGAAACTGTTCGATGCCTACACCTATGATCGCGCCCGCGCGGTCCTGGGCGCGCGCTACTTCATTGATGGCCGGGACGAATGGGCGCTCAAATGGGCGGGCGCAGCCGCCAAGCGATCCGGCAAATATATTCCCGAAGCCCATTGGTCGGCGGGTTTGGCGGCATGGCGCATGGGCAAACTGGATGCGGCGTGCGAACATTTCAGCGCCGTGGCCCTTTCGCCCAACAGCTCGCCCTGGCTGCTTTCGGCGGGCGCATTTTGGGCGGCGCGCTCGTATCTGATGAACGGCCAGCCCACCGAGGTAAACAGGTTTTTTGGAATTGCCGCGGCTTATCCGCGCACCTTCTATGGTTTGCTGGCGCAACGCATTCTCGGGCTGGAACCGTCTTTCCGCTGGACCTTGCCGCCGCTTGAAGAATCTGTGATCGCCGGTTTGGCCGAAACGTCAGCCGGGCGGCGCAGCCTGGCCTTGGGCGAGGTCGACCGGGAGGCCCACGCCGAGCGCGAATTACGGCTGTTGGCGACCCGTTCGACCATACCCTTGGCGCGCGGCATCATGGCGCTGGCCAGCCGCGCCGGAATGCCCGGCCTGTCGGTGCGCCTCAATGACGCCTTGTTCCCGCAGGGCGGCGGCTTCGACGGCGCGGCTTATCCGATCCCCAAGTGGACGCCGGACAGCGGGTTTAAGGTTGATCGCGCTTTGATTTACGCGCTGATCAGACAGGAATCAAAATTCAATCCGAAGGCCAAAAGCTGGGCCGGGGCCAGTGGCCTGATGCAGTTGATGCCGCGAACCGCCAGCTTCGTCGCGCGCGACCGGCGGCTTCACAGCAGCGGACGAAGCAAATTGTTCGTCCCCGGTTTCAATCTGGAACTGGGTCAGAAGTATATCGAAATGCTTCTGAAAGAGGCTCATGTGGGCGGCGATCTGTTTTTGTTGACCATGGCCTGGAACGGCGGACCGGGGAACCTGAATAAATGGCAGCGCAACAACGCCAAGGGCAAGGACGCGTTGCTGTTTATCGAGAGCATTCCATCGCGTGAAACCCGCATTTTCGTCGAACGGGTTTTGACCAATCTCTGGATTTACCGCGACCGGCTGGGTCAGGCCTCGCCGTCGCTGGATGCCGTTGCAGCCGGTGACCGGCCTTTCTATATTCCATTGGATAGCAAATCCACGGCGGCACGTTCATCGCAAAAGGGATCGTAAACGGACATGGCTAAAATTACAGGCGAGCGGGAATTCGTTGCGGTAAATATCGCGATCCTGACGGTTTCAGACTCGCGCACTCTTGAGAACGACGGCTCCGGGCAGACTTTGGTGAGCCGTTTGGAAGCCGCCGGGCACAAGCTGGCGGCGCGCGAGATCGTGGCCGACGAGGTGGACCTGATCGCGGCCCAACTGCGCCAGTGGATTGCCGATCCTGAAATCGACGCGGTGATTGCCACCGGCGGCACCGGGGTCACGGGGCGCGACATCACGCCCGAGGCCTTCGCCGAGGTGGTGGAAAAGGATATCCCCGGTTTCGGCGAGGTTTTCCGCATGCTGAGTTACGAGAAAATCAAAACCTCGACCATTCAGTCGCGGGCCACCGCCGGTGTGGCGGGCGGCACCTACCTGTTCGCCATTCCCGGATCAACCGGCGCTTGCAAGGACGCCTGGGACGGCATTCTGGTGCACCAGCTGGATGCCCGGCACAAGCCCTGCAACTTCGTCGAACTGATGCCGCGCCTTAAGGAACACCTCGTTTAATCAGGGCTCGCGCGTCGTCCACATCCTCAAGGGTTTCCAGAAGGTAGGCGGATTTGCCGCCTGCCAGATTGGCCAGCGTGTCGGCCAGCGCGTGGCGGCTCGACCATCGCACATTATCGAAAAGGCGCGGCGTGTTTGGCCGTCGTCGTAATCCCACCAGCCAGTATCCGCCGTCGGTGGCGGGGCCGAACACGGCGTCGTGCGAACCCAGCGCGCGAAACGCCAAATCGATGTGATCTCGCGCAATGTCGGGAATGTCGGTTCCGACGATGACGACCGGGCCGGGGGGAAGTGATTGCATGGGCCGGTCCATGCGCGCGCCCAGATCACCGGAACCTTGCGGAACGACGGTCCAGCCGGAAGGGAAACCGCCTGCGTCATCCGGGGTGATGAACAGCCACCCCCGCCATCGGCCCCGCCCTTGCAAGCGCCGTAATACCGCCTCCAGCGTTCGCCGGTAAAAGGCCCAGGCTTCGATGCGGCCGATGTCGGCGGCGAGGCGGCTTTTGACTTGCCCGACGCGCGGGGCCTTGGCGAAAACGACCAGATGGTTGTTCATCGATAAATCCGTTCGATGCGTTCGGGCGCGACCCCTGCAAAATAAAGGGCGAGGCAAAATAGATTGCGCGCGCTGCGCCCCAGATATCCGCCCTGGTAGCGCTTGGGTGACGTCAGCGCGGTTGCATCCAGCTGAACCAACCGCGCGCGCCCGATGCGGCGCACCAACTCCACGTCTTCCATCAGCGGGATGTCGGCAAAGCCGCCGGCGGCGTCGTAAAGGGAACGCGAAATCAGCAAGCCCTGATCGCCGTAGGGCAGGCCCAACACGCGTGTGCGCCAGTCCACCAATCTCTCCAGCCTGCGCGCCGCGTTCGGAGTGTCGTCCAGGGCAAATCGAAATACGCCCACCCTGCCTTCGTTCGCGGGGTCGGCCATGAAGCGCGAAGCCACGGTCGTCCATCCATCCTGCAAAACCGTGTCGGCATGAAGGAACAGCAGCCAGTCGCCACCCGCCGCCCTGGCTCCCGCCGCCAGTTGCGATCCGCGTCCGCGCGGAGCCTCGATCACCCGCGCGCCCGCTTTTGTCGCGATAGCCTTCGTCGCGTCCGTCGATCCGCCGTCGGCGACAACCACGTCCGCATTCCCAAGCGCGGCCAGCGCATGGCCCAAATGCGCTTCGGCCTGCAAGGTCGGGATGACGATACTGAGCATGGGACAAGTTCATATCACATACCAATTCCCGGAACCATTTTCGGCGTTTCCATATTTCGTGACAGTTACCTGTTTTTTTTTCCGATAAATTGCTGACTGTCACAAAAAATATTTGAGGTTTTCCGATCTTTCTGTTTCCGCCATGATCGGGCTATGTCGTGCCGCCGCCGCTCCGCCATAACCGTCCTCACCGCGCTGCTTGCCACAACGGCAACACAGGCGGCTAATCTTGAGGTCTCGGTTACCGCCCTTCGTTCCGAAGCCGGTACGGTTCACGTCGCTCTTTACGATTCGGTCGAAACCTTTCCGAACGGCCAGCAATACCTTGTCGACCGGGTGGTGTCGGCCAAGACAGGGGTCGCCGCATTTGTCGGCCTTAAACCCGGCACCTACGCCATTGCCATCTATCATGACGAAAACGGCAACAACGATTTCGACCAGAATTTCATCGGGTTCCCGTCCGAAGGATACGCTTTCAGTAATGGTGCCAAGGCGTTTTTTGGCCCGCCCGATTTTGTCGACGCCGCTTTCGAAGTCGGTCCTGAAAGCACAGGAATCACAATACCCATGACCTACTGGTAGGGTTTTGATGGATTCAAATGACCGGGAAGTACCGAAACGACCTCGCATTTGTTCTTGAAATGTTCCGAGATTTTGCCCATATTTCATGGTATGGACGAACACTTGCCCGATTTGCCGCAAAAGGGACGCGGGGCCGTGGGCAATCCCACGGGCCGGTTCGAGCCCGAGGTTCGGTATGCCGTGGATGACGGCTGGGGTGTTGACGACGACGCGCCACCCTTGCGCACCACCATCACTGATGAAACCCCCAAGGTGATCATTTCTCGCAACGCGTCGCCCGACGTGCCGTTCGCGCAGTCCATCAACACGTATAGGGGCTGCGAGCACGGCTGCATTTACTGTTTCGCCCGGCCCAGTCACGCCTTTCAAGGGCTGTCGCCGGGGCTGGATTTCGAAAGCAAACTGTTCGCCAAACCCAACGCCGCCGAGTTGTTGGAGCGCGAGTTGCGAAAGCGCAGCTATAAGCCGCGCACCATCATGCTGGGCGCCAACACCGACATTTACCAACCCGCGGAACGTGATCGACGGATCACGCGCGAGGTTCTGGAAGTCCTGCGCGATTTCAACCATCCGGTGGCCATGGCCACCAAGTCGGCCCTGGTTTTGCGCGATCTCGATATCCTGGCCCCCATGGCGGCCAAGGGCCTGGCCAGCGTTGCCATATCCGTGACCACGCTGGACCGCCGCATCGCGCGCCTGATGGAACCCCGCGCCGCCGCCCCCAACCGCAGACTGGAAACCATAAAGGCGCTACAGGGCGCGGGCGTCCCCGTCACCGTGCTGGTCTCGCCCATCATCCCCTTTTTGACCGACGCCGAGATCGAACGCATCCTGGAGGCCGCCGCCGAAGCAGGCGCGACAAAGGCGGGCTACATCCTCCTGCGCCTGCCGTTGGAACTGAAAGAGCTGTTCACCGACTGGCTGCAAGCCCACTTCCCCGGCGCAGAATCCCACGTGCTGAACCAGCTTCGCGACTGCCGCAACGGCGCGCTCTACGTTTCCCAATTCGGCTCGCGCATGCGCGGCAGCGGCGCCTACGCCGACCTCATCGAACAACGGTTTCATTTGACCTGCAAACGCTTAGGCCTCGCCAAACGCGACGAAGGCGAGATTGATCTGAACACCACCCTCTTCGCCCCACCGCCCGTCGAAGGGGATCAGTTAAGGCTGCTGTGACCTCCCGCCTCCCAACTGGTTTTTCCGATTGACAACCGAGACGCGAGACCGGCAGGGTTTCCATGCGTAAGCCAGCCACCTACCGGAAAGCCCGCGAGAACCCAGTTGGAAGCCTTCATCGAATCCCTGACACCCAATGACATCCGCTCTATGCGGGAAACCGTTTGTGTTGGTTATCTGGCTGTCTTCGCCACGTTGACGGTCTTGAGGTTCATGGTGCATATGATGTCCCAACCGGTGCCGTGGAGAGGTATCTTCTTGACACCGAATTTTCCCATGGTGGCGACGTGGAAGGGCTTCTCCTCAACACCAAGTTTCCGTGTAGCGGCGGTGGGCGCGGTCATCGCGGCAGTGATTTACCTGCTGCTTCCTTCGCCGGACCCAATCCTAACAACCGACCCAGTCCTCGATGCCGATTCTTTTTTGGGATTTACGAAAACTGATTATTTGAGGATTTTTGAAATTGTCGTGCTGTCTATCGCGGCGATCATAATAATCGTGTTCGGAACCCGTCCGGTTCTCAACTTGACTTTTGCACAGTTGTCCGCAAGCCAAAGCAGTTCGCCGAAAAAACCGTCCATATCATCACCGTATTTGGATATTATTGCTGTTGTCGTCGCCGCTGTTGGCGGGGCCGCTTTTCTGCACAAAATGTATCCCCGTCTTTCCGAACACCCCATCAATCCGGCGATAGCCGATCAAGCGGGGGAAGCGCTCTTTATTGGCCTCACACGATTGCAGGTATTGGGCCTTGCCGAACAGGTCATTCTTTTCGTTGTCGCACTTCTGGTTTTTCGATTGGTCATAAGACGTCTTTGGATAAAGATTTTGACGTCGGGAGTCGCATTTTCGAACTTCGCGAAAAAGACCGTTTTCCTCATTGGCTGGACAACTGGGATCATTTTTTCACTGCTCCTCCTCTGGCGGATGATTCAGATCATCTCTCTCTAACGCGTATCGGGGATTCCCGTTTCCATCCATTCCGGCTATCCTGCTGCAAACCTGTCAGGGAGTTTGAGGAAACATGAACACCATCGAAGTCGGTCAGCGCGTCAGAATCCCCGTGCATCTGTTGGAGGCACCGTTTCCGGATCAGGTTTTGGCGATGATACGGTGCGGGACGAAGGATATTTCCGGCGTGATCGGCAAGAAAGAGGTTTTGGACCTTCGCGGCAACAAGGGGTTTGTTGCGGGCGAGGTTCTGGAGTTGAAGGGCGAGAACGTCGTTCTGCGGGTGACCAAGGGGTTGTCGGCCGGCACCTTTTCGCGCAGTGGCAAGGCCACGTTGCCGCTGGCGTGGGCGACGGAAAATCTTTCGATTGATGATGGCGCCTGATTTCAGTCTGGAAGACGCGGCGCTGGCCGAAGGGTTCGCGACGGTCGCGGGCGTGGATGAAGCGGGGCGGGGGCCCTGGGCGGGACCGGTGGTTGCGGGCGCAGTTATTCTGGACCGTGCGAAGATGTCCGATGCGCTGCTGGGCGGGCTGAACGATTCCAAAAAACTTTCGGCCAAAAAGCGCGAGGCTTTGTTTGCCTTGCTGCCCGAATGTGCGCGCATCGGGATGGGGCTGGCGTCGGTGGACGAGATCGATGAGGCCAACATTCTGGCCGCCACCATGACGGCGATGGCGCGCGCGGTAGCGGAGCTTGGCGCGCCGCCCGATCTGGCGCTCGTGGACGGCAACCGGGTGCCGAAACTGGCGTGTCCGGCGCGCTGCGAGGTCAAGGGGGACGGGCGTAGCCTTTCAATCGCGGCGGCCTCGATTATCGCCAAGGTGACGCGCGATGGCATCATGGCATCCCTTGCCGCCGAGTGTCCGGGATACGGCTGGGAGCGCAACGCCGGGTACGGCACGAAAGCGCACCAAGAGGGGCTGGAACGCCTCGGCGTTACCAAATACCACCGAAAAAGTTTCGCGCCCATTCACAAGATATTGAGTCGCTGATTGCCGTGACTCCAACATATGGACTCAGGAAAACTTTATAACCCATTGATTCCATTTAATTCTTGACGGCGAGTCGCGCGTGAATCATCCTGCGCCGCATGACAGGGAAATCCAAAACTCAAGAGAACCAAATTCTCATCGGCGACAGCATTGAGCTGATGAAGAAAATGGCCGACGGCTCGGTGGACATGGTTTTCGCCGATCCGCCCTATAACTTGCAGCTCGAAGGCGAGTTGCTGCGGCCCAATAATTCCAAGGTCGATGCGGTCGATGACGACTGGGACCGCTTCGACAGTCTGGCCGCCTACGATGCCTTCTCGAAGGCGTGGTTGAGCGAAGCGCGGCGGATTTTGAAGCCCGACGGAACGCTGTGGGTCATCGGCAGCTATCACAACATTTTCCGCGTGGGCACGATTTTGCAGGATCTGGATTTCTGGATTCTCAATGATGTGATTTGGCGCAAGACGAACCCGATGCCGAACTTTAGGGGACGGCGTTTCACCAACGCCCACGAAACGCTGATCTGGTGCGCCCGGGACCAAAAATCGCGTTACCGCTTCAATTACGAAGCCATGAAAAACCTGAACGACGATTTGCAGATGCGTTCGGACTGGCTGCTGCCGCTGTGCACCGGGCGCGAACGCCTGAAAATCAACGGCAAGAAGGCGCACCCCACACAAAAACCAGAAGCGCTTTTGCACCGGGTGATCCTGTCCTCGACCGAGGTCGGCGAGGTGGTGCTGGACCCGTTCTTCGGCAGCGGCACGACCGGAGCGGTGGCCAAGCGCCTGCACCGCAAGTTCATCGGCCTGGAGCGCGATCCCGATTACGCGGCCATTGCCGAAAAACGCATCGCGCAGGTTATTCCGGCGGATGATGCCGAACTGGTCTCGACGCCAGCCAAGCGCAGCCAGCCGCGCATTCCGTTCGGCTGGCTGGTGGAACGCGGCATGTTGCGCGCGGGCGATACGCTTCGCGACGCCAGCAGGCGACATTCGGCGCGCATTCGCGCCGACGGCACCCTGATCACTTCGGAAACCAAGGGCTCCATCCATCAGGTCGGGGCGTTTGTGCAAAAGGCTCCGGCGTGTAACGGCTGGCAGTTCTGGTACGCCGAAGTTCAGGGAAAACTTGTGCCCATCGACGTTTTGCGGCAACAATTACGTTCTGAAATCCATTGAACGGCTTGGGGGGCCTAGTAAATGGCCCTGACGCACAAGTTCAACGAAGCCCTGGTCATGGCCGTCGAACTGCACGACGGACAAACCCGCAAGAACACCCAAATCCCATACGTCTCACATTTGCTGGGCGTTTGCGCCATCGTGCTCGATTGCGGCGGCGATGAAGACGAAGCCATCGCAGCCCTTTTGCATGACGCCGTGGAGGATCAGGGCGGCGCGCCGACTTTGGCGCGCATCCGGGCAAACTTCGGTGATCATGTGGCCGAAATCGTCGATGGATTGAGCGACGCCTACGGCGAACCCAAAGCCCCCTGGAAAGACCGCAAGGACGCGTATCTGGCGGGGCTTGGCGATCACGGAGAATCGGCCCTGCTGGTCAGCGCCGCCGACAAACTCTACAACGCGCGGACCATCCTGAAGGATTACCGCGAGACCGGTGAGGCCGTGTGGGCGCGCTTCAACGGAGGTCGCGACGGGACGCTTTGGTATTACCGGACGCTGCTTGATGCGCTGGACGGCAAAGGCCCGGCGCCGCTGGTCAGCGAACTCCGCCTCGTGGTCGAGGAAATCGAAGCCTTGGCCGGAGAGTGCTCTATCGCGTCGCCGTAGGCTCGTCACCCGAATAGTCGTAGAACCCGCGTCCCGTTTTACGGCCCAGCCATCCGGCTTCCACATATTTCACCAGCAGCGGGCAGGGGCGGTATTTCGGGTCGGCCATGCCTTCGTGAAGCATAGTCATCACCGCCAGGCAGTGATCCAGCCCCATGAAATCGGCCAGTTGAAGCGGGCCCATTGGGTGGCCGGTGCCCAGCTTCAGAGCCGTATCGATGGCATCCACCGAGGCAACCCCTTCATAAAGCGCGTACACCGCCTCGTTGATCATGGGCATGATGATGCGATTGACGATAAAGGCAGAGAAGTCCTCGGACGTGACAGCCGTTTTCCCCATGACCTCGACCAGATCGCGAACCGCGTTGAAGGCGTCCTCGTCGGTAGCGATGCCCCGGATCAGTTCGACCAACGCCATTTTCGGCGCCGGGTTCATGAAATGCATGCCCAGGAATTTGCCCGGGCGGTCCGTGCGCGCGGCCAGGCGCGTAATCGAGATGGTCGAGGTGTTGGTTGCGATCAGGGTTTCGGGTTTGAGAAGCGGGCATATCTCCTTGAGTACGGCCTTCTTGACTTCCTCGTCCTCGGTCGTTGCCTCGATAACCAAATCAACTTCGCCAAGGGGATCATACGTGGCGCCCGTGGAAATGCGGGCGATGGCCGCATCCTTTTCGGCCTGCGTAATGCGCTCCCTGTCGATCTGGCGGCCCAGGTAATGGTCGATTTCGGCGACGGATTTGGTGAGCGCCTGCTCGTCGATATCGATCAAGTGGACATCGAGCCCGGCCAGCGCGAACACATGCGCGATCCCCGTTCCCATATGGCCCGCGCCGATGATCCCGATCTTCTTGATGACAAAAGCCATATCCGGCTCCCATGCACAGCTAAATGTTATCGAGCTCGCTCGACAGTTTCGGCAACGCGTCGAACAAATCCGCCACCAGACCGTAATCGGCTACCTGGAATATGGGGGCTTCCTCGTCCTTGTTAATGGCGACGATCACCTTGCTGTCCTTCATTCCCGCCAAATGCTGGATCGCGCCGGAAATTCCCACCGCGATGTACAGGTCCGGCGCGACCACCTTGCCGGTCTGGCCCACCTGATAATCGTTGGGCACGAAGCCTGCGTCCACGGCGGCGCGCGATGCGCCAACGGCGGCGCCCAGTTTATCGGCGACCTCTTCCAGCATGCCAAAACTTTCAGCACTTCCCATGCCCCGGCCGCCGGAAATGATGCGCGCGGCACCGGTCAGTTCGGGACGGTCCGATTGGGTCAGTTCCTGACCGACAAACCTTGATCCGCCCGCGTCTTCACCCGCCGCGATTTCTTCGATGGAAGCCGATCCGCCCGTGTCCGCCGCCGCTTCGAACGCCGTTACGCGAACGGTGATCACCTTCGTTGGGTCAAGGGATTGCACGGTGGCCATGGCGTTTCCGGCGTAGACCGGGCGCTGGAACGTGTCCTCGCTCAGGACTGCGGTAATTTCCGAAATCTGGGCCACATCCAGCAACGCAGCCACGCGCGGCAAAACGTTTTTGCCATAGGTCGTGGCCGGGGCCAGCAGATGGCTGAAATCCGCCGCCATGCCGGCGATCAGCGGAGCGACGCTTTCCGCCGCCCCGTGGGCGTACATTTCATTATCGGCCAGCATGACCTTTGAGACACCGGCGATATCGGCCGCAGCTTGCGCAACGGCACCGCATCCCGCGCCGATCACCAGCAGCGAAACGTCGCCCAATTGCGCCGCCGCGCTCACGGTATTCAGTGTTGCGGGTTTTAAATCCCGATTGTCGTGTTCGGCAATGACCAGAACGCTCATCAGATGACCTTGGCCTCGTTCTTGAGTTTTCCCACCAGTTCGGCCACGTCGGCGACGATGACGCCCGCCTCGCGTTTGACCGGTTCTTCCACTTTCAGCGTTTTAAGCCTGGGTGTCACGTCGACGCCCAGATCTTCCGGCGCCAGCGTGTCGATGGGCTTTTTCTTGGCTTTCATGATATTGGGCAGCGAAGCGTAGCGCGGTTCGTTAAGCCGCAAGTCTGCCGTTACCACCGCCGGAAGGTCGAGCGATACAGTTTCCAGACCGCCGTCGATTTCGCGGATCACTTCGATACGCCCATCCTCGATCGCCAGTTTCGAGGCGAACGTGCCCTGCGGCCAGCCCAAAAGGGCGGCCAGCATCTGCCCGGTCTGATTGGAATCGTCGTCAATGGCCTGTTTGCCCAACAACACCATTTCCGCTTCTTCCTTCGCGACCAAAGCCTTCAACACCTTGGCCACGGCCAGTGGCTGCAATTCATCGTCGGGCGTCAGATCGGTCTTGACCAGAATGCCCCGGTCCATGCCCATGGCCAGCGCCGTGCGCAATGTCTCCTGACTGGGTTGACCGCCGACGGATACGCAGATCAACTCGGATGCTTTCCCGGCTTCTTTCAGGCGCACGGCTTCTTCGACGGCGATCTCGTCGAAGGGGTTCATGGACATCTTCACATTGGCGGTTTCGACGCCTGAATTATCGGATTTGACGCGGACATTTACGTTGTAGTCGATGACCCGCTTGACGGCGACAAGGACCTTCATTGAATACCTTCGGCAGCTCTTGAAAAACAGTTTCGAGGGGTGCGGGCACGGGTCCAAAATTCCGAAAAAAACCTCGGAAAACCCAGCCACTCACCCCCCGGTATAAATACGCCGGGGAAACATACGAACATGGTGCCCGGCTGTCAACGAACCCTCGGATCTCCGCCCGGTTTCCACAGGACGTCCGCCCGGCCCGCCTCGTTGGCGTGACGGGCCAGAACGAACAGCAAGTCCGAAAGACGATTGAGGTAGGGAATCACTTGCGCACCCACCGGTTCGCTGTCACTCAGGCAGGTGACGGCCCGTTCTGCCCTGCGCACCAGGGTGCGCGCAAAATGCAGGCTGGCGGCGGCCTTTGATCCACCGGGAAGAACAAACGAATTCAGCGGCGCAAGGTCCGCGTTCCATTGGTCGATGGTTCGTTCCAATCGTTCGACCTGCGCAGGCGTGACGCGCAACACGCCGTCTGCCTCGGGGACCGTCAGGTCCGCGCCCACGTCGAACAGATCATTTTGAACTTCGGCGAGTAGAGCGTCCGTATTGGCCGCCGCATCAATGCGAGCCATGCCGATGGCGGCGTTGGCTTCATCGACCGCCCCGCACGCCTCGATGCGCGGCGCGTGCTTGGCCACGCGCCGACCAGATGCCAGCGACGTTTGACCGGCATCGCCGCCGCCTGTGTAGATTTTCGTCAGTTTGACCATCGATCCCGCGCATTAACTCATGGAAAGCAACATAGCGGCAACCAGCATGACAATGGCGAGCCCTTGAATCAAGACGCGAAGACGCATCAAGCGGTTGCCGTATCGTTCATTGAATTCCCCGCCGCGCGCCATGGAGAACAAGCCAAGCACCAGCGCGACAAGGGTCGCCACAACGGCAATAACGACGAAGGTGTTCATAATGGTCATGCAACAATCTCACAATTCAGGACGCTGCGCCGTCCCCCAAATTCCAAACCCTTTTGTGAATTTGGGTGCCGGTACTAGAATTGCCAGTCACGCCTTGGCGACCGTAATTTCCCGCAACCAAT
This sequence comes from Rhodospirillales bacterium, assembly GCA_018648445.1. The sequence goes on along the minus strand of JABGRG010000009.1, from coordinate 30,260 downwards.
AACGGAGGCGGCACCCATGATGATTTCCCGACGATCATTCCTGGCCGGTGGCACGGCCCTGGCGCTTGCCGGCGGCGTTTCGGGTACGGCCCGCAAAGCGTTTTCTGCCGACGAGACGCCGCTTAAGGTGCGCGCCGCGCGCAAGGGATTGCGCATGGGTGCGGAGGTGGTTCCGCGCCTGTTGGGCGATGCGGACTACGCGGCCATGCTTGTCCGCGACGTCGATATGGTGGTGCCGGGGAATGCGCTCAAGTGGGGACCGTTGGAGCGGCGGCGTCGGTTTCTCGATTTTAGCGAAGCCGATTTGGTTGCGGACTTTGCGCGTGTTCACGGCATGGCCATGCGCGGCCATACCCTTCTTTGGCATAACCAGATACCCAAGTGGTTGCCGGGACGTCTCGCTAACCCGAAAAAAAGCCCGGCCCGCACCATCGAAAAACACATTCACGAGGTTGTCGGCCGCTATCGAGGGCGCATGCACAGTTGGGACGTGATTAACGAGGCGATTGAGCCCAAGGACGGACGCGCCGACGGCCTGCGCAAAAGCCTGTTCCTTGATGCCCTTGGCCCCGATTACATCGATCGCGCCTTCCGTGCCGCCGCGCAGGCCGACCCGGACGCCTTGTTGGTGTTCAACGAATACGGCCATGAATGGGGTTGGGATGTTGGGCGCCAACGCCGCCGCGCCACGTTACGGCTGTTGGAAAAGTTACTGGGAAAGGGTGTGCCCGTTCACGCGTTGGGCCTTCAAGGGCATTTGGCCCCCGGTATGATGGGCGCCATGGACATGCTCGCACTTGGTAGGTTTTGCGACGAGGTAGCGGATCTCGGCCTGAGCATTCAGGTGACCGAGCTGGATGCGCGGGATACCTCGATTGTGGGCAGCATCCAAGCCCGCGACCGCATTGTTGCCGACGCTTACACCCGTTTTCTCGACGTGGTGCTGGCCCGCGCTGCGACCAAGTTGGTGCTGACGTGGGGCATCACGGATCGCCATTCGTGGCTGACCAGTCACTTTCCCCGCCCCGACGGCGATACCGTCAGGGGCTTGCCCTACGATGCAAATTTCAAGCGCAAACCGGCCTGGTACGCACTCGCCGCAGCGCTTGACGCGGCTCCGGTAAGAGACGCGGGGTAACTTTCTAGTGCGCCAGATAACGGGTTTTGAGGTGAGCCTTGAACACTTCGGCGTCCAACGGCTTGCCCGTTGCTTCGGTCAGGATTTCCCGGGTTGAGAGCAGCGATCCCTTGGAATGAACGTTTTGGCGCAGCCAGGTCATAAGCGGTACGAAGTCGCCGCGCGCGATGGCGGGTTTGATTTCGGGGTTGGCGGACCGGGCGGCGGCAAACAGTTGAGCGGCGCTCATGGCGCCCAGGGTGTAGGTGGGGAAGTACCCCCACGCGCCGTCGTACCAGTGCAAATCCTGCAGGCAGCCGAGGCCATCGTCGGGCGGGGCGATGCCGAGCAGCTCTTGCATGCCTTCATTGAAGGCGTCGGGCAGGTCGCGGGCTTCCATGCTCCCTTCGATCATGCTGCGTTCCAGACGGTAGCGCAGGATGACGTGGGCCGGGTAGGTCACTTCGTCGGCGTCGACGCGGATAAAGCCGGGTTGAACGCGGGTATAGAGGCGGATCAGATTGTCGGTTTCCCACGCCGGGCCGCGTCCTTCGAAGGCTTCGGCCATGATGGGGGCGGCGAAGCCCAGGAACTCGGGCGAGCGGCACACCTGCATTTCAATCAACAGGGACTGGCTTTCATGCAGGCTCATACCGCGCGGCTCACCGGCGGGACGGCCGCGCCATTGGGCGGGCAGGCCCATGTCGTAGAGCGCGTGGCCGGTCTCGTGCAAGACGCCCATGAGGCTGGAGGTAAAATCGGTTTCGTCGTAGCGCGTGGTGATGCGTACGTCATCGTGCGTGCCGCCGCAAAACGGATGCAGGCTGACGTCCAGCCGCCCGTGATCGAAGTCAAAACCCAGCCGCTCCATGAAGCCGATCCCCAGTTGGCGCTGGGCTTCGATAGGGAAGGGGCCTTGCGGGGAAACGGCTTGCGGCTGGTTCGCCTGATGCTCCAGAACCTCGGCCAGAAAGCCGGGCAGGAAGGTCGCCAGATCGGCGAACACGGCGTCGATGTCGGCTGATCTGCCGCCCGGCTCGTATTCATCGAGCAAGGCATCGTAGGGCGAAAGATCAAGCGCATCGGACAAAGCGGCGGCCGTTTCGCGAACGCGGGCCAGCACCTCTTCCAGACTGGGCAGGATGGCGGCGAAGTCGGCCTCGGGCCGCGCCCTTCGCCACACGGTTTCGCAGGCCGAGCAGGCATGGGAAAGGGCGGTCACGAGATCTTCGGGCAGGGAGCCTGCGCGCGCCCACATGCGTTTCATTTCGGCCAGATCGGCGGCCTCATGGGGGGATAGATCAAGCTGGGCGGCGTCGGCGATCAGATCGCCCGTTTCCGCCGCGCTCAGGATACCGTGCTGCACGGCGCGCAGTTCGGCCAGTTGTTCGGCCCGGCCGGAAGCCCCGCCCGACGGCATCATGGTGGCCAGGTCCCAATGCAGGATGGCCTCGGCGTCGCGAATGGCCAGCAGGCGGCGAAAACGGCCTTGCAGCTTATTGTAGGGGCTCAACAGCACTTATCTCCGGCCTGGATCGGCGGACACGGGACCGAGCCGTAGGAACAAAAAACGCAGCAGTCGCCCGCTTTGGGTTTCAGCCGGGTTCCGCACTTTTCGCACTCATAGAAAAAGATGCAGGCATCCGTCGGCATTTCCTCGGCCTTCGAATGGCCGCATTCGGGGCAGGTGATGGTCGACAGCTTTTGTGTTTCCGACAGGTCCATTCTTATTTCTCCCGGCGTCGGGTGAGTAGGGCGAAGACAACCAGCCCCATAAACCCGGCCAATGCCGGAAGCAAGACATAATCGAGCCACCCCAGCCACGCGGAAAGCCCCAGCCCGCCCAGCGCAAAGACAAGCAACGGCGTGAAACAACACAGCGCGCTGACGATTGTGCCGATGATACCGGTGCGAAGAAGCCGATTGTTTTTCGTCTGGCCCATCAAAAACAGATGCGATCGGCCCGGCGACTTTGCCAGCGCAAAGGCGACGAGCGTGTTCAATTGGGCGTTACCCGATTTTTTTTTGCGTATTTCGAATGATGTGTGGCCCAGATTACATATCTTCCGCCACGGCCGTATATAAACGAACGGCACAACAACCGAGGGGTGGGCGTCGGGTGTCGGTCGTCGTTCCGAGTTGTCGTTTATTTGGCCGGGTTGTCGTTTATTTGGAGTGTTTAAAAAATGAGAAAAGCGGAATGTTTGGGGCTGGTCTTTGTCGGCTGCGTCCTTGCGGCTGGACCGACCCTGGCGAAGGGCCCCGGCGGCGAGGGTGGCGGATTTCGCGGACTTGTCATGGGCGGCGTCGGGTTCACGTCAGACTATGAAGGGTCTGACGATTATGGAATTACCCCTTTGGCCGCAGCGCACCTGTCGTGGGAGGGCTTCTATGCTCATATCGCGGGCCCATCCGTGCGCCTCAACGTCGTTCCCTTCGATAATTTCGATTTCGGTCCTACGCTAGGTTACCGCGGCGGTCGCGACGACGACGTCGAGGACGAAAAGGTCAAGCTTCTGCGTGAGGTCGAAGATTCGCTCGAGGTGGGTTTCTTCGCCGAATACCGCTTCGTCAATCGAGCGGACCCGCGCTATAAAATGTCGGTCGGTCTGAAAGCCGCCAAAGATGTTAACGACGGTCATGACGGGTCCCTGGTGACCGCCAGCCTCGGCTATAACAGACCCGTATTCGAATCTTTTATTTGGTCGCTGGGAACCTCGGTCTCCTATGCCGACGATAACTACATGAACGCGTACTTCGACATTGATGCGGACAACGCTTCGCGCAGCGGCCTCGCCCGTTTCGACGCGGAAGGCGGGATCAAGGATGTCGGTCTGTCGACCTCGCTTTCCCACAAACTCGGGGAAAGCTGGAACGTTGCCGGGCGCGTTTCCTACACACGCCTTGTTGGCGACGCCGCCGACAGCCCCGTCGTTGACGACCGCGGCTCGGCAGATCAACTGTTCGGCGGGATTACGGTCGGATACGGGTTTTAGGGGCAGCACCCTGGTCGCGGACGGCTCAAGGACAAGCTAACCCGATAGCAGGAAGGTCGGGACCGTTCGGCGTTACCCCAGTTTTTGGCAGGCACGGCATCGCGCGGGCGGTTCGGCGTCCCAAAAGGTGCGCCGGAAACGAAGATAGCCGTCGCTCCACCAGATATCGGCCAGGGATTGTTCGGCCAGTTTTCCGAAATGGAACGGGTTCGGATTGGGGCGCGGGTCGTCCTCGGCGCGAAAACGGTTCAGCATACAGGGCGTCACCTCGCCGTCGACGGTCACGACGATGGCTCTTGAGATATTTTCCGCACACAGGCCGGGGGGGCGACCTGGCCATGAATGACGATTGTGGGGGATATCATAGTGAAGCTCGATGCCGCGTTCTTTTGCATGCTCGGCCGCCCGTGCCAGACGGTGCTCAAGAATTTGAAATTCGGCAGGGGTTGCGGGTTCGATGACCTCATGGCGAACGGCCGGATCGGCAATCACGGTCAGGGTGCTGATGACGATTTGTTCGATCCCGCGCCCGGCGAAAAGGTCGGGTATTTGTTCGATGTCGTCGATCCCCGATTTCAGCAGCATATAGGCGATGTGAATGGCGGGCGTGGCCGAGGACCGGTCCGCCTTGATGCGCTGCAGCATGGCGATGGCGCCGAGCACCTGTTCCAGGCTGGTTCCGGGGCGGATAGGGTCATTGCGCTCATCAATTCCGGCGACTGAAAACGAGATGACGTCGATGCCGGTATCGACGATGCGCGCGGCGATCGCCTCATCCACCAGCGTGGCGTTGGTGGTTGTTCCCACGGCGCAACCGGCGCGTTTCGTCGCCTCGGCCATGGCGAAGAAATCGGGGTTGAGGAAGGGTTCGCCCCATCCCTGAAGATGTATGATCGGTTCGCGCCAATGAGAGGGGCTGGCCGACATGGCCAGCTTCGGCAATATCGTCTCAAATATCTCTAGCGGCATCTTTTTCGGCGGCCATTCACGGCCCGGCTTGGCGGCAGGGCAATAGATGCAGCGGGCGTTGCACTGCGTGTTGATCTCGACCTGTATCCAGTCGAGCCGCGGTCGGTAAAACCAGTCGTGAAACCGTGCGCGTAATTGCCCGAGCATGACCGTCCCCCCGGGCACGCAGCGTAGGCGGGGCGGGGCAAGGAGGTCAAGGGATGCGAAAAAGTTGATCAGACGGGTTTGCCCGCGAGTAAAATTCGAGGCATAGTGCCTTGCATGGCTGAACGCGAATCAGTGGATAAGCTGCTCAGCGAAAGCGGCGAAAATATTTCGGATCATCTTGAGCTGCTGGCCTTGATGGGGTCGGACTTTGCGTCCTCCCGCGATTTGGAAACGACGCTGGCGAAGGCGGTTGAGCGCATTACGCGTTATCTGGACGCGGCGGGCGGCGCTTTATTCCTGCTGGACGAAACTGGCAAAAAGCTGCGCTGTCACGCCTGTTCCGGAGCCACCGAAATCGCTGGAATGGTGCTCGATTCCGATCAGGGAATCGTTGGCCGCTGCGTGCAGGAGAACGTCGGCGAAATCGTCCGCGACGTATCCAAGGACGCCAGCTTCCACGGTGGTGTAGACGCCGAAACGGGTTTTACGACGCGATCCATTCTGTGTGCGCCCATGAGCGTCAAGGGCGAACGCATCGGCGCCATCGAACTGGTCAATAAACTGGGCGGCGACGGGTTGTTCGCGCCCAGCGACCTGAGCGTTCTGCAAGGGCTAAGTTCATCGGCCGCATTGGCCATCGTCAACGCCCGGCAGGCCGAAGCCCTGGTCGAGCAGGAACGGGTCAAGCGCGAACTTGAACTGGCCGCCGAAATTCAGCGTAGCCTGCTTCCCGAAGCCCGCCCCGAGCCATTTCCCATCCATGGCATTAACGTTCCGGCGCGAACCGTATCCGGCGATTTCTTCGACTTTTTTGAAATCGAGGACGGCACCATTTGCTTCAATCTGGGTGACGTGTCGGGCAAGGGGATGAACGCCGCGCTTCTGATGGCCAAGACGGCAAGCCTTTATCGGTGTCTGGGCAAAACGATCACGTCGCCCGGCAAGTTGTTGGCCATCCTCAACCGCGAGATTTGCGAGACCACGACACGGGGCATGTTCGTGACCATGGTCGGCGGCCATTTCGATCCGGTATCAGGTGTCGTGCGGCTGGCCAACGCCGGGCATGAACCGCCATTGTATCGGAGGCGCGATGGGACCTATACGGCGTTGGAAGCGGAACTGCCGCCGCTGGGCATCATGCCCATGGCCGGACCCGAAGAGGACTTCCCCGAAACCGAAATTTCCCTTGAGGGCGGAACGCTCTACGTCTTCACCGACGGCGTGACCGAAGGTTACATCGAGGGCGATGAGACGCTGGAAGTCGAGGGCCTGAAGGCAATGCTGGATGCCAATGCCGACATGCCCGCAGCAGATCGCCTGAATGCAGTGATCTCCCGCATTCGGCAAACCGAAGGTCCGTTGCGCGATGATTTGACGCTTCTGGCGGTCAACGATGCGGGGCCGGCGCGTCAAGCCGTCGGCGTTGGTTTGCTGCGCATCAACTTCCCATCTTTGCCGGGCAAATTGAAAGAAGTGCGTGAGGCGGTCACCGGCGTCTTGAAGGAAGAAGGATGTCCCGCTGCGTTGCAGGCGGACCTGGTGCTGGTGATCGACGAGGCTTGCCAGAACATCATCCGTCACGCGTATAAAGGTAGCACCGAGGGCGAGATTACACTGGAAATTCGCCGCGACGACGATGATCTGATAGTGTTGTTAAGGGATTTCGCCGATACCGTTGATGTAACAAAAATAAAACCGCGCGACCTGGAGGACATCCGGCCCGGTGGTTTGGGGACCCATCTTATCCGGGAAATCATGGACGAGGTGGAAATCACGCCACTACCGGGAAATAGTGGTAATCTAATGAGAATGAGCAAAAAGCTCGAATGAGGGAATTTAGATGAAGCATGAAATCCGAGAAACCGGCGGCGCGTCGGTGGTGGCTTTCGAGGGCGATGTTGACCTCGAAACCTCACCGACGGCGCGCAAGGTTTTGCTCGACTGCGTGGGCCTCAAGCGTCCGGTACTGGTCGACATGTCAGAGGTTACGTACATAGACAGTTCGGGGGTCGCCTCCCTGGTTGAATCCCTTCAGGCCGCGCGTAAGACGGGTCTCGATTTTGCGCTGGTTTCGGTTAGCGAGGCAGCACTTCGGGTGCTGCAACTGGCCCGCCTGGACAGGGTGTTCACCATCCACGCCACCATTGAGGAGGCCCTTGGAGGGTAACTGCCGAGAACATGCCGCCGACAAACAAACTAGGTTCGGTAATGGATTTCCTCGAGCGGGTGGGCCGCGCCACCGCCCATAGCTTCGGGGAATTTGGTTTCGCGGGCGTTCTTGTCGCGCAAAGTTTGTTCTGGCTGTTTTTTGGGCCGCGTTTAAGGCAACCCGTGCGCATGGGCGCGATCATCGCGCAGATGCGCGAGGTCGGCATCAACGCCATCCCCATCGTCGCCGTTCTTTCGGCCGCCATAGGCGCGGTGCTGGCCATGCAGGGCATCATTTCCCTGAAAAAGTTCGGCGCGGAATCTCAGGTGACTTTCGGCATCGCGATTTCAATGGTCCGCGAGTTTGCGCCGTTGATCACGGGCATTCTGGTGGCTGGGCGCTCGGGCTCGGCGCTGGCGGCGCGCATCGGCACCATGAAAATCAATCAGGAGATGGACGCGCTGGAGGTCATGGGCATCAATCCCGTGCGTTTCTTGGTCGCCCCCGCGCTGTTTGCCATGATTGTGATGGTTCCGGCGCTGACCATTTTCAGCGGGTTTATCGGATTATATGCAGGCGGGCTGTATGTCGGGGTCGACTTAAGCGTTTCCATGGACGCCTATATCACCCAGGTTGCCGATGCGCTCGACGCCGGTGACGTGCTGCACGGGTTTGCCAAAAGCATCGCCTTCGCCGTTCTGATCGCCATTATCGGCGTGATGAATGGGGCGGGGGTTCAGGGCGGAGCCGAAGGTGTGGGCAAGGCGACGACGCGCTCGGTGGTACAGGCCATTTCCGCGATCGTGATCACCGACATGATCTTTGTTCTCATGGCGACGCAGATGGGTTAGCAGGGGAATAGGCGTGGCAGAAGAAACCCAACGCCCCGGAGCGGGCGCAAAAAAGATGATCGAGGTTGAAGAACTGGTCACCCACTACGGGACGCGCTTGATCCTGCAGGGCGTCAGCATGGACGTCCGCGACGGCGAAATCATGGTCATCATGGGTGGTTCGGGGTCGGGCAAGAGCACCCTGTTGCGTTACCTGATGGCGCTGGAAACGCCGACATCGGGCGCCATGCGTATCCTGGATAAGGATATTGCCGACCTCAGTATGAAAGAGATGTTCGCGCTTCGTAAAAAACTGGGCGTGGCGTTTCAGGGTGGCGCGTTGTTCAGTTCGATGACCGTCGGCGAGAACATCATGCTGCCCTTGTTCGAGCATACCAACCTGGACCGGCAAACCATGGAAATCATGGTCCGGTTGAAACTGGAAGCGGTCGATCTTGCGGGGTTCGAGGACCTGATGCCGTCAGAGCTGTCGGGCGGCATGATCAAGCGCGCCGCCTTCGCCCGTGCCGTCATCATGGACCCGCGCATTCTGTTTTGCGACGAACCGTCGGCGGGCTTGGACCCGGTGGTGTCCTCGGCGCTGGACGATTTGATCCTGCGACTTCGTGACGCCATGGGCATGGCCATCGTCGTTGTTACCCACGAACTGGAAAGCGCGTTCAAGATCGCCGATCGCATTACCGTTCTGGACCGAGGCAAAATCCTGTTTATCGGAACCGTGGAAGAGTTGCGCAACCATCCGAGCGAGCGAATTCAAAACCTGTTAAACCGGCGCATGGAAGACGATCCTGTCGACCCCGACGAATACTTACGAAGGTTGATGGGTGAAAAAATGCAAGAGGGAGCGACGCCATGAGGAGCAACAAGATCAACTATGTCCTGGTCGGCCTTTTCGTTGCCGCCATGGCGTTTGTTCTGGTGGCGTCGGTCATAACCCTTTCGGGCGGCAGTGGATCAACCGACAGTTATCACGCCATTTACCGCAACGTCACCGGCGTGAAATTCGGCACCCAAATTCTTTACGAAGGATACCCCATCGGTCAGGTCGAGGAAGTGACGCCGGTGGCGCAGGGCGGGGGCATGCGTTTCAGGGTGGATTTGTCGGTCACCGAGGGCTGGCAAATTCCCACCGACAGCCTCGCCGCCATCGAGGCTCCGAGCCTGCTTTCGGCCATCGTTATTGCCGTTTCGGAAGGCCAGAGCAAAAGCGCGCTGAAGCCCGGCGACCGTATTGAAAGCCGCGAGGCCGAAAACCTGTTTAACGTGATGAGTTCTGTTGCCGAGCAAATCAAGGATATCGCCGTCAATGACTTGCGGCCGCTTTTGGCAACTGTAAATGGAGCCGCAGCGACCTTCGGCGATATTCTCGGCGACCAGGGCGATATGTTGATTACAGAGTTGAGTGAATTAGCCCAGGAAATGGCGGACCGTGTTCCCATCATCGTCGGCGATGTCGAGGATCTGACCGGCCAGCTTCAACTGACGGCGGGCGAGCTTGACAAATTGTTTAGTCCGAACAACCGCAAAATGGTCGAAGGCGTGTTGGGTAAGGCTGACAGGGCGGTCGGAAGTTTCACCGCATTCGCCGATGAATTGCGGGTCACCAGAGGCCGCCTGGATCAGCTTTTGGATTCCATCGACACCATGTTGGTCGATAATAAACTCGACGTGGAACGGGCCATCGTTGATCTTCGGCACGTGGTCGATTCGGTGGCCAGACATATCGACGCCCTGAACCAGAACATGGAGGGCGCGGCCCGCAATATAAACGAGTTCAGCCGCCAAATTCGCAAGAATCCGGGCGTACTTTTGGGCGGCACCGCGCCGGAAGATCAGGCGCGGGGAAATTAAATGGGGGGAACTGCGGTGAAAACGACCAGACTGTTTTTTGGCGCATTGTTCGTGATGTTGCTGGCTTCCTGCGCGCAGCCGCCGGTTCCGCAGGATCATTTCTATCGCCTGCACGTGCAAATGTCGGGGAAGGCGCTCGCAAATCCGCCTTTGGCCGGGACCCTCGAAGTGGCGCGCCTTTTGGCCGACGGATTGACCGCCGGCAGGCCAATCGTCTACAGCGAGGCGGCTCGACCGTTGGAAGCCAACGAATACCACTACCACTTCTGGACCGACTCCCCGACCGTGATGCTGCGCGACGAACTGGTTTCCTATCTGCGGCAGGCGGGCGTCGCGAAAACCGTGATCACGCCGGAAATGCGTCTCGAGCCCGACTTCATTCTGACCGGCAAAATCAAGCGGCTGGAACAAGTTCGCGGAACGCCGTCGAAGGTCGTGATTGCTCTGGAAATTGCATTACGTGACCGGCGTGAGGACCGGCTTCTGCTGGTCAAGACCTATCGTACGGAAGGCGAAACCGCAGGAGCGGACATTGCCGCGGCAGTTAGTGGAATAAACTTGGGACTGGGGAAAATATTTGCCGCCTTTGTTGCCGACATTTCACGAATTTAGAGACGACAGTCCAGGAGAGAAGAATTACGAATGAGCGTAAAGTCGTCCAACATCACCGCCGTCGCCCATCGCGTTCCACCCGAGGACCGGTGGAAGTCAAACAGACATAAGGGCGGAGTGTTGTGGTTCACCGGCCTGTCGGGGTCGGGCAAATCGACCCTTGCGTTCGAATTGGAGCAGCGCTTGTTTGCTCGCGGATGTCAGGTTTACGTGTTGGACGGTGACAACATTCGTTATGGGCTCAGTGCCGATCTCGGTTTTTCGCCGCAAGACCGCAACGAACATATTCGACGCGTCGGCGAGGTGGCGGCGTTGTTCAGCCGCGCCGGGATTTTGGCCATTTCGGCCTTTATTTCACCTTACCGGGCAGACCGTGATGGCGCACGGGCGGCTAGTGGAGAGGCCTTTCACGAGGTATTCATCAAGGCCGATCTGAATACCTGCGAGGCGCGCGATCCGAAGGGGCTTTATAAAAAGGCCCGCGCCGGTGAAATCCCTGATTTTACAGGGATATCGGCGCCCTATGAGGAACCCGGCAATGCTGAACTGGTTGTCGAGACCGGTAGCCAGTCGATCAACGAATGCCTGGCAGTTCTGGAAAGTTATGTCGAAAGTAATTTCGCGGTTACATCCGCGGTCTAAAGATCCAGGACCCGCTTATAGAGGTCGAGCAGTGCTTCTTGTTCGTCGCGGTCGGTCTGATCCATTTTGCGCAGGCGGACGATTTGGCGGATCGTTTTGACGTCAAATCCGCTGCCTTTTGCTTCGGCGTAGATGTCCTTAACGTCGGCGCTGAGTGCGGCTTTTTCTTCTTCCAGGCGTTCGACCCGCTCGACAAATGAACGAAGCCTGTCCGCCGCGATGCCGCCTACTTCCGCCATATCTAATTCCTTTCATTGTCGCGTGTGAGCGTATACTTGTCCGAGAAGATTCGCCGGAACGCCGGACCATAATCGGCCAACGCGGCATGGCGCAAGTGCGAAAAAAGGAGAAACGGTTGGATGCATAACCTGACGTTAACCATCAGGTTGCATTGTAGATTTGCCAGACCCAGAAAATCCTTATAGGGTCTGCCTGCGCGCGACATTGGTAGGAGTTTTGAGTGGCCGTTTACGATCTCAGCCGGATTCGCATTCTTCTCGTTGAAGACAACCGGTTCGTCCGAAATATGTTCCGTGACACCCTCACGCACTTCAGGGTGGGGCATGTGGAGGTTGCGAGCAACGGTACCGAGGCCGTTGAAATGCTTAAAGTTCCCGGCGGCCAGATGATACCCGGTCTGCCCACCGCCGACATCGTGATTTCCGATTTGGTGATGGCGCCCATCGACGGGCTTCTGCTTTTGCGGTGGCTTCGTTCGTCCAAGGATTCACCGAACCGCTTCATGCCGTTTATCATGTTGTCCGGGGCCGCCGACAGCAATTATGTTTCTCAGGCCCGCGATCTCGGAACGACAGAATTTCTGGCCAAGCCGTTCGCCATCGAGACTGTTTACAAGCACATCCTGGAAGTTATCGACTACCCGCGCCCCTTTATCACGTCGCGCGAGTATTTCGGCCCCGACCGCCGCCGCCGCGATGTCGGCTCCCCCGGAGAAGAACAGCGTGTCACGAGGGATAGCGATATTACATTGGTTTACTCGGCGGATCGGATCGTAAAACCCGAGGGACCGAGCGATGTTTGGAAATTCGTTCTGCCCAACGCCCTGAGGGACAAGGTTGGCGGCGTGGCCGGCGGAGGCTCAGGGGAAATACCGGCTGATCTCTTGGAAGAGGCCGAAGCCTCGCTGGAACGAGCGGCCCTCGATTTTACCGAGTGGGCGGGAAAATATCTGGCCAAGTTGTCCAAGCTGTGCGCTCAGGCTCTTGAGCAGGAAAGGGATCTGCGGCGCGGCTATTTTGGAGAGATCAATCTGTTGGCCCATGAACTTCGCGGCCAGGGCGGAACCTTCGGCTATCCGCTGATTTCGGTGTTCGGCAAAAGGCTCTATGAAGTGACCGGCAGCGAGTGCCGGATTGGCGACAATGCCGTCGAAATCGTTAAGGCGCACGTTGATGTCATGCGCGCCGTTTTGCGCGAGAAGATCGCGGGCGACGGCGGTCAGGTCGGCAGGGATTTGCGCAAATCCCTGGACGCCGCCATCGAAAAGCAATTGACCGTATCGTAATTCCCTAAAGACCGACGAGGGTATCCTCGATCAACCCGTCAACGACGGCCTTTAACGCGTCTTTGGGTTCGCCGCCCTCGTCGATAACCTTGTAGTAGGCGGCAAGCTGGCGGTGTGCGCTGGTTCCGCGCTTGGCAATGGTGCGGTTCAGGCGAAGTTCCTCAAGGCACCCCAATGCCTCGCCGTCCTCGCGCACCATATCGATCAATTCCTCGAACAAATCCTCGAACGGAACGATCTGTCCTTTCCCGAAGTCGACCAACCCCTCGTCCAGACCGTACCTTTGCGCCCGCCAGCGGTTTTCGTTGATCAGCATGGGTGCGTAGATGCGCCAGCGCCGATTGTCGCGGCGCAGCCGATACAGCATGCGGATGATGCAGGTGAACAATGCGGCGATGGCGATGGCGTCCTCAAGATAGGTGCAAACGTCGGTAATCCGCATCTCAATCGTCGGGAACTTGGTGCTGGCGCGGATATCCCACCACAGCATGGAGGCGTCCTTGATCAGGCCCGCTTTGGTTAAAATGTTTACGTGGCGCTGGTATTCGCCGAAGGAATCGAATTGTTCGGGAAGTCCGGTGCGCGGCAATTCGTTGAAGACGCTTAAACGGTAAGACTTAAGGCCCGTATCCACACCCCGCCAAAACGGCGACGACGTGCTGAGTGCCAGAAGGTGGGGCAGAAAATACCCGGCCTGATTTATCAAATCGATGCGCAGATCGTCGTCGTCTATACCGACATGCACATGCATGCCGCATATGAGCAGGCGGCGGGCCACGGCCTGAAGGTCGCGCGCCAGAACATGATAGCGCTCATGGTCGGAATGCTGTTGTTGCTGCCACTCCGAGAACGGGTGGGTCGAGGCGGCGATGGGCGCCAGCCCGTACTTGGCCGCTTCCTCGGCCACGGTTTTGCGTAGCCACGCCAGATCGTCGCGGGCTTGCCCTATGGTTCGGCAGACCCGCGTCCCGACCTCGATCTGCGATCTGAGAAACTCGGGGCGGACCAGATCCTTCAATTGCGACCGGCAGGCTTCGATCATGGCATCGGGGGGATCGTCCACAAGCTCGCGGGTTTCGCGATCAACCAGCAGGTATTCTTCCTCGATGCCGACAGTGAACCGGGGATCGGTGGACGGCATGGCCGCGCGCTCCTCATACTTAACCGTCGGCGCGAAGCACCTCTGAAAAAGCGTCGGCCAGAAGCTTTGACCAACGCGCGGCCCCCTCGGGCGTACTGATCAGGTCCTGCCGGACCTCTATCGCCAGATGGGGGCGTCCCGCGTCTCCGGCGTGATAATCAAGCGAGAATCCGTGTTTTTGTCCCGAGTACGGCTCGTTTTCGCCGACGCAGACCCCTGCCTTGTTGCGCAGGTAGTCGATCATGGGCCGCGCCAGCCGCGCATCACGGTTCCACAGGATACCCGCCTCCCAATGACGAAGGGTACCGCCGTTCAGGCGCGGAGTGAAGGAATGAATCGTCACCATGGCCGCGTCGGCGATGCGTTCACAATGTTCGGCGTAGGCATCGGCCGTCGCGCTGTGGTAGGGCCAGAATATTCCGTCCAGCCGCCGTGTGCGGTCGCTATCTTTCAGGCCCCCGTTTCCCGGAATTCTGGTTTTGTCGCTGACCCCCGGAATGGAATCGAAGGCGCCGGGAAGGCGGTTCAGGTCGATCACCAGCCGCGAATAATTGGCCAGCATCGCCGGAGCGTCCAAAAGTTTCGACAGGTTGCGGGTAACCTCGGCAGCGCCGATATCCCACGATATATGACGGGTTTGATCGCGCGCGTTCAAACCAAGATCGCCCAGCTCGCGCGGGATGCCCCTGCCTGCATGACAGCACAGAAGAAAGACCGGCGCTTTTCCCCGGCGATTGAGCGCCTCGAAAACCGGCGGATCATTCGCTTCAAGAAGCGGGGGAAAATCGGTTAAGGCTGGGTTTGTAGCGTCCATTGCGGCGCACCTTTTGACGGGCTTGGCCCCCAATGTCAAATGCCAAAATCCTGATATAGGGCTTTCATGCGCCCGCACAATGCCCGATAAACGACGCGGCAGGGATGAAAACAGGCATGACAAAACAAGAAACGAAAGCGGGGTCGGTCGAGATAACCGCAACCCCCATGGCGTGGTTCGCCTGGTTCCTGGGCGCGCTTTTTTATTGTTACGGGTATTTCCAGCGGGTGGCGCCCAGCGTCATGGTCACCGACCTGATGTCCGATTTTCAGGTTTCGGGGGCCATCCTCGGCAATCTGACCGCTTTTTACTTTTACGCCTACGCCAGTTTGCAAATCCCCTTTGGGGTTTTGATTGACCGCTACGGGCCACGAAGGATGCTGGCGGCGGCTGCCCTGCTGTGCGGGGCGGGCAGTCTTTTGTTCGCCGTTGCGCCGAACGTCCAGCTGGCTTACGCGGGACGGTTTCTGGTGGGCGCGGGGGCGGGTGTTGCCTGGCTCGGAACGCTGCAAATTTGCGGCCAGATGCTTCCGGCCAGCCGGTTCGCCCAGATTACCGGTTTCACACTGTTGATCGGCATGGCCGGCGGGATCGGGGGACAAGCGCCGCTGGCCCAAATGATCGACGTGGCCGGATGGCGGACCACCATGGGCTCGGCGGCCATCGGCGCTGTCATTCTGGCCGTTCTGATCTGGTTTTTTGTGCCGCGCACCACGCGTTCTTACGGGGGCGACGCGCCCGCGGGTAAAACCGGGATCGTTCGCGGGTTGAAGGAAGTGTTGGCCAACAGCCAAAGCTGGACCTGCGGCCTTTTCGGCGGAATGCTGGGGGTGTCGGTGCTGGCATTTGGCGGATTGTGGTGCGTGCCTTATATGATGGCAACCTACGGACTTAGCCGCCCGGCAGCGGCGCTGACGGCCACGTTGATGCTGGTTGGCTGGGCCATCGGCGCGCCGTTGGCAGGGTGGGTTTCCGATCGGATGGGGCGACGGAAAGCGCCCATGCTTGTGGGCGGCATTGGCGGTCTGGCAACGCTTTCGTGCGCCCTTTATCTGCCGGGTCTGCCGCTGATCGCGGTTCAGGGATTGCTGTTGATTCACGGCATTTTTTCAGGCGCCATGGTCCTTTGTTTCGCCACGGGGCGAGAGAACAACGGCAAGCATGTTGCGGCGACATCCGTTAGTTTCGTTAACATGGCCGTCATGGGAACCAGTGCGTGCTTCCAGCCCCTGATCGGGGCCTTGCTGGATTTGGGCTGGGATGGCCGCATGGTGGAGGGCGCGCGAATCTACTCGGTGGAAAATTTCAAAACTGCGCTTCTCGTCTTGATCGCGGCGGGCGTGGTTGCCTGCCTCGCAGCGGTTTTGACCCGCGAGACCAACTGCAAACAGGTCGAAAGGAGTTAACCATGACCATTCAGGCTGAAGGATTTGGGGGATTGGGCCGGCGGTTGCGTCTGGGCATGGTTGGCGGCGGCGCGGGATCGTTTATCGGATCGTCCCATCGCATGGCTGCGCGGCTGGATGACCGCTACGAGCTGGTGGCAGGCGCTTTGTCGTCGGACCCGGAACGTGGTGCGGCGTCGGCCGCCGACGTCGGGATCGCGCCCGAACGGGCCTACAAGGACTTTGCCGAAATGGCGCGCGCGGAAGCCGCCCGCGAGGACGGCATCGAGGTCGTCGCCATCGTCACCCCCAACGATCTGCACCACGGCCCGACGCTGGCGTTTCTGGATACGGGCGTACACGTGATTTGCGACAAGCCGCTGACCCACACCATGGAAGACGCCCTTGATCTGGTGGCGCGCGTGCGGCGCTCGGGTCTGGTGTTTGCGTTGACTCATGCCTATGCGGGCTATGCGCTGGTGCGCCACGCGCGCGAACTGGCGACAAGCGGCGCGTTGGGCGATATCCGTCTGGTTCAGGTCGAGTATCCGCAGCAAAGCTGGGTTGATCTGACCGAAGACGCGGCTTCACCGCGCGATGCGTGGCGGCGCGATCCGGCCCGCTCCGGAGCGGGTGGCTGCATCGCCGATATCGGCACCCACGCCCAGCATCTGGCCTCTTTCGTGACGGGGCTTCGCCTGACCGAAGTGTGCGCCGATATCTCGACCTTCGTTCCCGGCGGACAACTGGATGACAACAACAACATCCTGTTGCGCTTCGAGAACGGCGCGCGCGGGATGCTGTGGGCCAGCAAGCTCGCTACCGGCTACGCCAACCCGTTGCGTCTGCGGGTGTTCGGAACCAAGGCCGGGATGGAGTGGAACCAAGAACGCCCGGGCGAGCTGGATTTCATGCCCCATCGCGAGCCGCCGCGCAAAATCCTCGCCGGAAATGCCGATTTGAGCATGGCGGCCGATCGCGTGACCCGCCTGAAACCGGGCCACCCCGAAGGCGTCATCGAAGCCTTCGCCAACATCTACACCGAAGTGGCGGATGTCATCTCGGCGCGCATTCTGGGCCGTGAACCCGACCCGCTGGCCTTCTCGTTTGCCACGGTGGAGGACGGCGCACTCGGCATGAAATTCGTCGAGGCCGCACTAAAATCAAGCGCCGAGGGCAGCGTCTGGGTGGATGCGACCCTCGACATTTAAGCGCGAAGCTGCAAATATCCGCGCCTTCAAAAATAAATGGGGGAACGCCATGTACGTCACGCTTGTGCATGTCAAAGTCAAACCCGAGTGCGTCGACGATTTTATCGAGGCCAGCCGGGCAAATCATGTGGGGTCCATCGAGGAAGCCGGGAACCGGCGCTTCGATGTTTTGCAAGATTCGGAAGACCCGACCAAATTCGTTCTTTACGAAGCCTATGTCAGCGGCGAGGCCGCCGCCGGTCACAAGGAAACGGCCCATTACCTCGCATGGCGAGACGCGGTGGCCGATATGATGGCCGAACCGCGCGAAGCCGTTTTCTACGACGGTCTGTTCCCGGCGGACTGATCACAGGCGACTGAATCAA
Organism: Rhodospirillales bacterium; assembly: GCA_018648445.1. The sequence goes on along the minus strand of JABGRG010000009.1, from coordinate 12,485 downwards.
TGACTGCAATCGCTCCGTTTTCCACCACGCGGCTTCCCCGGATTGTCTTCGGTGAAGGTGCGATCGACGCGTTGTCCACCGAGGCGCGCGCCTTCGGAACCCGCGCGCTGGTGGTGACGGGGCGGCGGTCCCTGCGCGATTTGCCGGTCTGGCGAAGCCTCAATGAGGCGTTGGAAATCGAAACGGTTGTCGTCGCCGACGAACCGTCCCCCGATCTGGTGGACGCGGCGGTGGCAAAGTTCCACGGGTCCGGTATCGATGTGGTGATCGGGCTGGGCGGCGGCAGCGCGCTGGATGCGGCCAAGGCCATCGCCGGGCTGATGGTTACGGGCAATTCGGTGATGGATCATATCGAGGGCGTCGGGCGTGGCATTGCCTACGACGGGCCGTCGCTACCCTTCATCGCCGCGCCCAGCACCGCCGGAACCGGCACCGAAGCGACCAAGAACGCGGTTCTCAGTTCCCGCGGACCCGCCGGTTTCAAGAAGTCGTTTCGCGACGATCAATTGGTCGCGCAAGTCGCCATTGTCGACCCCGAACTATTGCAAACCTGCCCGCAGGCGTTGATCTCCGCCAATGGCATGGACGCATTCACCCAGCTTCTGGAAGGTTACGTTTCGCCCAAAGCCAGCGCCATGACGGACGCGCTTGCGTGGTCGGGTCTGGAAGCCTTCGCGCGCGGTTTCTTCGCGGCGTGGGAGGAAGCAGGGCGACAAAGCGCCCGCGCGTCCGCCGGGCGGGCCGATATCGCGTATGCATCCTTGATGTCTGGGATTACGCTGGCGCAAACCGGGCTGGGCTCTGTTCATGCGCTGGCCTCGCCTCTGGGCGCTTTCTTTCCTGCGCCTCACGGCGTGGTCTGCGGAACCCTTTTGGCCGTGGCCACCGAAATTAATATCCGCGCCCTGAAAGAACGCGATCCCGAAAACATTGCGCTTGCGAAATACGCCCGCGTTGGCCGGTTGCTTTCGGGCACGGACGATGGTCTGGTGGCGACGTTGGCCGATTGGACCGAGCGCACCGGCATTGCCAAACTGGGCGAATTCGGCATGACGGCGGAAGAGGTCGGCAAGGTCGTGGCGGCCAGCAATCCGGGCGGCATGAAAAGCAATCCCTTGATTCTCTCAAGCGAAGAGGTTACCGAACTCGTCGAACGGCGACTTTGACGCGGATAGAGGCCCGATACTTAAATGCACATTCATCTCGACGCTGTTGGCGGCGTTGCCGGAGACATGTTTCTGGCCGCCATGCTGGATGCCCGCCCCGACCTTCGTGACGGGCTCCTGGAGGCGATCCGCGCGGCGGGCTTGCCGCAAAATTGGGCGGTCGAGATTGCCCACCATCACGCCTCGGGACTGACCGGACTGCGCTTCGACGTTACCGGACCTGCGGAAAACGCCGGTCATCCGCCGCACACGTTCAAGAAAATCCGCGCCATGATCGAAGAAAGCGCGCTGGCGGACGGCGTGAAAAGGCGTGCCGTGGCGATCTTCGCCATTCTGGCCGAGGCCGAGGGCGCGGTTCACGGCATGGACCCCGAGGACGTTCACTTCCACGAGGTCGCCGATTGGGATTCGCTGGCCGATATCGTCGGCGCGGCGCATCTGATTGATGCGCTGGGCGATGCCGATTGGTCGGTTTCCGCCTTGCCGACGGGCTCAGGCCGCGTCAAGACGGCGCACGGAATTTTGCCCGTACCCGCACCGGCGACGGCGCGGCTTCTTCGCGGTTTTGAGACCTTCGACGACGGCCTTCCCGGCGAACGCATTACGCCGACGGGGGCCGCCATCCTCAAGCATCTGGCCCCCGCCGGGACGGGTCCGTCGCGCGGCATGAAACTGGCCGTTGACGGAACGGGTTTTGGAACGAAGGAATTTCCGGGCCTTCCCAACATTTTGCGGGCAATGGTGTTTGAAAAAACGGTGGGCGAAGCGTCAACCGACGTTGCCGTGATCGAGTTCGAGATCGACGATCAAACGCCCGAAGATCTGGCTGTCGGCCTTGACAACCTTCGTGCGCGGGGCGACGTTCTGGATGTGATGCAAACGCCGGTGTTCGGTAAAAAGGGCCGGATGGCCGTGAGTGTGCGCATCTTGTGTCGGCCTGCCGCTGTCGATGACGTGGCGGCCGCCTGTTTTGCCGAAACGACGACCATCGGTCTGCGCTGGCATGTGGCCCGCCGGATGGAGCTTGCACGCAGCCAAGTAGAAGTGGACGGCGTGCGGACCAAGGTCGTGGAACGGCCCGGTGGCGAGGTGTCGGCCAAGGCCGAGATGGATGATATCGCCGGAATAGACGGCGGGCGTGCGGCCCGCGCTTCAACCAGGGCAAACGCCGAAAGAAAAGCGACGAAAGCAAAGGACGAATGAACCAGTCGGCTCCTATTGAGATACAGAAACTGAACGCGGTGCTTGATGCAATGAGCCGCGTGACCGTCGCCGTGAGCGGCGGCGTGGACAGCCTGACCCTGGCTCAGGCCGCCTATCGGCGGCTGGGCAACGATGTGGAAATGATCCACGCTACTTCTCCCGCTGTTCCGGCGGAAGCGACGGCAAGAACCCGCGCGCTGGCGGAACGCGAGGGCTGGACCCTTCGCGTGATCGACGCCGGTGAATTCGCCGACGAAAGCTATGTGGCCAATCCGGTCAACCGTTGCTTCTTCTGCAAAACGGCGCTTTACGGGTCGATTGCGGGCCTGACCGACCGTCAGGTTGTTTCCGGAGCCAACAAGGATGATCTGGGCGACTACCGGCCCGGAATGGAAGCCGCCGCAAACAACGGCGTTCGCCATCCCTTCGTTGAAGCGGGCATCGATAAGGCGGGCGTGCGCGAAGTGGCGCGCGCATTGGGACTGGGCGAGGTGGCCGAATTGCCCGCGTCGCCGTGCCTGTCCAGCCGCATTGAAACGGGCATTCCGGTCACCCCAGAGGCGCTTGCGTTCGTTCACGCCGTTGAAACGATGGTGCGCGACTGGTTAAGCGAACCGGGCGCGGTGCGTTGCCGGGTGCGTGGCACGGGCGCCGCCGTGGAACTGGATGAAGCGGGGCTTGCCGCAGTTCTGTCGGATGACGGAAAGGGTGTTCGCGAAGAAGTCTCCCGGTTGGCGGTGGCAACGGGCCTTGAAGGCGACGTTCCGTTCGAGGCCTACAAAATGGGCAGCGCGTTCCTTAAGGATCAAATCGCATGAATTCCGATGCCGTATGGGATGCGGCGCGGCGGGAACGCATCGGTCTGGCCGAAGCGGTTTTTTGCGAGGGAAAGACCACCGAACAAATTGTCGGTATCTGCCATGAAGCCGTCGACGGCGATCACCCGATCCTGTTGACGCGGCTTGAAAAGGACGCCTTCGATGCTCTGCCCCAAGCCCTGCAAAGCAAACTGGATTACGAGGAAATTTCGCGCACCGGCGTTCTTGGCGCGCTTCCCGCCACGGATCATGCAGCCCGCATCGCGGTGATTACCGCCGGGACTTCCGACAAGGGTGTGGCCCGCGAAGCGGTTCGCACGTTGGCCGTTTACGGCGAAGCCTGTACTGAAATCGTTGATGTGGGGGTCGCCGGTTTGTGGCGATTGCTGGATCGTATCGAGGAGATCAAGCTCCATCCGATCGTCATCATGGTGGCGGGCATGGACGGCGCGATTTTTTCGGTTCTGGGCGGGCAGGTGCCGGGCGCGGTGATCGCCGTTCCCACCTCGACCGGCTACGGCGTCTCAAACAAGGGCGAAACCGCGCTGCATTCGGCGCTGGCAAGCTGTGCACCGGGCGTATTGGCGACCAACATCGACAACGGTTATGGCGCGGCCTGCGCGGCGCTTCGTATTCTTAAATCTCAGTCTTCGGAATAAAGCGGCACCACGTAGGGGCCTTCCGGAATAACCGCGATCTCGGAGTTGCCGTGGCGCGCGACGCTGCGCCGTAGGGCATCTTCCACCGAGCCAATCAGTTCGACCCCCGTTAGCGCGCGTTCCTCTTGGCTAAGCGCCTCGGTGTAAAGCTGGATCGATCCCACCCGCATGGCCTTGATCTGATATTCCGTCTGCCATTCATCAATGGCCGCGTGGGATTTATGGAGAATGCTCTCGATGAAACCGTCGGTCCCCTTTTCGATCAGGCGTTTCTGCGCGTCCAGGTATTCGGGCGATCCGAACCCTTCGGAAATTTCCGACACAATGATGATGTCGCCGCCGGGTTTCAGGATGTCGATGGGCGAAACCATGCCTTTGACGGTTTGATAATAGGTTTTGTCCAGCGGATATCCGGCGCTGCTGCTGAGCACCGTCGAAAATCGTTCCGGTATCGAAACGACCGCGTATTTCATGATGAAATCGACGGCCTGAAGGTGACTTTTTCCGATTTCTCCGAAATTGACGAAGGAAAGCCGGCGCGTATCATCAATGACCGTATTGACCGCGTACACGCTGCCCAGAAGCCCGATGACCTCAAGCTGTTCCTCGTGCAGAGGGTTGCCGTCCAATACCAGATTGGCGGCGTTTTCGTGCTCCATGAAGGGTGCCGTGTGCAGGGTGGTGATGGTTTCGGCATGGGCTACGCCCGGCGTGACGACTTTCCGTCCGCCCGAAAAACCAGCCATGAAGTGGGGCTCCACCAGTCCCGTGGCGATGCGCAGGTCGGCGTGCACGAAGCGTTTGTCCAGCCGCACCACGGTGCCGCGTTTTGTTTTTCCCAGGGATACGTGATCGGCATCGTTGCGGGCGAAATGGTTGTCGATTTTAACCGTTTCCAGAACCCACGGATCGCCCACCAGTTCGGCCAACTCGGCACCCTCGTTGGGCCGGTGCAGGCCGGTGGCGACCAGAACCTGAATGTTGTCGGCTTGCATTCCGGCTTCCAGGAGCGTGCGGATCAGAACCGGTAACACCGTGCCGTTGGGAACGGGCCGGGTGATATCGCAAATCAGAATGCAGGCTGTTTTGGCTGATTGGGCCAGTTCGGAAAGGGGCGGGCAACCGAGCGGCGCACCCACCGCGGCTTCCACGGCTGCATCCGGATCACCCAGAACCGGCATATCCGGTTTTTCAATGACGGTCACTTTCCAATCGTCATCCAGATCAACCGGCAACGTCCCCCGACCGTAGCTCATTTCAACGCGCATCTTCTTTTGGTCCCTTTTCAGGCGTTGGTTTGAGCGCAACATAGCGCAGGGCGAACGTGCCATCCACATGCATATATGGTGAAAAAAACCTGATCTTCGATGCTGCACGTTTGAAACTGACCGAAGGTTCGCATAAGTTCCATGGGACGGTGCGTAAATCAGTTCAACGGCGAAGGAACCTAGCAGCAATGCCCGAATTCTCGGAACCCGAAATCCAGGAGAGCCACAAGCCCCGGTCGAAGGACGTTTCCTATGATCTGGAGCGGGCGCTTTCCTCGGTGGTTTCCATTCGCACGAAAATTCCGGAGGATGCGTTTACGGCATCGATTCTGGGGACCGAACGCGCCGGAAACGGCGTGATTATCGACGAGACCGGCCTGATTTTGACCATTGGGTACCTTATTACCGAGGCTGAAACGGTCTGGATTATGGGCGCCGACGGGCGCGCCTGTCCCGGCCATATCGTGGCTTATGATCAGGAAACCGGCTTCGGTTTGGTTCAGGCGCTGGAAAATATGGGATTGCCCGCGCTGCCCATTGGAAGTTCGGGCGATATCCGTGTTGGTGAAAGCGTGGTTATCGCCGGGTACGGCGGGCGCGAACATGCGTGCAAGGCGCAGATCGTGGCCAAGCGCGAGTTCGCGGGTTACTGGGAATACGTACTGGACGAAGCCATCTTTACGGCGCCTGCGCACCCCAGTTGGGGCGGTGCGGCGTTGATCGATGCCGACGGGCGGCTAGCCGGGATCGGCTCATTGTTCGTTCAGCTTCCAAGGGGCGAGGACAAGCCGCTGGACGGCAACATGATCGTGCCCATCGACATCCTGATCCCCATCATGAACCAGCTTATGAAGTTCGGTAAGGTCGACCGGCCGCCGCGCCCGTGGCTGGGCATGTATACCGCCGAGGCCGAGGACGAACTGGTGGTCGTCGGACTGGCCGAAGACGGTCCGGCCTATGACGCCGGAGTTGAAATCGGCGACAGGGTGCTCGAGGTTAACGGCGAGCCGGTCATTACTCTGGTCGACATGTTTCGCCAGATTTGGCGGGTTGGTGATGCCGGTGTGCAGGTGCCGTTGACCGTTTGGCGCGACGACGGCGCGATTTCCCTGGGTGTTCCGTCCATTGACCGGACTTCACTTCTAAAAAAACCGCAGCTTCACTAGGTAACGGAGGAGACCGGGCGTGCCGACTGCCTTTATCAAGCGCAGATGGGTGGGTTGCTTTCTTCTGGTGTTCGTTGTCATGGCGCTGGGCGTGGGATCGTCCGGCGCGCAGATGGTCTCGGGTCTTCCGTTTGTGGCCGATGGTGACACTTTGGGGTTTGACCGCTATCGGGTTCGGTTGTTCGGCGTCGATGCGCCCGAAACCACTCAGACCTGCCTGATGCTGGGTCAGGACGCTCCCATCGGCGCTTGGGCGACCAGCACTTTGCGCCGATTGATTGGCCGCGATAACGTAACCTGCATGCCCATTGGCCGACCCAAGGGCGTTCACATGGTGGCCAGATGCCACACGGCCAAGGTTCAGGATATCGGCCGGGCCATGATCGATGCGGGGTTCGCGTGGGATTTCAAGCGCATCAGCCACGGCATCTATTCGGACAACGAAGCCCAGGCCCGTTCGCGCGGCCTAGGTGTGTGGGCGGGGCCGGTCCCGTGCCTGCCGCCGTGGGAGTGGCGGCGGCGTTAAGCGAGGCCACCGGAAAAAAAGAGGATCATCTCTTGGCTATTTGCGTCTTTGGAAGCATCAATATCGATTTGACCACCTACGGCGCGAAATTGCCCCGGCCTGGCGAATCGTTGCACGGCGAGCGTTATGCTATTGGCCTTGGCGGCAAAGGGTGCAATCAGGCGGTGGCGGCATCCAGGCTGGGCTCGAAAACGGACCTGATCGGTCGGATCGGCCGAGATGCCTTTGGCGACACGGCGTTATCCGCTTTGCGCAGGCTGAACGTCCCCACGGGCGGCGTGTTTGTCGATCCCGGGTCGGATACGGGGGTTGCCGTGATCGGGGTCGACGCGGCTGCGGAAAACTGCATTACCGTGATCGGCGGGGCCAACATGGCCATTGACGAAACCGACGTGGCGCGGGCCAAACCGACGCTGGAACGGTCCGACGTTCTGCTTTTGCAACTGGAAATCCCGCTGGCGGCGGGACTGGCGGCGGCGGATATCGTGCGCGGAAACGGCGGACGGGTAATCCTTGATCCGGCCCCCGCGCCGCAAGGCGGCCTTGATGGGTCGGTCCTTTCGCGCATCGATGTCATCACGCCCAACGAAACGGAAACCGAAATCCTGACTGCGGTGCGCCCCACCGACGTCGAACAGGCGTCAAAAGCGGCAGCGCGTATTCGCGCCGAGGGCGTCGCGATGGCGGTGATCAAGCTGGGCGCAGATGGCGTCTACTTTCAGGATGAAGACGGCGACGGATTTGTTCCGCCTTTTGTGGTCGATAGCGTCGATTCGGTGGCCGCCGGGGATTGCTTCAACGGCGGCCTCGCCCATGCCCTGGCCGAAGGGCGCACATTGGCCGACGCGGTGCGTTTCGCCGCCGCCTGCGGCGCTCTGTCGACCACCACGCCCGGCGCATCCCAATCCGCACCAGCTCTGGCTGACGTTATGGCTCTGCTGGCCGATCGATAGAACCGGAAAGCCGAAAATTTTTGGCGAGTTCATCAACGATAACTCGCCGCTGCAGGCGTGTGCGTTTGACAACATCGCGCCACGGGAAACACGAGGGTTCGGGCCTTCTGCTTCGACCAAATCGTCCAATCTGTTTTTCCGTGTCCCAGAAAGTCTTTTCCGAACATTGTTTGAATTATCGATTTCCCTGTTGAAGGTTCGAAAGCAAACATTTCGAACGCGAAAACGCACACTGGAATGGCAAAAAGTTTCGATTGACGTTCGTTTTTTTTCGGATGATAGTCAGTTTGGAATGAGGATCAATAACAGGGAGAGGTGTTAGTATGAAGGCACGAATACTCGCTGCGATGACAGGCGTCGCACTGGTTATGTCCGCTGGCACGAGTTACGCGGGCACAGCCGAGGCACAGAAATGGATCAACGACGAGTTCCAGCCATCGACTTTATCCAAAGCCGATCAAATGAAGGAAATGGAGTGGTTCATCAAGGCCGCCCAGCCCTTCAAGGGAATGGAAATCAACGTGTTGTCGGAAACGATCCCGACCCACGAGTATGAATCCAAAACCCTGACCAAGGCTTTTGAGGAAATCACCGGCATCAAGGTGAACCACCAGCTTCTCGGCGAAGGCGAAGTCGTTCAGGCCGTGCAAACCCAGATGCAGACCAAACGGAATCTGTATGATGCGTACATCAACGATTCCGATTTGATCGGCACGCACTCGCGCCTGCAACTGGCCGTCAACCTGACCGACTGGATGGCTGGCGAAGGCAAAGCCACGACCAATCCCATGCTTGATATCGACGATTTCATGGGCAAGTCCTTCACCACCGGACCGGACGGCAAGCTGTATCAGTTGCCGGACCAGCAGTTCGCGAACCTCTATTGGTTCCGCAAAGACTGGTTTGACCGGGCTGACCTGAAGAAAAAGTTCAAGGACATGTACGGCTATGAGCTGGGCGTGCCTGTGAACTGGTCGGCCTACGAAGACATTGCCGAGTTCTTCTCGGTTCACGTGAAAAATATCGATGGCGTCCGTGTTTATGGGCACATGGATTACGGCAAGCGTGCTCCCGATCTGGGCTGGCGCATGACTGACGCCTGGCTGTCCATGGCCGGTGCGGGCTCGAAGGGCCTTCCCAACGGCATCCCCGTCGACGAATGGGGCATCCGTATGGAACCCGGCACGTGCAATCCCGTCGGCGCTTCGGTGTCGCGTGGTGGTGCGGCCAACGGACCGGCAGCTGTCTACGCCATCCGCAAATGGGATGAATGGCTGCGCAAATATGCGCCTCCGGGTGCCGCCAGCTATGACTTCTATCAATCTCTGCCGGCGCTTTCGCAAGGCAACGTGGCCCAGCAGATTTTCTGGTACACCGCGTTCACGGCCTCCATGGTCGCGCCGAAGAGCGAAGGCAACAACACGGTTGACGACAGCGGCAAACCGCTTTGGCGCATGGCCCCGTCGCCGCATGGCCCCTATTGGGTAAACGGCCAGAAGCTCGGCTATCAGGACGCCGGTTCCTGGACCTTGTTCAAGTCGACCCCGGTTGACCGTCGCAAGGCCGCATGGCTGTTCGCGCAGTTTGTGGTTTCCAAGACCGTATCGCTGAAGAAGACCCACGTCGGCCTGACGCCGATCCGGGACAGCGATATCCGGCATGCGTCCTTCACCGAACGCGCGCCGAAACTTGGCGGTTTGGTCGAATTCTACCGTTCGCCGGACCGGGTTCGCTGGTCGCCCACGGGTGTCAACGTTCCCGATTATCCGAAGCTGGCCCAGATTTGGTGGCAGCAGATCGGTGACGTGAACTCCGGTGTGTTCACCCCGCAGCAGGCGATGGATCGTCTGGCTTCGGAAATGGACACGGTTATGGCCCGTATGCAGGCGGCCGATGAAAAGGCCAAAGTGTATGGTGGCTGTGGCCCGCGCCTGAACAAAGAGTCCGATCCTGCCGAATGGCTGAAAAAGCCGGGCTCGCCGAAGGCCAAAGTCAACGAGAAGCCGAAGGGCGAAACCGTCAACTATGACGAACTCGTCAAGCGGTGGAAGAAAGGCTAAGGCTATTGCCTGAGCTTGGTTAGGGGACATCCCGGGAGGCGCAAGGCGTGCCTCTCGGGAGCCTCTGAGAAAAACCGAATATTCTTCTTAGCTCATGCCAAAGAGCATCAATAATGACTCTCGCACTCAAAAACGTTGTCAAACGAGTTGGGGCCGACACCCACATCCATGACACCAGCGTAGAGCTCGTCACCAATCAGTTCAATATCCTGCTGGGCACCACATTGGCCGGAAAGACGACCCTGATGCAACTGATGGCGGGTCTTGAAAAACCCACATCGGGCGAGGTCTGGTTTGACGGTAAAAACGTCACCGGTGTTCCCGTCCAAAAGCGCAACGTATCCTACGTTCACCAGCAATTTATTAATTATCCGCATTTTACCGTTTTTGAAAATATCGCCTCGCCATTGCGCGTCGCCAGGATTTCACGCGGGGAAATTGAGCAACGCGTCGGCCGCGTCGCCGAGCTTTTGAAACTGACCCCCATGTTGGGGCGCAATCCCAGCGAACTGTCCGGCGGACAGCAGCAGCGCACGGCACTGGCCCGCGCCCTGGTCAAGGACGCCGACGTGGTTTTGCTCGACGAGCCGCTTGCCAACCTGGACTACAAGCTGCGTGAGGAACTGCGCGACGAATTGCCCAAACTGTTTCAGGACCGTGAGTGTACGGTGGTCTACGCCACCACGGAACCGATTGAGGCTCTGCTGCTGGGCGGCTACTGTGCGACGGTGCACGAGGGCCGCATCACACAGTTTGGCGAAACGGCGAAGGTATATCGCAGGCCTTTCGATTTGCTGACGGCCCAGGTGTTTTCAGACCCGCCCATTAACATTGCCGAGGTAACGCTTAGCGATGGTCGCTTTGCGCTCAACGATCAGGTGGGTTGGGCGACCGCGCGCGCCAACCTTACCGACGGCTCTTACCGGATGGCTGTGCGCCCCCATTTTGTGACCCTGGAACCTTCGTCGGACGATGCCATCAAACTTGAAGGACAGGTGCTGGTGGCCGAGCTAAGTGGTTCGGAAAGCGTTGTTCACTTTGAGGTGGACGGACTGTCCTGGGTATCCCAGTCGCCCGGCATTCATGCCATTGAAGTGGGCAAGACGACCGAGTTTTATCTTGATAAGACGCAGTGTTTGTACTTTGGCGAAAACGATCAGTTGATGGCGGCGTAGGAATAAGAGATGTCTAAAATCACCCTGAAAAATCTTCGCCACAGTTATCTGTCACACCCCCAGAGAGATGAAGACTGGGCCTTGAAGGAAATGAGCGTGGAATGGTCCGACGGCGGCGCGTATGCGCTTCTCGGGCCATCGGGCTGTGGCAAGACGACATTGCTCAATATCATTTCCGGTCTGGTGACGCCGACCCAAGGCGAAGTCTGGTTCGGTGATGTCGAAGTTTCCCACCTGCCCGCCGACAAGCGGAATATCGCGCAGGTGTTCCAGTTCCCGGTCGTCTACGACACCATGACGGTTTTCGACAATCTGGCTTTTCCGCTACGAAACCGGGATGTCAATGAGACCGACATCGACTGGAAAGTACGTGAAATTGCGGCCATGCTCGATCTCAGCGAGACGTTGATGAAACGTGCTTCGGGCCTGACTGCGGACGGTAAGCAAAAGATATCGCTGGGCCGTGGGCTGGTGCGCTCGGACGTCAATGCGATCATGTTCGACGAACCGCTAACCGTCATCGATCCGCATCTGAAATGGATCTTGCGCTCGAAGCTCAAGGAGCTGCACCAGCAGATCGGCAACACCATGATCTACGTGACGCACGATCAGACGGAGGCGCTGACCTTCGCCGATCAGGTCGTCGTCATGCAGGAAGGGGAAGTCGTTCAGATCGGCTCGCCGGTCGAACTGTTCGAACGCCCGCAACATACGTTCGTTGGCCATTTCATCGGTTCACCCGGCATGAACGTGTTGGCCTGCGAACTTGATCAGGGGCAGCCCGTTTATGGCGGCGCGACCGTGGAAACGACCGGAAAAGTTGCCGTTGAAGACCCGACCGCGCGCCTTGAAATCGGCATTCGACCGGAATTCATCAGCTTCGCCGACGACGGAATTGCGGTCAGCGTCGAGAAGGTCAGCGACGCCGGGCGCGTCAATATCGTCGAGACCCGGCATGGTGATGATGTCATCAAGCTGCTGGTACCCGATGGCGGGAACGTGCCGTCAGAAAACGCCTTTTTGAAGTTCGACCCCGATCATACGCAGGTCTACGCCAACGACTGGATGGTGTCGTAGGATGGATAACAAAACCACACATCAAAAGGCTTGGTTCTTTGTTCTTCCGGTGGTCGTCCTGGTCGCCTTCAACGCCATCATTCCGCTGATGACCGTGGTCAATTACTCGGTTCAGGAAACCTTCGGCGACAACGTCTTCTTCTGGGAAGGTGTCAAATGGTTCGAAGATGTTTTGAATTCGGATCGTTTCCACGCCTCGCTTCTGCGCCAGTTGATGTTCACCGGCATCATTCTGGCGATCGAAGTTCCGCTGGGAGTGGCGATTGCCCTGACCATGCCCAAGAAGGGCCCGTGGGTGTCCGTCTGTCTGGTGTTCATGGCCATGCCGCTGCTTATTCCGTGGAACGTGGTGGGCGCCATGTGGAACATTTTCGCGCTGCCTGATATCGGACTGCTGGGCCACGCGATCAACGG
>JABGRG010000230.1 GCA_018648445.1 Rhodospirillales bacterium | reverse complement strand
CCTCATCGTCGTGATCCTTGGCGTATTGGTCTCGGGCTCCGTCTTCATCGTGCACCAGAAGGACCAAGCCCTGGTTCTGCAGTTCGGAGAGCCGAGGGCGGTGGTCAAGGAGGCCGGCCTACATTTCAAGATCCCCTTTGTCCAGAACGTCGTATTTTTCGACAAGCGTATCGTGGATTTCGACGCCAAGGCGGAGGAAGTCCCGACCCAGGACCAGAAGCAGTTGGTGGTCGACGCCTACGCCCGCTATCGGATCATCGATCCGCTGAAATTCTTCCAATCAGTGAACAACGAACGGGGTCTGGAAATCCGTCTCGGCAATGTCATCAACGCCAACCTGCGCGCCGTTTTCGGCGAGGTGAATCTGGCCACGCTGATGACGCCTGAGCGCGCCCGGCTGGTCCATAACATTGCCCAGCGGGTCGACAAACAGGGCGAGGCGTTCGGTATCAACGTCATCGACGTGCGCATCAAGCGGGTCGATCTGCCCGAGGAGAACAGTCAGGCCATTTTCCGGCGCATGCAGACTCAGCGTGAACAGGAGGCCCGAAGGATCAGGGCCGAGGGCCAGAAGGAGGCCAAGCGCATCCGCGCCGACGCTGACAAGCAATCGACGATCATTCAGGCCAACGCCAAGAAGACGAGCGAAATCCTGCGCGGCGAAGGCGAGGCCGGGGCGCAAAATATTTATAACGACGCCTATGGCCGGGACCGAGAGTTCTTCGATTTTTGGATCTCCATGAACGCTTTGCGCGACGGCCTAGGAGGCGAAAAAACGCGTTTTATCGGGCCTCCGTCGGGAGATTTCTTCAAGTACTTCGGAGACCAATCAGGGAGCGGGCAACCGCCGAAGTCTGACCGTTGAGGGCTAAGAGGGGCACCGTCGGGCCGCTTGCCCGGCTTTCGCCACGGGGCGGGGCGGCATGTCCGATCTCATCACCGCCCTGGGCCTAGCCATCGCCATCGAAGGGGCGCTTTATGCGCTTTTTCCTGACGGCATGAAGAAGATGATGATGCATGCCCTGGCCCAGCCGCCCAATTACTTGCGTATAGCCGGTTTGGCGGCGGCGGCGGCGGGCGTCGCCATCGTTTGGCTGGTACGCGGTTGAGCGATCCAACGGCTTGAAATGCGCGCCCGATGGGATTACATCGCTGGCAGGGCGGATTGCACCCGATTAAGTTAAAACACGACAAGTGGTGATGCCATGCAGACCAATGCTGTGATCGCGACACGCCATTCGGATGGCGACGAGGTAGACCGAAGCCTATGGACCGGATTCTTGGCGGTGGCGCTCATTCTTGTAATGGCGTCGGCATCGTTTCCGGCCTGGGCCAAGACGGCGCCCGATAGTTTCGCTGATTTGGCCCAGCGGCTTTTACCCGCTGTGGTCAACGTTTCCACCACTCAGGCCGCCAAGGAAGGCAGCAGGCCCCAGCTGCCCCAGCTGCCGCCGGGATCGCCCTTCGAGGATTTTTTCAAGGAATTTTTCGAGCGTAATCAGCCGCAACAGCGTCGCCGGCCGTCGCGTTCGCTCGGTTCGGGCTTCATCATCGATTCGAGCGGCTACGTGGTGACCAACAACCACGTCATTGAGGGCGCCGACGAAATCACCGTCATTTTGCAAGACGACACCCGGATCGCGGCGGAGGTCGTGGGACGCGATGCGAAGACCGATCTTGCCGTTCTCAAGATCGAGCCGACGACCAAGTTGCCGTCCGTTTCGTTTGGAGATTCGGATGCCTCCCGGGTCGGCGACTGGATCATTGCCATCGGCAATCCCTTTGGCCTGGGCGGGACCGTAACCGCCGGCATCATCTCGGCCAGGGGGCGCAATATCAATTCGGGGCCTTACGACGACTTTATCCAGACCGACGCGTCAATTAACCGCGGCAATTCGGGCGGTCCCATGTTCAATCTGGAGGGTGAGGTTATTGGCGTCAACACGGCCATATTCTCTCCCTCGGGGGGCAGCGTCGGTATTGGCTTCGCCATTCCCAGTACGACGGTGCGACTGGTGATCCGCCAGTTGATGGACGGCGGTCAGGTGCGCCGTGGCTGG
>JABGRG010000110.1 GCA_018648445.1 Rhodospirillales bacterium | reverse complement strand
GAGCCGCGTCAGCGGCATCCAGACGAACCTTAACGTGGGCGTGGCTTTCGTCATCAAGGCGCTCAAGAACTTCGCCGTGCGCGTATAACCAGGCAAGGGACGCGCCGTCGGAAAGCTCGATATCAGCGGAAATCAGTTCGCGCGCTTCGGCAAGGCGGGCATCCAACAGCGTCAACAACTTCTCGCACCCCTCGCCCGTCGCAGCTGAAGTGACCATAGACGCGTGATCGTCCCGCATCGCCTGATTGGCCAGGACTTCGCGCTCGTCCCCAGCCACCAGATCGATCTTGTTCAACGCCTCGATCATCCCGGCGCCAATAACCTCTTCAAGGCCGAGTTCACGCAACACGCCGTGAACATCGTCGCGTTGCGCGTCGCTATCGGGGTGTGACGCGTCGCGCACATGAACAATCAGGTCGGCCTCGCAGACCTCTTCCAGGGTCGCATGAAAAGCCGCCACCAGTTCGTGCGGCAGTTCAGAAATGAAACCCACCGTGTCGGACAAAATAACCTTCCGCCCGGACGGTAGTTCCAACTCCCGCATGGTCGGGTCGAGCGTCGCGAATAGTTGGTCCTGAACCGTGACGTTCGCGTTGGTCAGACGATTGAACATCGTCGATTTTCCGGCGTTGGTATAGCCGACGAGCGCCACGACCGGATACGGAACCCGCTGGCGGGCGCGGCGTTGCAGGGCACGGGTGCGCTTGACCTCTTTCAAATCCTTACGCAGGCGCGTAATACGGTCGCCCAAAATACGGCGGTCGATTTCAATCTGGGCTTCGCCGGGACCGCCCATGAACCCGAAGCCACCACGCTGACGCTCCAAGTGGGTCCAGGAGCGCACCAAACGGCTGCGTTGGTATGTAAGCGAGGCCAGTTCCACCTGCAGGCGGCCTTCGCGGGTGCGTGCGCGGGCGCCAAAGATCTCTAGAATCAGGCCGGTTCGGTCGATCACCTTGCAGTTCATCGCCCGTTCCAGGTTGCGTTGCTGGACCGGCGAAAGCGCCGCATCAACGATGACAAGTTCAATTTTCTCCCCGGTTTTCCCGGAAGCGGAGTCGTCGTCGCCGTCCTCGCCTTTTCCCGAAATGACGGCACCCAGACGATCAACGGTACCGCGCCCGAACAGGGTTGCTGGACGCACGCGCGGAACATTCACGACCTCGGCATGCACGATCGCCAAATCGATGCCGCCGGCAAGACCGACGGCTTCGGAAAGGCGCGCAGCCGGAGAGCGTGCGTCATCCCGTTCACCTTTGATGCTTGGATGCACCACAAGACACCGCAACGCACTATCAGCGCCCAAAGGTGGCGTCTCGCTGAACCCTGAGGAATCGTCCAATCGATTAGTGTCCTGTTTCCTAAGTTCCTGGTACTTAGGATCGCTTTTCCCAACCTCCGGGAAGGAGGCGGCGCCCTCCGGAGGTCGGGAAAAGCGACCGTTGGCAGCCATACAAAACCCTCGGATGTCGTCACGTGGCCCTTGTGATGCGACGGCATCACGGCGGACCACGCTCCTAGCCGAGGGTCTTGTATGGCCGTCCTAAGTGCCACAAACTTAGGAATCAGGACACTAGGCTTCGACTGCTTCTTCTTTTTCGGGCTCAACCAGCTGAATCTGAACCGACGGCATCACCGTCGAGATTGCGTGTTTGTATACCAACTGGGTATGACCGTCCCGACGTAGCAGAACCGAGAAATTGTCAAACCAGGTAATAATCCCCTGAAGTTTAACGCCATTTACAAGAAAAACCGTAACCGGCGTCTTGTTCTTCCTAATATGGTTCAGGAATACGTCCTGAACATTTTGCGAGCGTTCGGAGGACATTTCACCCACCCCTCACATATTTTTGACCGGCAACCCCCGTTCTGGGCCAGCCGACAAGGATAGACCAAACGAAAAACAACCGGACACCCTGCAGCTCAACCACATAAACCGAGCTGCCCCCATAGTCCGTGCCGATAGCTTACAACCTTCGAAGAAGATTGGAAAGCGTCAGGCAGTTATTAACATAGATATCCGGGGGGTATTCGTCAAACTCCTCTTTGCCCGGTTTCTCGGAACGAACCAGCACCGGAACGCAACCCGAAATTGCCGCGCATTCAAGATCAACATCCGTATCCCCGACAAACCACACGTCCGGTCCACATTGGATATCACTGCGCGAGAGCGCCATTTCGACCGGATCGACGGCAGGTTTGTCACCTTTGGCGTCAAATGCGCCAATGATTCTCTCGAAAAAACCCTGCCAACCCAAAAAAGCCGCCTCGTCACGCAAAACATCACCGTGCTTGTTGCTGACAACGCCGAGATAAAACCCAGAATCATTTAAATCGGTCAGCATTTCGGCCGCGCCTGCTGCCGGTTTCAACAGATCCAGATGGATTGATGTAAACTCACCCTTGAAGTAGGCCCCAGCTTCCTCCCACGCGTCGCCGAAAAGAGGCGGGAAGGATTCGCGCATGGATTTTCGGACCCGTTGCGTCGTTTCTTCATACGTCCACGGTTCGCGCCCGTACTGAATGAAAGTGCGCCGCAGGGCCTCATGAATGGAGGGCCAGGTCTCGACAAGGGTATTGTCCCAATCGAAAATCACGGCCCGCGGACGCGCGACCTTGGCAACCCTTGCCATTTCAACCGCCGCGTCAAGCGCCATTCCGGCCGCCACATCGCCCATCATGCCAGCAACCGCCGCACGCAGGCGTCGGCCAAAGCCCGCGTCGCATCGACGACGCCATCCCCCTCCTCAATGACGATGGGGATTTCGGTGCAGCCCAGGATGACAGCATCGACACCACGCGCCTGCAGGTTCGCGGCTGCCTCATCAAGCAACGTCTTTGCCTGATCCAGATTCCCCGCCTTTATCTGATAAATCCCCTGCATGACGAGGTTTTCCTGATCTTCCGGCGTGGGATTTACGCACTCAAACCCGCTTGCGTTCAGGCGCTTCTCGTAAATCCCGGCCAGCACCGCCCCACTGGTGCCGAGAAAACCGATTCTGCTCATTTTCGTTGCCGTTCCGCCGAGCGCGGAAATGGCGGCATCCGCAATATGAACGATTGGCGCGTTCGACGCGCGCGACAGATCATCAATCCAGAAATGGGCCGAATTGCACGGAACCGCCACACAATCGACACCCGCCTTATTGAGGATGTCAATGCCGTCCAGCATTACCGGCAACGGAGTTGCTCCGCCCGAGACGATCGCCGCCGTGCGGTCCGGCACATGGGGAATGCTGACGATGACCATCGGTAGGTGATCCTGGTCCGATTTGGCCGGGGTCAGGTCGATTACCTTATGCATGAAATCGACGGTCGCCAGCGGGCCCATGCCGCCCAAAATCCCTAGCGTCGGTTTCTTTGTGACACTCACTTGTCCGCCCCCATTCCCTCAGGCAACAGCTGCCGCCAGACGTTCGGAAATGAGCGCGCCCAGTTGGCGCGTCACGGAACCGGGCTTTCCGTCGCCAACGGGTTTTCCGTCGATACGGATCACGGGTTTGACGAAAGAGGTCGTGCTCGTCAGAAACGCCTCGCGCGCGGCAAGGGCTTCCTCCACCGAAAACGGCCGCTCCACAACGCGCAGATTAGCCTTTTGCGCCAACTCCAGCACCGCCTGTCGGGTAATACCGTTGAGAATGGCGTTTTCGTTGGCATTGCGCGTCACCAGTTCGCCATCGGCGCTAACGATCCAGGCGTTTGACAACGTGCCCTCGGTGACACGCCCTTCGCCATCCAACTGCCACGCCTCGTAACACCCGGCTTCGCCGGCCTTTTGCTTGGCCAGGCAATTGGGAAGAAGGGCGATCGACTTGATATCCGGCCGTCCCCAGCGGATATCGGGAACCGTGATGACCTGCGTCGGTTCGCCGCCCAGCAGGGTATCCAGATCCTTGGCCGTCGTCGTCATGACCAGCGTAGATGACACACCCACCGGGAAATTATGGTTGCGCGGGGCCACGCCACGGGTCACCTGCTGATAGATCGACCCGTTGCTCAGGCGATTGCGGCGCATGACCTCGCGCATCAGCATTCCGTAAACCCGCGGGGCGACCGGCCAGGCAATCTGCAACTCGCGCAGCGACCGGTCGAGACGATCAATATGCCCCTGTTCGTCGATTAATATTCCCTTATAAACGGCCGTGACCTCATAGACACCGTCGGCAAACTGGTAGCCGCGATCCTCGATGTGGACGGCCGCTTCCGAATGAGGAACATAACTGCCGTTGACGTAGGCTACTCGTCCCACTCTTCATACTCCCAATCAAAATTTAACAGGTTTCTTCAATCGCCTAAAAATACTCGAAACTCACGGAGAACAACTGCTCGACCTTTCGCACGGCATCGGCTGCGGCAAACAGGACGACTCGGTCGTTCGCTTCGATAACGGTGTCGCCACGCGGATTGATGACCTGACCGTCGCGTACAATCGCGCCGATGAGAACGCCGGTTGGCAAGTCAATGTCACGCAGGGGCGCGCCGACCAAACTTGACGTTGCCAACGCTTCGGCCTCAATCAATTCGCCGAATCCCTCGCGAAGGGTGTGAACGGAATGAATCCGCCCACGCCGAATATGCTGAAGGATCGTCGAAACCGTTATGTGACGCGGACTGACGACAACGTCGATGCCCAGCGTCGTAATCAACGGTTCATAAGTCGATTTGTTAATCAGCGCGATCGCGCGCGCGCTGCCGTACCGCTTGGCAAGCAGCGCTGACAGAATGTTCGTTTCGTCATCGTTGGTGACGGCGACCACGGTATCGGTGATGCCGACGTTGGCTTCTTCAAGAATTTCGGCATCCAGAACGTCGCCGCACAGAACAACCGATTTCTCCAGTTCGGCGGCCACGACTTTGGCTCGCTCGGGTTCCGCTTCGATCACCTTGGCCGTTACCCACGGATATTCGGCTTCGACCTGCTTGGCGAGAAATAGGCCGATATTACCGCCACCCAAAATCAACAGCCGCCGCGCTTCGTCCTCTTCATGGCCGAAGGCCGCCATGGCGCGCAGAAGTTGGTCGGAATCAACGACGAAATAGACCTCATCCCCCAGCATCATTTCATCGTCGGCAGTCGGCATGATCGCCCGGTTCTGGCGCGTTAATCCGATTATGACGATGTTGAGGTCGGGGAATATCTGGGTCAATTGGCGAAGCGGCGTATTGATCAGCGGACATCCCTCATCGCAACGCACGCCAACCAGTTTCACGCGGTCCTCGGCAAGCGGGATCATCTCGAAGGCGCCCGGAACCGAAAGTCTTCGAGCCACCGCGTGGGCCACCTCGATTTCGGGCGAGATGGTCACGTCGATGGGGATGTTTTCACGCGAGAATAGTGTGCTCCAGGCGGGGTCGAGGTAATTTTGATGGCGCACGCGGGCAATTTTCGTCGGCACATCAAAAAGGGAATGGGCCACCTGACAGGCCATCATGTTCACTTCGTCGGCCTGAGTCACCGCAATCAAAATATCGGCTCCGGAGGCATCGGCCCTGCGCAAACTGTCGGGATGCGACGCGTGTCCGACAATCCCCCTTACTTCGAGACTGCCGCTGACGCGCCTAACCAGTTCCGGCGAACGGTCGATCACCGTAACGTCGTTGTTTTCGACCGAGAGATATCGGGCAATGTTAAAACCCACTTGCCCGGCGCCACAAATAATGACTTTCATCGAACGACCACTTTCACCTGAAAAATTCTCATTCCCGAACGACGCCTTCTCATCAAACCGCCCGTGAGTTTTCCTCACCCACACCCAGCGATTTCAACTTTCGATGAAGGGCCGAGCGTTCCATGCCTACAAATTCCGCCGTTTTTGAAATATTGCCGCCGAACCGTTTGATTTGCGCGGCAAGATACTCCCGTTCGAATATCTCGCGGGCGTCACGCAAGGGCAAGCTCATGATTTCAGAATTCCCGTCCCCCCCGGGGCGCACTGGAGATTCAAAAATGATCGCCGCTGGCAGCATATCGGCGCGTATGACCTCCCCGGTTGTGTTGGGCGCCATGATTAACAGCCACTCCACAACATTGCGAAGCTCTCGAACATTGCCCGGCCAATCGTAGGCCTGCAAGGCAACAATGGCGTCTTCGCCGAAATTTTGTGGTTGCTGCCCGGCCGCCTCGGCAGCGCGCTTCATGAAATGCAGGGCCAAAAACGGAATATCGTCGCGCCGGTCAAGCAAGGACGGAACATCAATAGGGACGACATTCAAGCGGAAGAAAAGATCCTCCCGGAATTCTCCAGCGCTCATCCTCTCGGCAAGGTTTGAACTTGTCGAGGCAACCACCCGAACATCAACTTCGACCCGCGTTCCCCCGCCCACCCGATCAAAAGTCTGTTCTTGCAGGACACGGACGATTTTTCCCTGCGTTTCCAAAGGCATGTCGTCAACCGCATCAAGAAGTAGGGTCCCCATGTGGGCTGCTTCAAACATCCCAGCCTTGCGTGCCCTCCCACCCTGATCGCCCGATCCTTCTGTGCCGAAAAGCTCCGTCTCGACCCGGCCGGGATCCATATTGGCGCAGTTCACGACCACGAACGGGGCATCGGCCCGGCGTGAACGCGCATGAAGCATGCGTGCAACCACCTCTTTCCCCGATCCGGCCGGTCCGGTAATCAGGACGCGGCTGTTGGTCGGCGCCACCCGTTCGATGGTCTGGCGGACCAGGTTGATGCCCGCCGATTCGCCAACCAGTTCGGTTTCCGTTCCGGCGCGAATTCGAAGCTCCTCGTTCTCACGCTTAAGGCGCATGGCTTCGGTGGCTCGCTCCACCGCGAGAACGAGGCGGTCGGCGGCGAAGGGCTTTTCAATGAAATCGTAGGCGCCGTCCTTGATCGCAGCCACCGCCGATTCGACGGTGCCATGGCCGCTCATAATGACGACGGGAACGTACGGATGGTCGCGGGCGATGATTTTTAGAATATCCAGCCCGTCCAACTCGCTTCCCTGAAGCCAGATGTCCAACAGGACAAGACTGGGCTGGCGGGTTTCGATACTGCCCAGCGCGCTATTGCTATCCCCCGCTTCGCGCGTTTGGAACCCTTCGTCTTGAAGAATCCCAGACGTCAGCGCACGAATATCCGCCTCGTCATCAACAATCAGAATGTCATGAGCCATGAACGGCGATGTCCGTTGCTGATTGCGCGGCGTCCGGCACAGGGGTGTCGTCCTGCGTATCCTCTTCAAACATTTCGCTTCCCTCGGGCGCTTCCGGTTCGAGTATCAATGATACTCTGGCCCCGGCGATCTCTCCATCCTCAAGCACCAAAGCGCCGTTTTGATCTTCCATGATTTTCTTGACGATCGCCAGCCCCAGGCCGGTCCCTTTGTCGCGGGTCGTTACATAGGGTTCGGTCAGTCGGTCACGATGTTCATCCGGCAAACCCATCCCGTTGTCCGAAACCTCGATAATCATCCGTCGACCGTCAACCGTTTCTTCATCACGCAACGTCAATTCGACGCGCCCCGGTTCCAGTTCGCCATTGCCTGCCTCGCGTCCCTCGATTGACTCCGCGGCGTTCTTGAGAATATTGCCCAAGGCCCGGCCCAATTGCCGAGCGTCGCAACGGCGAATGACTTTTTCGTCCGGGAGTTTCACGTCAAAGGCGATATCCGTATGGCGGGTTTTTTCGAGAAATACCGCCTGTCGACAGATTTCGACAATGTCCTCCATCTTGACCGAAGGCTGCGGCATTCGTGCAAACGAAGAGAAGTCATCAACCATGCGGCCAATATCCTCAACCTGACGGATAATCGTCTCCGTACACATGGTAAAGGTCTCGGGGTCTGATTTGACCTCTTTGAGATACTTCCGTTTCAAACGCTCGGCCGCCAACTGGATCGGGGTCAACGGGTTTTTTATCTCGTGGGCGATTCGCCGCGCAATATCGGCCCATGCCGCCGTTCGCTGGGCCGACAATAATTCCGTGATGTCGTCGAAGGTAACGACGTAACCAATGACCTCGCTTTCCAGGCGCTCTGCCGCAGCGCGCACCAAAAGCGTCTTCGTTCGACCGCCTCGGACGATTTTAACTTCTGCCTGATGAAGCCGATCTGGCCGCTCTCGAACGGCACGGAGAAGAGCCGAAATTTCGGGGAATACTTCTTCGGCATCGTCGCCAATCGCCTTGTTTAGATCGGATGACAGCAGGTCCGCCGCCGAGCGGTTGGGCAAGGTAACTTTTTGATCGCCGTCGAGCCCGATGACGCCCGACGTTACACCGGTGAGAACCGTTTCGGTGAACCGGCGGCGTTCATCCAGTTCGCGGTTGGCATCGATCAGTCCACGCTGCTGGCTTTCCAACTGCCGCGTCATTCGATTGAAAGACCGGCCCAAGGCGCCGATTTCATCGGACGCCGCCGATGTCACGACACGCGCGCCCAGATCGCCTTTTCGAATGCGCTCCGCCGCCGCAATCAAATGGCTGATCGGCCGGGCAAGCTGGGTCGCCAGATTTAGCCCGATCCACACCGCCGCCAAAAGAAGCAGTAGCGCAACAACAACGAAAATGAGGACGAAACTGATTTGGATGGAACTGCGGTGCTTTTCCAGCATCTTGTATTGGGAAACGGCCCCCTTGGCCCGTTCGGTCTGCTCGATCACCTCCGGATCGACATACCGCCCGACGATAAGGAACGCGTCAACGAACCGGTTCAGTTTTACGATGGCGCGAACGCGGTCATCCTTTTCGCCGGTTAGAACCACGATTTCCCCGGCCTCGGCCTTTTCAAGGCCCTTTTCCGGCGTCCTTTCCAGTTCCAGCGACTGGCTCAGCCGCGAGCGGGCAATTATCCGCCCCTGACGGTCCATCACCGCCGCTTCCGGCAAGGAACGAAGTGCTGCCTGGGTCGATAATGTGTTTTCAAACCGATAAGGACTGCGCATCAGGTTGGCGGCGTTGCGGTTCAGATCGTTGGCCATTGCCGAAATTTCGGAAACAATGCCCAGTTTGTGCTCCTTCAAATAAGCCTCGGCAACCGTCTGAGACGCATCAACCGCCGTGCGCACACGTTCCGAAAACCATGACTCAAGCGCAAAATTGAGGAATAGACCGGCAAATACAGCAACCAGAATTGCCGGCGTTACGGCTACCAGACCGAAAAGAACGACGAGACGCGCGTGCAATCCGGAACCAGCCTGGCCGCGTCTCTTTTCACCCCACAGGCGCGCCAGACGGAAGGCAACGACGGCACCAAGCGGCAAGCCGAAAAGGGTATCGAGATACAGCAGGAAAAGGACCACCTCGGAATCGACGCCCGGCATGGCCATGCTGGCCAACGTCGCCATTCCCGAGGCGACAGCTGCTAACGTCAACGCCAATGCCAGTCTTCGCGACAAAGATGCCTTGCGAGACCACTGACGGAACCGGGCCAAAGCACGCTTCGGATTGCGGACGGTCCTCATTTTCCTCCCCGTACGACCGGAATATTCAGTTCACGGATCTTTTTGCGCAGGGTGTTTCGATTGAGACCAAGAACCCCGGCGGCCTTAATCTGGTTTCCCCCGGTCGCTTTTAACGTAAGCGTCAACAATGGCCGTTCCATCTCACACAAAATACGTTCGTACAATCCGGGGGACGGAAGAGCACCGCCCAACGCCGAGAAATAGTTACCCAAATGGTGTTCTATCGACTGCGAAAGGCCATTGTTTTCGGGCTCCGGCGTGGCTGAAACATCGGCCAGTTCGGCCTCGATCACTTCAACGCCGATAACTTCCTGCGAATAGAGCGCGGCCAACCGGCGGATAAGGTTTTCAAGTTCCCGCACGTTTCCCGGCCAGCGGAAACTGGTCAGCCGGTCCATCGCCGCATGATCGATGATTTTCACCGGCAGCCCCTCGGACGCCGCCTTTGACAGGAAATGGCGCACCAGTTCGGGAACGTCCTCGGTTCGCTCGCGCAAGGGCGGCAAGCGCATGGGTGCGACATTGATCCTGAAATACAGATCCTCGCGGAAAAGGCCCTGACGAATAAGCTGGCCCAGGTCCCGGTGTGTGGCCGCAACGATGCGAACATTCGCCTTCAACGTCTTCCGCCCACCAACGGTAGTGTATTCACCTTCCTGCAAAACCCTCAAGAGTCGGGTTTGCGCTTCGGGCGGCATATCCCCGATCTCATCCAGAAAAAGCGTTCCGCCCTCGGCTTGTTCAAAACGGCCCAGGCTGCGCTGCACCGCGCCGGTAAAGGCCCCTTTCTCGTACCCGAACAATTCGCTTTCGATCAGTTCGCGCGGAATCGCGGCCATGTTGATGGCCACGAACGGGCCGTTTCGCCATTTTCCCAGATCGTGAAGAGCGCGCGCCACCAGTTCCTTGCCGGTTCCCGACTCGCCTACAATCATGACCGTAAGATCGGTGTTCATCAGGCGGGCCAGGGTCCGGTATACATCCTGCATGGCCGGCGAACGCCCGATCATCGGAAGGGCTTCTTCCGGAACGGATATGTCGTCCTCGTCGCGCTTGGCGCGCGGCGCTTCCAGACCCCGGCGCACGACGTTGACCATCTCGTTGAGATCGAAGGGTTTCGGCAGATATTCGAAAGCCCCGCGTTCGGTAGCCTTTACGGCAGTGAGCACGGTGCTATGTGCGCTCATCACGACAATGCGCATCTCGGGCCGAATTTTGCGGATGCGCGGTATCAGGTCGAGGCCGTTTTCATCGGGCATGATCACGTCGGTAATGACGAGGTCCCCTTCCCCGTCGCTAACCCATTGCCATAGCGTCGCCGCGTTTCCCGTAGTCTGCACGTCGAAACCCGCCCGACCCAGGGCGTGACCAAGGACCGTGCGGATCGCCTGGTCGTCGTCAGCAACGAGAATGGTCGGGGTCGTCGTCATAATAAGTCGTCGCCTCTTTCGTTGTCGGTTTGCGTCGGAACCATCGGCAGCATTACCCGAATTACGGTGCGGTTGCGCCGGCTTTCGGCCTCGATCGCGCCGCCGTGATCGTCAATTATCTTGG
Organism: Rhodospirillales bacterium; assembly: GCA_018648445.1. The sequence continues at coordinate 2,172 of JABGRG010000110.1, read as the reverse complement.
CTACCAGGGCCAAACCGAGGCCGCTTCCCTTTGCCTTCGTCGTAACGAAGGGATCGAAAATATGGCCAAGGATATCCTCGGCAATGCCTTCGCCGTTATCCGAAACGGAAACCATCAAAGGCAGTTGTTCGCGCGCCTCTTTTCCAGGAAGAGCAAACCTCACTCCGGGACGATATGCAGTGCTCATCGTCACTTCCCCACCGAAAACGGGGGCCGCCTCCGCCGCGTTCTTGACCAAATTTAGAAACACCTGAACGAGTTGGTCGCGGTTTCCCAGCACCTTGGGCAAGGACGGATCATAGTCTTCAATAATTCGCAAATGGCGTCCGAAACCGTTTTCGGCCAATTGGCGCACGCGGGTCAGCACTTCATGAATGTTCACGGCGCTGCGGCGCAATGGCCCTTTGTCGGAAAAAATATCCATGCGGTCGAGCAAGGCGCAGATACGATCAACTTCTCCACGAATCAATTGCGTCAGCGACTGATCGGCTTCGTTCAGCGTTTCCTCAAGCAACTGAGCCGCGCCGCGAATGCCCGAAAGCGGGTTCTTCACCTCATGGGCCAGCATATGAGCCATGGCGCTGACCGAACGGGCGGCGCCCCGGTGGGATAACTGGTGATCGATCTTGTCGGCGATCGAGCGTTCCTGAATACCGATCACGACATGACCGGGCGCTTCGATCATGGGGCGCGCCTGCACATTGACGAAATACCGGCCCAGACGCGGCGAGTTGAGGTTGACGCCGTACTCGAAGACCGCGTTTCCGTCCTTCCGGGCTTGCTGGATCAGAGAGAACAGCGGACTGTCAGCAGGGACCATTTCGCTAAGAAACTGACCGCGAAGGTGGGCAGCGCTGCCTTGAAAAAACTGTTCTCCGGAATCGTTGACATGAACAATGGCCCCGTCTTGATCAATCACCACAACGGCCATGGGCAAGGCATTCAGAACGCTTTCGGCAGCGACCGCGACCGGAGCGGCTTGCGTGTTCTTCAATGCCACCACTTTCTTGCTCATCAGGCCGCCACCCGTTCGATCAGTGGAGCAAACAGGGCGCGAACCAACGCCTTCGCTTCGGAAACATCAGCCGTATGGTTGACCTTGGCGCGAAACTCAGCCGATCCCGGAAGACCCTTGCTGTACCAGCCCAGATGCTTTCGGGCGATCCGCAATCCCGAGTGTGAACCATAAAACTCGAGCATGCTTTCATAATGTTCCATGACCGTCGCCAACTGCTCAACCGGCGTTGGATCGGGTAGTTTTTCACCGGTTGCCAGGAAATGGCGGACCTGAGCCGGAAACCACGGGCGGCCATAAACGCCGCGCCCGATCATAACCCCGTCGGCCCCCGAATCGTCCAGCAGTTGGCGTGCATCCTCCACCGAATTGACGTCGCCGTTGCCGATCACCGGGATTGAGACCGCATCCTTAACCGTGCGGATGAATTTCCAATCCGCGTGGCCGTGGTAGAACTGGGCGCGGGTGCGCCCGTGAACGCAAACCCATTTGATCCCGCAATCCTCGGCTATGCGCGCCAGTTGCGGCGCGTTTCGGGTGTCATTGTCCCATCCCGTGCGCATTTTCAGGGTGACCGGAATATTGACTGCGTTGACGACGGCACTGAGGATACGTCCGGCCAAGGCTTCATCGCGCATCAAGGCCGAACCGGCGTCGCCCTTCACCACCTTTTTGACCGGACACCCCATGTTGATGTCGATAATGGCCGCGCCTAAATCTTCGTTGAGCCGGGCCGCACGGGCCATAACCTCGGGCTCGCAACCCGCAAGTTGAACGGCGGCCGGATATTCGTCGGCGCCGCTCGTCGCCATGCGCATCGTCTTGCTTGCCGCCCGGACCATGGCATTGCTGGCGATCATTTCAGAGACGACGAGATCTACCCCCCACCTTTTGACAAGACGGCGAAACGGCAAATCCGTGACCCCCGACATGGGAGCGAGAATCACCGGCGTATCGAAGTCGAGGGTTCCGATCCTGAAGGCCATTTAGAGGTGTTCCGAATTAGTGAATGCCTATTTATTAGGCAATTTGGCCGCAATTGCAACAGGAAGGCTCAGGTTTACGGCAAAAAACAAAGAGCTAAAGGAGGATCGAGGTGACAAATTTCACGCCCGGATAACCCAGGGTAAGCAAAAGGTAGGCCAGCAATACGATAC
>JABGRG010000109.1 GCA_018648445.1 Rhodospirillales bacterium | reverse complement strand
GCGAGGAATACTGTGCCTGTTTGAAGGCGGATGCACCGGGGCGGCGGACGGCTACGCGCGCATGACCGGGAAACCGGCATTGACCCTTCTACATGCCGGGGCCGGCGTGGCCAACGCCAGCGCCAACCTGCACAATGCCCGCCGCGCCGCATCGCCCATTGTCAATCTGATTGGTGATCAGCCATCCTGGCACGGCCCCTTCGACCCGTTATTGACTTCCGACCTTGAGGCCATCGTCGGCTGGTCCGCCGCCTGGAGCCGCCGTGCAGGCGCACCGGAGCGCGTCGCCAGCGATCTGGCCGCGACGGTCGAGGCGGCGCAACAGGCGCCCGGAAAAATCGCCAGCCTTATTTTGCCGCTGGACGCGTTCTGGGAGGACGTCGCGGGTCCGGCCAATGCGTTCCCGACACCGGTTGCCGATGCGGTTCCCGCCGACACCATTGAAGCAATTGCCGAAGCCCTTCGCAAATCCAAGTCAGCGGCGCTTCTGCTCAAGGGCGCGGTTCTTCATGGACGCGGCTTGCGGGCCGCAGGGCGAATCAAGGCTATGAGCGGATGCAGGCTGTATTGTGACACCTTCGTCGCCCGCGTTGATCGCGGCCCCGGTCTGCCGTTTGTCGAACGTGTCCCCTATTTCCCCGAAGACGGGGTCGCGGCGCTGGCCGATCTGACCGATCTGGTCCTGGTGGGCGGCAAGGAACCGGTCGCTTTCTTCGGATATCCGGGCCAGCCCAGCCAGTTCACACCGCCCGATTGCATCCGCCATATCCTGGCCCGGCCCGAAGATGACGGTGTGACCGCACTGGAAGCCCTGGCCGATGCGCTGGGCGCGCCGGCCGATCACGCCGCCGACATTTTGCCGCCCGTCCCGTCTGCGCCGAGCGGGGCTCTCACCGCCGAAAGCATCGGCGCGGCGGTGGCCAACGTGATGCCCGAAAACGCCATTATCATTGACGAGGGGATCACCTGCAGCGGGCCACTTTATGCCGCGACCGCCGGTGCGCCGCACCATTCGCATCTGATCGTTTCGGGCGGGGCCATCGGTTGGGGGTTCCCCGGTGCCACGGGTGCCGCCGTGGCGTGCCCGGATCGTCCGGTGATTGCCATGCAGGCCGATGGCAGTGGCATGTACACCTTGCAGGCATTATGGACGCAGGCCCGCGAGGACTTGAACGTCACCACCGTCGTCTACGCCAACAACACTTACGAGATCATCAAGGTCGAGCTTGACCGGGCGGGCATCACCAACCCCGGACCGAAGGCAACGGAGCTGGCCGATTTCCATGACCAACCGCTGGACTGGGTAAGTCTAGCGCACGGACACGGCGTTCCCGGTGTTCGTGTGGAATGCGCCGAAGACCTGATGGTCGAAATCAAAAAGGCGCTGGCCGATCCCGGCCCGCACCTGATCGAAGCGTTGATGTGAACTCAGGGGACAAGAAAATGAGCCGTCCGCCCGCCAAAGTTGGAGACCCGGTTTCCGCCATCGACACGCCGGCCCTTGTCATCGATCTTCCAGCGTTCGAACGAAACCTTGAGAAAATGGCGTCGTTCGCGAAAGGTGCGAATGTGCGGTTGCGGCCTCACGCCAAGACCCATAAATGCGCCATGATTGCGCGGCGGCAACTGGCGTTGGGCGCGGTCGGCGTTTGCTGTCAGAAGGTGTCGGAAGCCGAAGACATGGTCGCCGCAGGCGTATCGGACGTGTTGGTGACCAACGAGATTGTCGGCGAAACCAAAGTTTCCCGGCTAGCCGCACTTGCAAGGGAAGCGAACATTTCTGTTCTCGCCGATCACCCAGACATGGTTTCGGCCTACAGCACCGCTGCCGAACGATTTGGGACGACGCTGGGCGTTCTGGTTGAACTATATTCGGGCAGCATCCGGGCCGGGGTGCATTCGGCTGAAGCGGCGCTTGAATTGGCGCGCCAGATCGATCAGGCGCCGGGGCTTCGCTTCGCGGGTCTCCAAGCCTATCGTGGCCCCGCCCAGCACATTCGGTCGTTCGACGAACGCCTCCGGGCCTCTCAAGAATGGTGCGAGAGCGTGCGTGCGGCCCGCGATCTTTTGCAACAAAACGGCCTGCTTTGCGAAAGCGTCACCGGTGCGGGCACCGGCACCTATGCCTTTGAGGTTCAAGGCGGCGTATTTACCGAAATACAGGTCGGTTCATACGCCTTCATGGATGCCGACTACGGCCTGAATCTGGACGAAGAAGAGCGTTACGTCTCCGATTTTGAAAACAGCCTGTTCATTCTGTCGACGGTCATGAGCAGCAATACGCCCGAATTCGCCGTTGTCGATGCCGGAGCCAAGGCCGGAAATGTCGATCAGGCGATGCCAAGCGTATGGGAACGACCGGGCCTGACTTATGTGGGGGCCGCCGACGAACACGGCGCGATCGAAATTTCACCGTCCGCCGACCCGGTGGCGCTGGGTGAGCGATTGTGGCTGGTGCCAGGCCATTGCGACCCGACGATCAATCTTTATGACTGGATCGTCGGCGTTCGCGAAGGCCGGGTTGAAACGGTGTGGTCGGTGAGCGCGCGCGGAGCCCTGTTATGAGGAATTGGCTTCGGACGTAGCAAACTCACCGATGGCGCCGATCAGTTTGGTAAGATTGGCGCGCAGGGTTTCAAATTCCGCGACCTTTTCCTTGGACCTGTCGTTCAAGATCAGGTTGCGGTTAATCTCGATCTGAAGGCTGTGCCTGCCTTGGTCGGGCGCGCCAACCATGCGCACCAGTTCAACCCCTTTGAATGGATCGTTGAGCGCCACACCGTAGCCCATGCCGCGAAGCTGTTCGGCGACGAAGTTCGTGAATTCGAACGAACAGGTCGTGCCATCGCGATCCCCAAGGCAGAACTGGGCGCGCTCGATACCTGGTCCTTCCGGCGAGCGTTCGTCGCTGACGCCGGGCATTGAATGGCAATTGATGTGCCACACCGCGCCGAATTTTTCCTTGGTTTCAGCGACCGCGGTCATCAACGCATCCTGATAGGGCTGATGATAGGTGTCGATGCGGGCCTGAACCTCGGCAACGGAAAGGCTGCGTTTATAGATCGGGTAACCGGGCCGCGCGACGCGCCAGATCAGGCCGATACCCGATTCCGTCTTGATGCTGGGCGTGACTTCGCCGGGCCACGGCTCCGACAGAAGTTCCTGATCGATATCGAGGATGGTGCGGTTGGGGTCGACATAGGACCTTGGGAAGTGGGCTTGAAGGAACCCGGCCCCCAGGTCCGGCGCCGCCCCGTAAAGTTCCTCGATGTACGTATCCTCGCCCATGCGAAGGATATCCTCCGCGACCGAGTAGTCAAAGTCATCGGGGTATTCGATACCGCTGTGCGGCGAGTCGAAAATTACGGGAACCGTGCCATTGACCGGCCCGGAGTAGGTCAGCACACCGGGAATGGATTTATCGCTCATATTATCCGTCATTCAAATGGCAGGCCGATGTGCGGCCCGGCGCGATGTCGCGCAGTTTTGGGTTTTCCTGCTTGCACCGATCGGTCGCGTGCGGGCAGCGCGGATGGAAATAGCAGCCCGACGGCGGGTCGATGGGCGAGGGAATTTCGCCGTCCACCGGCTTGAACTGGTGATGCCGCGTCTCCAGACTTGGCACTTCGCGAAGCAGAACCTGTGTGTAGGGGTGGTTCGGACTGGCGAAAATCTCGTCGGTCGTGCCGGATTCAACCACCCGGCCCAGATACATGATGATGATGCGGTCCGAGATGTGTTCGACCACGCCGATGTCGTGGCTGATGAACAGGTAGGTCAAGTCCAGTTCCTCGCGCAGCTTCATGAACAGGTTCAGAATCTGCGCCTGAATGGAAACGTCCAAGGCGGCAACGGACTCGTCGCAAACGATGCATTCGGGGTTTACCGACAGCGCCCGCGCAATGCCGATACGCTGTCGCTGGCCGCCAGAGAACTGGTGCGGGTAGCGCCGTTTGAACTCGGGATCGAGGCCACAGCGGTCCAGCACCATATCAACGTGTTCGTCGAAGTTTTGCCGCGTGCAAATACCATGCACCACGGCGGCTTCACCGATGATGTCCTGCATGCGCATGCGTGGGTTCAGCGACGCGAACGGGTCCTGAAAGATCATCTGGGTTTTCAGCGCCGTATCGCGGGCCTCATTGCCTTCCAGCTTGTAGATATCCTTGCCGTCGTAGCGCACGATGCCTTCGGTCGGCTTCATGATGCCCGCGACCATTCGGCCCAGGGTGGATTTGCCACATCCGGACTCGCCAACCAGGCCGACGACCTCGCCCCGGTTGATATAGATGTTGGCGTCATCGACGGCGCGAACCACTTCCTCGCGGATGTTGGCGCCGAGTTTCTGGGCGATCTTTCCGGCAAAATCCAGCGATTTTACGAAGCGCTTGGAAACGCCTTCGATTTCGACCAGGCGGTTATTGTTGGTGTTCTCGTTCATGTCGTCTCACCCATGTGCGGGTAGTGGCAACGCACCACGCGGCCCTCCTTTGGCGTTGTGGTGGGCGGCGCTTCGGCGCATCCTTCCACGGCTTTTTCGCAACGGTCGCGGAACGCGCATCCCGGGGGAAGTTTGATCAGCGACGGCGTCATGCCCGGAATCTGATACAGCGGCTCGCCCCGTTTGTTATGGCTGGGGACGCTACCGATCAGGCCACGCGTGTAGGGATGCATGGGATCGTCGAGAACGTCGTCGATCAGCCCTTCCTCGACCAACTTGCCCGCGTACATGACGCAGATTTTGTCGGCCAGACCGGCAACCACGGTCAAATCGTGGGTGATCCAGATCAGTGAAGTGCCCGTGTCCTGAGCCAGTTTCTGGGCTTCGAACAGGATTTGTGCCTGGATCGTCACGTCCAGCGCGGTGGTCGGCTCGTCGGCGATGATCAGGTCGGGCTTGTTAAGAAGCGCAATGGCGATGGCCACACGCTGGCGCATGCCGCCCGAGAACTGATGCGGATAGGATTTCAACCGCTCGTCCGGCGACGGAATGCCGACCTGCCCAAGGGCATCGCGGCAGCGTTGGCGGACCGCCTCTTTGCCTATGGATTTGTCGTGCGCGGTGATCGCTTCCATCATCTGGGTGTCGATGCGCAGGACCGGATTCAACGTCATCATCGGGTCCTGGAAAATCATCGCAACCTTGTTGCCGCGCAAATCCCGCCATCCACCTTCCGGCATGGTGACAAGGTTCTGGCCGTTGAAGTTGATCTCGCCTTCGACCACGCGGCCCGGAGGATCAACCAGCCCCATGATGGAAAAACCGGTAACCGATTTTCCCGAACCGGACTCGCCGACCAGACCCAGAACTTCACCTTTACCCACGGTGAAACTGACGTCGTCGACGGCCCGGACCACGCCGGCCTTGGTGAAGAAGTAGGTCCTGAGGTTTTTGACCTCGAGGGTGGGGGTGCCTTGGTTCATATTTTTCGTTCCCCCTTATTTCTGCAGGCGAGGGTTAAGAATGTCGCGCAGGTGATCGCCAACCAGATTGATGCTGACGATAGTGACGAGAAGCGCGAGGCCGGGGAAGAAACTGATCCAGTACCTGCCGCTCAGCATATACTCGAAACCGTTGGAAATCAGTAGACCCAACGACGGTTCCGTCACCGGCAGACCCATGCCGAGGAACGAAAGGGTCGCTTCCAGGGCAATGGCGTAGGCCACGCGCATGGTCACGACGACGATCAGCGGCGGCAGGCAGTTGGGCAACAGATGGGTGAACATGACCCGGTTTCTGCTGAGCGCCAGACAGTGCGCCGCCTCGATATATTCCTTGCCCCGTTCTACCAGCGCCGAGGAGCGGATGGTGCGGGCGAAGTAGGCCCATTGGGTGACGACCAGTGCAATGATGATCTTATCCACGCCCTGCCCCAAAACGGCGAGCAACACCAGCGCGATCAAGATGGCCGGGAAGCTGAGCTGAAGATCAACCAGACGCATCAGGAAGGTGTCCCACTTGCCGCCCATGTAGGCTGCAAACAGGCCGACGCCACCGCCAAGGAAAAGAGCCAGAAACGCGCTCATGGCGCCGACGAACAGGCTGATCCGAAGGCCGAAGAAGATACCGCTAAGCAGGTCGCGGCCCTGATCGTCAGTGCCCAGCCAGAACGTGATGTCGCCCATCATGTCCTGTTCGCCCGGAGCAAGTTTGCCGTTCATGATGTCAAGCTGCATCAGGTCATACGGATTCTGCGGCGATATGAAGGGGGCCAAAAGGGCCAGACAAAGAATAACCAGGAAGGTCAGCAGGCCAATGACGGCCAGCTTGCTTTCCATGAAATCCGAGGCGAAACGCTGCATAGGCGTTTGCGGCTTGATGACCGTTTGGTCGAACTCGGCAAAGGTTGGAGTTTCTGGTGCAGTACTCATTTTTCCATGTCTCCCAGGCGGACCCGGGGATCAATGACCGAGTACAAAACGTCGACGGTGAAGTTGATGATGATGAACATCAAAACCGTGATCATCAGGTAGGCGACCATGATCGGACGGTCGAGTACGCCGATGGAATCAATCATCAACTTGCCCATGCCGGGCCACGAGAAGATGGTCTCGGTCACCACCGCGAAGGCGATGACGTTGCCAAGCTCCAGACCGACCACGGTGATGATCGGAACCAGGATGTTCTTTGCGATGTGCAGGAAAATCACGCGCGCATGGGAAAGTCCCTTGGCGTAAGCGAACTTTACGTAGTCCTGCAAAAGGTTCTCGCGCATCCCGGCGCGGGTCAAACGAATGACCAGCGATATCTTGAATAGCGCCAGATTAAACGCGGGCAATAACAGATGCGTCAATCCGTCGCCCGTCAGGAAGCTGACCGGCACGCCAAACAAGTCGACGGTGTCGCCGCGGCCCGATGCGGGCAGCCAGCCGCCCATGACCGCAAACAGCATGATCATCATTAACCCGACCCAGAAGGTGGGCAAACTAAAGCCCAGGATCGATACGCTCATGATTGTTCGCGAATACCATGCGTTTGGCCGCAGCCCCGCGATCATACCCAGCGGAATGCCCATAACGAGCGACAAGAACATGGCGCTAAGCGCCAGCTCCAGCGTCGCCGGCATCCGCCTGAGGATCAGCATCAGGGCGGATTCATTGTAGACGAAGGAATTTCCGAGATCGCCCTGAATGGCGCTCACAAGAAATACCCAATATTGTTCCCACAGCGGCTTGTCCAGGCCAAGGGCACGGACAGCTTTTTCGAACTCTTCCTGATCAGCCTCGGGGTTGATCAGGATGTCGATAGGATTGCCGATGGCGTAAACGCCGACAAACACCAAAATCGACATCACAAGAAGGACGACGACGCTTTGGGACGAACGGCGGATTAAGAAGACTAGCACCGAACGGACCCTTCAAAAAATTTTCGATATTAGAGAGAAAAACGGACACCCCCACGAAGGGGGGTGTCCGCAATTATCAACGTCGCAACTACTTGACGCTGGTGACGCCGGCGGCGAGCGTGTACTCGTCCGAACGCGCCTTGTACTGGATGCCCTTACGCACTGCCCAGGTGTTGATCTGGAAGTGCAGCGGGATAATTCCAAGCTCGTCCATGGAGAGCTCGGTGGCTTCGATCAGAAGCTGCTTGTGCTTCTCGCGATCAACCGTGCGCAGAGCCTTTTTCACCAACTCGTCGTACTTCTTGTTGGAGAAGCGGCCACGGTTGGTCATGCCCATGCCCGTGGATTTGTCATGGGTAGCCATAAGGGCCTTAAGCGGCGACGAAGGTTCGCCCGTGCCCGAGCCCCAACCGACCAGCATGAAGCTGAACTCAAGCTTCGTGCCGCGCGGGAAGAACACGTTCTTCGGCATGGTGTCGACCTTGGTCGGGATGCCCACTTTGGTAAGCATCGAGGCAATGGCCTGACAAATCTTCGCATCGTTGACGTAACGGTTGTTCGGGCCCTGAATGGTCATGCCCCAACCGTCGCCCCAACCGGCTTCCTTCATCAGCGCCTTGGCGCCTTCAGGGTCGTATTTTTCGACCTTCAGGTTCGGGCTGGTGGCGAAGAAACCGTCAGGAAGAACCTGACCGGCCGGAATGGCGATGCCTTCCATCACACGATCGACAATGCCGGGACGGTTGATGGCTTTGGAAATCGCACGCCTGATCCGCTTGTCCTTAAGCGGGTTCTTCTTGATGGCGTTGCCGTCCTTGTCGGTGATGAACGGGCTGACGTCGCGATCGGAATCCATGTGCAGGTAGATGATGCGGTTTGACGTGGCTTTCATCACGTCAAATTCAGGATTCTTGTCGATGTTCGCGATGTCGGTGGTCGGCACGAATTCAATCATGTCGACGTCACCGGCCAGAAGGGCCGCAACACGGGCCGAGCTGTTGGTCAGCGGCTTAAACGTCACCGTATCCCATTCGCTCTTGGTTCCCCAGTAGTCGGGGTTGCGTTTGATAACCGTGCGGTCGCCCGGAATGAATTCCACGAACTTGAACGGGCCGGTGCCGATGGTGGCCTTGCCCGAGTTGTAGTCCGCGGTCGAGGCGCCGTCGCCGTGCTTCTTCGACAAAATCGTGAAGGTGCTCATATAGGTCGGCATGAGCGGGAACGGCGTCTTCGTTTCCATTTGAATGGTGAAATCGTCGACGACCTTGACGCCCGAAATCTGCTTGATGTAGCTGGAGAACGAAGAGGGGCTGTTCGGCACGTTCGGTGCGCGTTCAAGGGTGAAGGCAACGTCGGCGGCCGTGAACGGCGATCCGTCATGCCACTTCACGCCCTGGCGCAGCTTGAATTCCCAGGTCGTCTCGCCGATCGACTTCCACGAAAGGGCCAGACCAGGGTACAGAACCTGCTGATGATCCTGCCCGACCAGCTTGTCGAAAATGTTCACAGCCATCGCGTTGTTGGGGCTGAGGTTATGATAGTGCGGGTCCATCGAGCTGGGTTCGCTCTTTAGACCGATGGTCAGGTCGGCCGCACTGGCCACGCCTGCCAGAAGCAGGGCAGCAGCCGAACTGGCCGCCAAAGTTAATAGAGATTTCCTAAGCATATATACTACCTCCCAGCAGTCGCTTGAATCAGTAAACGACCGAACTCCGATCAAAGTTGAACAGAGAGCGGCCAGACACCCCGTGTGCCTCCTCAACACGAGAACGAAAACCGGTAATCTTTGATTTGTCCGGTTTTCGCAGGGGGTGCAAGATGCCTCAACTACCCTTGCGGCGCAACAGAATTGATGACAATTCACCCTCGCGGATGGCGGTCTCTTATGGTAGCCATTCAGCGACTTGGCAGGATTAACGAAAGGAAAACGTAAAATGCGTATTGCTATCGGCGGTTTTGCACTGGAATCCGCCTCGTTTCTCCCCAAAGAAACCCACATCGCCGACTTCGAAAAAAATGCGCGCCGAGGGGCCGATCTGGTCTCCTCCATGCGCGGAACGGCCAGTGTAGCCGGTGGCTTTATTGATTCTCTCGAATCGGATGACGTCGAAATACTTCCCCTGGTCTATACCGATTGTTCGGCAGCCGGAAACGCTTCGGACGACGCCTTCGATGCATATTGCGGAGAACTTTGCGGCGGAATGGCGGGTGCGGCCAGCCGTGTGGACGGCGCTCTGATTTTTCTTCACGGCGCCATGACGACCCCCAACCGGACCGACCCCGAGCTTGATTTAATGCGTGCGATTCGCAACGCCGCCGGCCCGGATCTGCCAATCATGCTGGCCCTCGATTTGCACGCGAATTTGTCACCCGAAATCGTCGAAACCTGCTCGGCCCTGTTTGGCTATCACTATTCGCCCCATGTGGATATGGCGCAGACCGGCGCACGGGCAGCGCGCTGCATGGTTCGCATGTTGCGAGGCGAGATTGAGCCCGTGACCCGGCTCGTCAAAGTCCCCGTTGTCCTGCCCAGCATCTTCACGGCCACCGCGATTGAACCCTTGAGCCATATCGTGGATGCCGGTTTCGACTGGGAACGCAAGGAAGAGGGTGTCATCGACGTTTCCGTGTTTTGCGGTTTCGCCTATGCCGATGTGCCGCAGATCGGGTTTTCCGTCGCGGTCGTGACCGATGGCGATGAAGAACTGGCGGGGCGGGTGAGCGACGACCTGTGCGCCCGGATCTGGGATCAACGTCACGAACTGCTGCACCGCGATCTGGTTTATTCGGTCGAAGCAGGGATTGCGCGCGCCGGGGAATTGAACGCCAAGTCGAAAAAGCCGGTGGTTTTGCTGGAACACGCGGATCGAATGAACGACAGCACGTGGGTCCTTCGCGCTTTGGTCAAGGCGAAGAATCCGGGCCGCGTCGCTGTGCCCTATCTTTGGGACCCGACGGCCGCAGCCGAAGCCATGGCGGCAGGCGAGGGGGCGACCGTCACGCTGGACGTCGGCGGCCATTCGTCGGATCGCGCCGGCGGCCCCGTCAGCCTGACCGGAAAGGTGATTTATTGCGGCGAAAAAAGCTATGTGGGCACCGGTCCCATGCGTGGCGGCCAGGTGATTGAACTCGGCCCCACGGCGGTGATTGACGCGGGCGGCATCGTCGTTTGGGTGACAGAGCGCAGCCTGAGCGCCATCGATGACGATCCCTTCAAGCAGTTCGGTTTCGATCCTGCTGAATTCGATATCATCGTTCTCAGGTCGAAAACTCATTTTCGCGCCATTTACGAAAAGCTGGCCGCCGAAATTATTATCGTCGACACCCCCGACTGGGGACCGGCAGAACTGACCACATTACCGTTCAAGAATGCGCGCGACGGGGTGTTCCCGATTTCGGCGCTTTGATTAGGAAATTTTGCAAATGAACCAGATACGTACCGACGAACCCGTCAGCGTCCAATTGATACGCAAGCTCGTCGGTTTTGATACCGTTAGCCGGAATTCCAACCTGGACCTGATCGAATTCATCCGGGACTACCTCGCGGCCTACGGCGTCGAAAGCGAGGTGATCCCGGGACCCGACGGGCGCAAGGCGAATCTTTTCGCGACCATTGGGCCGAAGGACCGGGGCGGCATCATGCTTTCGGGGCATACGGACGTGGTGCCCGTGGACGGCGAGGAATGGTCGGGCGACCCCTTTGTCGTCGAAGAACGCGACCAAAAGATTTTTGGGCGCGGCACGGCGGATATGAAGGGGTTTGTCGCTGTGGCCCTGGCACATGTCCCAAATTTTCTGGCGGCTGATCTTAAAACGCCCATTCATCTGGCCTTTTCCTTCGATGAGGAGGTTGGATGCTTCGGCGCACGTTCGTTGATCGAGGCGATCAATGCCATGGACGTCAAACCGATCATGGGGATGGTCGGCGAGCCGACGAACATGCAGGTCATGACCGGCCACAAGGGGAACGTCAGCACCCGTGTTCATGTTCATGGGCGGGAGTGTCATTCGTCGCTGGCGCCGACGGGCGTTAACGCCATCGAATATGCGGCCGAATTGATTGCCTTCATCAAGGGCATCGCCCGGCGAATGGCAGCTGAAGGGGCGCGGGATTCGGCCTATGACATCCCCCACACGACCGCCCATGTCGGTAAAATCGAGGGTGGGACGGTGCTTAACATCGTTCCCAGGGACTGCCTGTTCGAGTTTGAGTTCCGCTTTCTTCCCACCGACGATCCGCTAAGGCTTCTGGCTGAAGTAAAAGGCTATGCCGCCGAAACGCTGGAACCGTTGATGAAGGCCGTTGATTCCGATACCGGCTTTGAATGGGACGAGAAGTTCTCGTTTCCCGGATTGGAAACGGCCGCGGCCGCTCCGGTCGTGGCGCTGGCCACGCAGCTTTGCGGCAACTCGAAGACCGGGCGCGTCGCATATGGAACGGAAGGCGGCTTGTTTGATGAACTGGCCGGAATTCCGAGCGTGATTTGTGGGCCCGGCGACATCGCCCAGGCGCACAAGCCCAACGAGTTTATTTCGTTGGAGCAGGTGGCGAAATGCGAGGATTTCATGCGCGGACTTGCCGATATTTGCAGCCGCGAAGTCCTGTAGGTCGTGGCCGGTATCGGAAATTGTTGGGGGAGACAAGACGTGGCTGATGCGAACACCTATCCGGTCGAAATCCAAGCGCCTGACATCACCCCCTACAAGGCGGGCAACACGGGCGTCGACTATTTAACCACGTTCGATTCCGGAATCGCCGGGCCGCATGTGATGATTTCGGCCATCGTGCATGGCAACGAGATTTGCGGCCCCGTCGCGCTGGATTTTCTGTTCAAAAACAACGTGCGCCCGGCCTGCGGAAAACTGACTCTCGGCTTTTTCAACGTGGCCGCGTTTGAGGCGTTTGATCCCGACGACCCCAACGCGTCTCGCTGGGTGGATGAGGACTTCAACCGGGTTTGGGGCGTCGATGTTCTGGACGGGGATCGCGATACGATAGAGACGCGGCGCGCCCGCGAGGTGCGGCCCATCGTCGATCAGGTGGATTTCCTTCTGGACTTGCATTCCATGCAGCACGCCACCGCGCCCTTGATGCTGGCGGGACCGACCATGAAGGGGCGTCAGCTTGCCCGTGATATCGGATATCCGGCCCATGTCATGTGCGATCAAGGGCACGCCGCCGGACGCCGCATGCGCGACTACGGCGATTTTTGGGAAGAAGCCAGCCCAAAAAATGCGCTTCTGGTGGAGTGCGGCCAGCACTGGGAACAGAAAAGCGCCTGGGTTGCCCGCGAAACCACGCTGCGATTCTTGCTGAACTACGACATGATCGACGCCGAATTCGCGGCTCCGTACCTTACCGATCCACTGCCCGAGCAAAAGGTCATCGAAGTAACCGGCCCGATCACCATCGAGACCGAGGAATTCCGCTTCGTCGAGCCCTATACGGGGCTGGAGGTTATCGAAAAGGCGGGAACGCTCATCGGCTGGGACGGCGACAAGGAAATCCGCACGCCCTACGACAATTGCGTCCTGATCATGCCGTCAAGACGCCTGACCCCCGGCCTGACCGCTGTCCGTCTGGGCCGGTTCGTCTAGGTTATTGCGCCATTAATTTAGCCGTTTGTGCCGCCTTGCGCGCGTTGGCGCAGGTCGGTCAATCGCCGGTCCTTCTTGAATACCGTTCTGATGATATTAATTACTAATTGCGTTCAAAAAAGTCGAACGCGGAAGGGTTTTTCAGGGTGGTTTGTATCGGGGGCAGAATTATGGCTCGCAAGACGGCTGCTGATTTTGATCAGGAACTACTGGA
>JABGRG010000229.1 GCA_018648445.1 Rhodospirillales bacterium | reverse complement strand
AAATGAAAGGATCTTAGCCACTTATAGTACATATTATATGTATCGGTTAAATCAATGAAGCTTCATGTTTTTACGATTTTACCGATAGGCTATCAAGCTGGTATTTTCTTTTCTCCAATGAATTAGAAATATCAGAGTCTCCATGAAAACTGCTCCCTCCGCCGTAGAAATCAATGGCCGTCACTATCAATGGCCCAAACAACCAATCGTCGTTGTCTGCATCGATGGATCCGAACCCGGATACATCGAGCAAGCCGCCGCCACGGGCCGTGCACCGTTTTTCCAGCGTATTCTGGAAAAGGGAACTAACCGGCTGGCTGATTGTGTGGTGCCGAGTTTCACCAATCCCAACAACCTTTCTATCGTCACAGGCGTAGCGCCCGAAGTGCATGGAATTTGCGGTAATTTCTTTTACGACCGGGATGACGACGCGGAAGTGATGATGAACGAGCCCAGGTTTCTTCGCGTCGAAACCATATTCAAGGCCTTCCAGGACGAGGGCGCCAAGATCGTGGTGATTACGGCGAAAGATAAACTTCGGCGTCTCCTCGGCCACGGGCTTACGCTGGCGCGGGGCAAGGCCGCAAGTTTCTCCTCGGAAAAGGCTGACGAGGCAACCATCGAGGAAAACGGCATCACCGGTATTCCGGAACTGGTCGGGCTTCCGGTTCCCTCGGTCTACAGCGCCGAACTCAGCGCCTTTGTTTTTGCCGCCGGCGTCAAACTCATGGAACGCGACCGGCCCGACATCATGTATCTGTCGACCACAGACTACATCCAGCACAAACACGCCCCGGGGACGCCTGTGGCAAACGACTTCTACGTCATGATGGACGGTTATCTTGAACAATTGGAACAGATGGGCTGCCTCATCGCGCTGACCGCCGACCACGGCATGAACGCCAAGCATGATGCCGAAACAGGCGAACCCAACGTATTTTACCTGCAGGACTGGATGGATGAACGCCTTGGCAGCGGCGCTGCGCGGGTGATTCTTCCGATCACGGACCCCTATGTCGTCCATCACGGAGCGCTTGGTTCCTTCGCCACGGTATATATCCCGGAAGGGGTGGAAACGGGGCCGGTTATAGAAGGTTTGCTGGATATGGAACCCATCGATTGCGCCCTGACCCGCGCCGAGGGTTGCAAGCGTTTCGGCCTGCCGGAAGACCGAATGGGTGACCTGATTGTGGTCTCCACCAAGCACACAACTCTCGGCACCAGCGCTGACCGCCATGACCTGTCGGGCCTGACCGACCCACTGCGTTCGCATGGCGGCACCAGTGAACAGCGCGTGCCGTTGTTGGGTAACCGGGCGGTTTCGGAACCTGCCGCGGATGCACACCTACGCAATTTCGACATTTTCGACCTTGCCCTGAACAAAATGCAATAAGGCGCGGACGGCCCGCCGTTTGCGAAAAAGGAGACAGACACATGAGCCCAGACGGACAAGTGGCAGTTCGCCACGAAAAAATGCGGATCGCCGGCGAACTGGTCGACGCGCCGGGCAAGATCGAGGTATTCAACCCCTTCACTGGTGACATTATCGGCACCGTCCCGAAGGGACAGATCGAACATGTCCGCCAGGCCTTTCAAGCCGCCGCCGACTATTCCCCAACGCTCAGCCGCAGCGAACGCGGGGATATTCTTCGCAAAGCCGCAGATATCCTGATCGAACGCAGGGAAGAAATCTCCGACCTGATCACCGCCGAATGCGGCATCAGCAAAAAGGATTCTCTGTACGAAGTTGGACGAGCCTACGACGTGTTTAGTCTGTCCGGGCAGCTCTGCATCACCGACGACGCCCAGGTTTTCTCCTGTGACATTACGCCGCATGGCAAAAGCCGCAAGATTTTCACCCTGCGCGAGCCGCTGAAGGCGATCGGTGCGATCACGCCGTTCAATCACCCTCTTAACCAGGTGGCCCACAAAATTGCACCTTCGGTTGCGACCAACAACTGCATGGTCCTGAAACCGACGGAAAAGACACCGCTGACGGCGTTAATTCTGGCCGATGTGCTGTACGATGCCGGGTTGCCGCCGGCCATGCTGTCCATCGTCCCCGGCGATCCGGCCGACATCGCCG
>JABGRG010000108.1 GCA_018648445.1 Rhodospirillales bacterium | reverse complement strand
TGATGCCGTATGCCCCGATCAAATAAGACGGTAGTCATGAATAATGTGGGCTAAGTAGGCGTGAGATATTAAAACTCCATAAAAGATTGGAAATAGTTGAACAAGCGATTGAGATAAACCAACGAACGCTCGCCAAGAATAAAACGGTTCTCCAAAAGCTTGAGTACAAACGGGAGAACCTTCGACGAAACGCTGAGGAGTTTTCACGGCGATATCAGGCCTGTTTAGAGAAAAACAAGTAGCCTCGAAAACAGCCAACTCAATACATGGGGATTTTATCTTCGAGCCAATGTTTGACCCGCATAAGATCGATCTCGGTTAACGGGGGGAGCAGTCTGTCCATTCCTTTTTGGGCTTCTTCTCCCCCGCCATTTTGCTGGGCGCGTTTGTACCAATAATAAGCGAAATGTGTGTTCTGTTCGAACTTGTTGCCGGTTTCGAGATGCCGCGCGATCTCCAACTGCGCGGCAACATCGCCCCGGTTGGCCTGTTGCGCTAGGGTCATGCGAAAGGTCGAAATTTCCAAATCTCGCATTGATTCTTCACGATCACGTTTTGCTCGTTTTTGGTCAACGAGCGAGCTCATCAAAAAGTGAAACCACTGATACATTTCATTGCCGGGATGGCGTTTGCTAAGGGCTTCGTATTCCTGCGCGACGGAATTTGTTTCAGCGATGTCGGATTCATGCAGTCGCTTTGCCCAGGCAAAACCTTCACGCAGGGCCTTGGCTTCGGGCACAGGGTCGCCGGTGTCTTGCACGCACTTCATTCTAATGCGCAAAGCGTTGGTTTCCGTCTTCTCCAGCGTTATAAATCTGTATGCATCAATCCGTGCTTCATGGCCGAGATGCTCAAGTTCTTCTTGGGTGTGCAGTGGCGCAGTGGCCTTGAAATAGAGACATGCCCGCTTTTCATATTCTTCAGGAGAAAGAGAATCACGCAAAGTTTCAAGCTTGGCGTCCTGGCCTGTCGTCTGCTCAAATATTTCAGAAAAAATACGGTCTCTTTCCGCTTCATTGTTGCGCGCGATCAACCGTTGTTCTGAGTTTTTGGGATCAAGTTCAGCGCGTTTACGATAAACATACGCGTTCATCACAATGTTCAACCACTTATAAGTGGTGTCGTCCGGATGGAGTTTACTAAGTTCGTCGTATTCCCGCGCCATGGTTTGCGCTTCGGCGATGTCGGATTCAATAAATCGTTTTACCCAGGCAAGGCCTTCATGCATGGCCTTGGCTTCGGGCACAGGCTCGCCGTTGTCCTGCACGCATTCCATTCTAATGCGCAAATCCTCGTCTTCCGTCTCTCCCTGTTGGACCGCTATGTACGCATAAAACCGTTCTTCATGGCGAATGACCTCAAGCTCTTCCCGAGTGCGCAGTGGCGCGATGGCCTTGTGATAGAGACATCTCCGCTTTTCGTATTCTTCATCAGAAAGAGATTCGGTCGAATCTTTAAACGTGGGGTCCATGCCTGTCGTCAGCTCATATATTTCACCAACAACACGGTGCTTTTCCGCATCGTCGTTGCGCGCAATCGCCTCTTGCGCTTGCAAAATGAGGTGCTGCAGACGCACATCGTCAGCCATGCCGGGAAACGTCGCCAACAGGCAAACCATCATCCAGAAAACGGGCAATATACTTTTCATGCGCCGATAAACTTCCGTTAAACCCAACGTTGTTCAGGATAAGCCGAAATATCGCATATCTCAAATTCAATCATCGGGGTTACGGCGACAGTTTGCCTTTAATTACCCCCAAAATCTCCAGCGCCGCCGTGGGGATGTGGGTGCCGGGGCCGAAGGTGGCGGCGACACCGGCTTCTTGAAGGAATTGGTGATCCGCCGTGGGGATGATGCCGCCGCAAACGACGGCGATGTCGCCCGCGTCGGCCTTTGCCAGTTCGCGGATCAGTTCCGGCACCAGGGTTTTGTGGCCGCCGGCCTGGGTCGAAACGCCGATGACGTGAACGTCGTTTTCGGCTGCCTCGCGGGCGGCTTCGGCGGGGGTTTCAAACAGCGGGCCGATATCCACATCGAAGCCGATGTCGGCAAAGGCCGTGGCGATAACGCGCGCGCCACGGTCATGGCCGTCCTGGCCCAGCTTGACCACCAGCATACGCGGCCTGCGGCCTTCGGTTTCGGCGAATGCTGCGACTTCCTTGCGAATTTCGGCGAACATTTCATCCCCTTCAAAAGCCGCGCCGTAGACGCCCGAGATAGTGCTCGTTTGCGCCCGATAGCGTGTGAACACCGTCTCCAGCGCGTCCGAAATTTCCCCCACCGTGGCGCGCGCGCGCGTGGCGATGACCGAGAGTTCCAGCAAATTGCCATCACCGGACGCGGCGGCGGATGTAAGCGCCTCCAGCGCCCGCTGGCAGGCCGCTTCGTCGCGCGCTTTGCGCACCTGTCCCAATCGTTTGATCTGGGATTTGCGCACTTCGGCGTTGTCGATCACCAGAATGTCGATGTCTTCGTCAACCTCGGGGCGGTACTTGTTGACGCCGATGACCGTGTCTTCGGCCCGGTCGATCCGTGCCTGCCTGCGCGCGGCGGCGGCCTCGATGCGGTGTTTTGGCATTCCCGCTTCGACCGCCTTGGTCATGCCGCCCATTTCCTCAACCTCGCCGATCAGCTTGCGCGCTTCGGCGGCGATGGAATGGGTCAGGCTTTCCACGTAAAAGCTGCCGCCCAGCGGATCGACGACCTTGGGAATGCCCGTTTCCTCGGCCAATATCAGTTGCGTGTTGCGCGCGATGCGCGCCGAAAACGGCGTCGGCAGGGCCATGGCTTCATCCAGCGCATTGGTGTGCAGGCTTTGGGTGCCGCCCATCACGGCGGCCATGGCCTCGATGGTGGTGCGCACCACGTTATTGTAGGCGTCATGTTCGGAAAGCGACACGCCAGACGTCTGGCAATGGGTGCGCAGCATGGACGAACGTGGGTCCGCAGGCTTGAACTGCCCCATCAACTCGGCCCACAAAAGCCGCGCAGCACGCAGTTTGGCGACTTCCATAAAGAAGTTCATTCCGATGGCGAAAAAGAAACTGAGGCGCGGCGCGAAGGCATCGATTTTCATCCCGGTGGCCAGTGCCGCGCCCACGTATTCCAGACCGTCGGCCAGGGTGAAGGCAAGTTCCTGCACGGCGGTCGCGCCCGCTTCGTGCATGTGGTAGCCGGAAATGGAAATGGGGTTGAAACGCGGCATGTTGCCCGCGCAGTAGGCGATGATGTCGGCGACAATGCGCATGCTGGGCGCGGGCGGATAGATATAGGTGTTGCGGACCATGAACTCCTTGAGGATGTCATTCTGGATGGTGCCCGACAGTTTTTCGGCCGCCACGCCTTGTTCCTCGGCGGCGACGATAAAGCCCGCCAGCACCGGCAGGACGGCGCCGTTCATGGTCATGGATACACTCATTTTATCCAGCGGAATGCCGTCAAACAGGATTTTCATGTCGGCAACGGAATCAATGGCCACGCCCGCCTTGCCAACATCGCCGACAACCCGTGGGTGATCGGAATCGTACCCCCGGTGGGTGGCCAGATCGAATGCCACCGACAGTCCCTTTTGACCCGCCGCCAGATTGTCCCGGAAAAAAGCATTGGTTTCCTCGGCTGTCGAAAAGCCCGCATATTGGCGGATCGTCCACGGGCGGCCCGCGTACATGGTGGCCCGTGGCCCGCGCACGAAAGGCGGCGATCCCGGCAGGGTATCGGTATCGGAAAGCGCCTCCAGATCGGCAGCCGTATACAGCGCTTTGATCGGCAGACCTTCCGGCGTCTGCCAAACAAGATCGTCAGCGCTGCGGCCCTTTAATTCAGCAGCCGCACGTTCTTTCCACAATTCGACGCCTTCATTTTCCGAACCGGACATCAATGCCTCCCGCGTTTTCCCGGCCGATTATATCGGTTGCCCGGTTGCCGGGGCCAACAATCTTTCGGCGCGGTACTTGCCTGAAACGTCCATGTGCTGTAAATATCCGCGCGCACCCCCGTCGGCATCATCGACGTGGCGGTTGGGAGATGTCGTCCCAGGCCCAAAATATGGCCCATAACATAATGTCCGACCCGTTTTTGGTCGGCGTGACAAAAAGATATCAAAAAAATGGCAGTTGATTGGACAGAAACCCAAGTCGCGGAACTCATCCGTCTTTGGAACGAAGGTCTCCCCACCAGCGAAATTGGCCGCAAGCTAGGCACGACGAAGAACGCCGTCGTCGGCAAGGCCCACCGCATGGGATTGACCAAGCGGCAATCGCCTATCCGCAAGAAGGCTGCGCCGAAGCCCGAAAAGCCGAAAATCATTCGCCTGCGGGAACTTCGCTCGGGTATGTGCAGCTGGCCCCACGGCGAGCCAGGCACCCCTGATTTCCAGTTCTGCGGCAAGCCCACCGTGCCCAGCAAGCCCTACTGCGCGGATCATTGCGCCATGGCGTATGTCAGCGGTAAGGAACGAAATAACAAGGATACGACCCCGGCGGCAAGGCCTGCGGCAGCGGCGAAAAAGACTGCAGCGGCTTAGCCGGCTGCTGCGGCCAATCGTCAACTCTCGGCGTAGACCAGCGATCCGTCGTCCTCAAGCTGCCGCGTGGTGACGGCAAGGCGGGTTACGGCCGCGCCCAGATCATCGTCGCTGATGTTGTCCTTGAAACGGTAGGAAAGGTCTTCAACGAAGATCTTCCGGGATTTTTCGCTCATATTTCCGTAAATCTTTCCGGTGAGCTGGGTATCGTTTTCGCCGAACTTCAAAAGAGCCACGAGATCGTCGTGATCGGCGACGCGCAGGAGCTTCTGTATGCCGACGTCGTTGGCGGTCCGGAATTTCTTAACCAGCACGCTGGCACGATCCGCCGGTTTTTTGGCCGCAGCGGCTCCGGGGAGCAGAACTTTGGTCAGTTCCAAAAGCAAGGTCTTGGTTTCAGCCATGTTCAATTCGACCTTCGTCTCGCCGAATGCGATCGAAATGGCGCCCTTTTCAGTCCTGCCAACAGATATTTTCATGGTTTCCTCAAACCAATTTATGTGACCGCTACACCCCCAAGCTGGCATAGCCGCGCACCGATGACAAGACACAGCGTAACAAACACACCTTGACCCGGAGCGCGTGGCGGGTATGATCAAGTCATTATGAACAAACGACTACCAAGCTCGGCAATCGAAATTCGGCGAATTACGCGCCCGGCCCTCGCCTGAGGTCCGGGAACTTCGCCGCTTTACGAAACCCGAGAATGGAAGTCGTTTTGTCATGTCTGCTATGCCCAAATCCGTTTCATCGCCATCGTATAACACCGCATGTTATTCCGTTCACGCGCCCGTCGACCCGTCGGTAATGCCCCGCGTGCTCGAAGTCTTCACCCGCCGTGGTTTGATCCCCAGTGTCTGGCACAGCACCCTTTGCGGCGCAGATTCCGAGGAAATTCAGATCGACGTTCAATTGGCCGATGTCGAGCCCCGGATGGCCGAATTGGTGGCCCAGGCCCTTCGTCAATTGGTTTGCGTGGGCTGCGTGATGACCTCGGAAAAACGCCGATCCGCCGCCGCATGAGCCGCAGGGCCGCCCGGTGAGCTTTCTTGACCGCATCGAAGCGTGTGCGTCCTTCGATCCGATGGCCTATGCGCCGTTTATGGTGGATGGCGTCGAGGTTGGTCTGATCGGGCGCGGGTTTGCGGACGTGCTGGGCGAATTCCCGGATGTGTTCCGCATCGCGCGCGATTGTGTGCGGCTTGATGCCCAGCTTTCCGATTTCCATGGCCGCACCCGGTCGGTCCATGATGTCTTATCGCAACTGCGCCAGTCGGGCCATTTTGCCGGGTGGCGGGACGAGTTCTTTCCGGTTTCGCGGTCGTTTTCCGCGCCACCTGTCATGAATATGGAGCGTGCCTGTGTCGCGACCTTCGGCGTGCGCGCTTACGGCGTTCACCTTAACGGCTTCGTTCGCCAGGGCGACGAGGTGTCCATGTGGGTGGCCAAACGGTCCATGTCGAAATATGCCGGGCCGGGAAAACTGGATCAGATTGTCGCCGGAGGCCAGCCCGCCGGATTGTCGTTGCGCGACAACCTGATCAAGGAATGCGGCGAGGAAGCGGGAATTCCCCAAGAGCTGGCGGCAAGGGCGGTTGGCGTCAGCGCCGTTTCCTATTGTTTTGAGCGGACCGAAGGCCTGCGCCGCGACGTTGAGTTCATCTACGATCTGGAACTGCCGCCCGATTTCGTGCCCGAAAACACGGATGGCGAGGTCGAGGCCTTCGAGCTGCGGCCCATACGGGATGTCGCCGAAACCGTTCGCACGACCGAGGATTTCAAGTTTAACTGCGCTCTGGTGGTGATCGATTTTTTGATCCGGCACGGATATATCGAACCCGACCATCCCGAATACGGCGCCCTAATCCACGGCCTTCGCCAAGGGCGCGCATAGTCCCCGTTCGACCATTTGGCGCACATTGGCAGGGGATTTTCCAGCCGCGCGAAGGGCGCGCAATGTCAGCGAAGCATCGCGCTTGGCGAAGCGTTTTCCGTCGGCCCCGACCAGCAATTCATGGTGATGGTAATGGGGCGTGGAAAGCCCCAGCAACTCCTGCAAGACCCGGTGAACATGGGTGGCGTCGAACAGATCGCGGCCACGGGTGACCAGGGTAATGTCCTGAAGATGGTCATCCAGCGTCACCGCCAGATGATAGCTGGTCGGCGTGTCCTTGCGCGCGAGAACCACGTCGCCGAATATTTCCGGCGTGGCTTCAACCGTTCCGGCCTTTCCGTCGTTCCAGCTTAACGGTCCGGTTTGCTCAATTGCAGCGACCATATCCAGGCGCATGGCGTGGGGTTCGCCCGCATTCATCCGCCTTGCTCGCTCATGCTTGGCAAGCGCCTTACAGGTGCCGGGATAGACGGGGCCGTCGGGGCCATGCGGGGCGTTGGCCGCCCCGGCAATCTCGCGCTGGATGTCCTTGCGTGTGCAAAAGCAGGGATAGAGGACACCCATTCCTTCCAGTCGTTCCAGCGCGCCGGCGTAATCGTTCATATGATCCGACTGACGGCGAACGGATTCCTCCCAGCTCAAGCCCAGCCACGCCAGATCTTCGAATATGGCTGCCTCGAACTCGGGGCGGCAGCGGGTCTGGTCGATATCCTCAATGCGAACAATGAGCCGCCCGCCAAGCCGCTCGGCTTCGGACCCGGCGAACATGGCCGAATAGGCGTGACCCAGGTGCAAGTGTCCCGTGGGACTGGGCGCGAACCGGGTGATCGCGTTGCTATTCGTGTCAGTCATGGCGTGACAATACCATGCTTGTTCGGCTACGACTCTCTATCAGCACATGGAACGAAGAAAAAAGGTTGGCGATGACGGATGCCTCTCAATTGAACGGCCCCGAACTGGCCCCGGCTTCCGGTGGTCCGGCGAAACAGCTGGTTATCTTCCTGCATGGCGTCGGCGCCGACGGGAACGATCTGATCGGCCTGGCCCCCTATTTCCAGCAGGTCCTGCCGGATGCGCGCTTCATTTCACCGAACGCGCCGTTTCGTTTTGATATGGCGCCCATGGGATATCAGTGGTTCAGTTTGAACGAATTCACGGAGGAAGCGCGTCTGGCCGGGGCCGCGAACGCCGCACCCCTGCTGAATGCCTTCATCGACGCCGAACTTGCCAAGGACGGACTGACCGAGGAAAACCTGGCGCTGATCGGGTTTTCGCAAGGGGCGATGATGTCGCTGCATGTGGGCCTGCGGCGCGTTCGCCAAATGGCCGCCATCGTCAGCTATTCGGGAATTCTGGTGGGCAAGGAGCTGCTCGAAGAAGAGATTAAATCCAAACCGCCCATCCTGCTGACCCACGGAACCGCTGATCCGGTGCTTCCCTTCGCCTTTCTGGCGGAGGCCGAAAAGGGGTTGAAAGAACTCGGTCTGAACGTCAGCACCCATGAACGGCCCGGACTGCCCCACGGCATCGACGACGAATGCATTCGCCTCGGTCAGAAATTTCTGATGGAGGCTTTCGGGGTGACGCCTAATTAAGAAGAAGAGAATCGGCTAAGCAAATATAATTGCTGTAATATTTGGCAATAGGCACAACATGTAGTATCCTGCGCGCGATTCGAGAGGGAGACGACCGTTGTCCGTGGCGCTTGAACGCTTTCCGGCCCTGGTCCTCAACACCGATTTCCGGCCGTTGAGTTACTTCCCTTTGTCCCTATGGTCGTGGCAGAACACGGTGAAGGCCGTGTTTATGGACCGGGTCAACGTCATTTCCGAATATGACCGCGCCATCCACTCACCCAGTTGGGAAATGCAGCTGCCCAGCGTCATTTCGCTGAAAGACTATGTGCCTCTTTCACGAAGGCCGGCGTTTACGCGGTTTAACGTGTTTCTGCGCGATGGTTTTTCCTGTCAGTATTGCGGTTACAGTTTCGCCGCCGAACGCCTGACGTTTGACCACGTTATCCCGCGCAGCCGTGGTGGCCGCACGCTGTGGAACAACGTGGTCGCTGCGTGTGAACCGTGCAATCTGCGAAAGGGCAACCGGCGCCCGCAACGAACCGGGATGTATCCGCTGCGAAAACCGCAGGAGCCGGACGCCTACGAGCTTCAGCAAAACGGCAGATCGTTCCCGCCCAATTACCTTCACGAAAGCTGGCGGGATTTCCTGTATTGGGATACCGAACTCGAGCCCGTCTGATTTTTCAATGCTTGTGCGCGATTTTTCGAGGTGGCCCTGCATCGCCGGGTGCTTTGAACGAGCGCAACCGGTTCCGGTGTTTCACCAGCCGCCCGCGGAAATCATCGCGCGGGTCCCCGATTACGGACTCCGTCTTTATTTGCTCAGTCTGGGGCTTGGGGCGCGCCACAGATTTACCGTCTTTCATGACGAAAACCTCCTGGGGGGGCACGTCGACATCATAGCCCGGATCGCCCCCGAGAACAACGGTGACGAGTCGAAAAATCGACCTCGGCAAACATCGAAGATGGTAACACATTGTTTTTGCTAACTAATTTTTGGCCGCGCCTTGATCATTAATTGCGACTGCGGCGCACTCTCACTTGAAGCGACGCCTGCGAAACAGGTAGAATCACTTGGTTTGAGGGCTGGAGATCGGGGTGTTTGCCCGGCACCGCCTACCGAATTGACATTGCTCCGCGCATGCGTATACTCCGCCGCCTCATTCCCAAGAACGTGGGCTGTGAAGCCCCGCCCGTGCGTGGGCCTATTGGGACATAAAAAACACAATATGAAATTGGATGAATAAACATGACCAAGCGCCTTCAAGCGAAGTACAAGATTAACCGCCGTTACGGCGTTAATCTTTGGGGTCGCCCCAAAAGCCCCCTGAACAATCGTGATTACCGCCCCGGCGAACACGGCCAGCGCCGCAGCCGCAAGCCTTCCGATTTCGGATTGCAGCTTGCCGCCAAGCAGAAGCTGAAAGGCTATTACGGCAACATCAGCGAGCGCCAGTTCCGCCGCTATTACGCCGAAGCCTCGCGCCGCCGCGGCGACACCTCGGAAAACCTGATCGGCATCCTTGAGCACCGTCTCGACGCCGTCGTTTACCGCATGAAATTCGTTCCCACGGTGTTTTCCTCGCGCCAGTTCGTCAGCCACGGCCACATCATGGTCAACGGCAAGCGCGTTAACATCCCGTCCTATCAGGTTCGCGAAGGCGACGTGGTGGAGATCCGGGCGAAATCGCGCGATCTGGGCCTGGTTCTGGAAGCCGTCGAATCGCCCGAGCGCGATCTGCCCGACTACATCGACGTCGATTACAAAAAGATGAAGGGCACCTTCGTGCGCACGCCGAAGCTGGCCGACGTCCCGTATCCGATCCAGATGGAGCCGAACCTGGTGGTCGAGTATTACTCGCGTTAAACACCGGTTCGACATACCGATTACGGAAAGGGCCGCTCCTTACGGGGCGGCCCTTTCACTTTGGAAAATCGTCGCCCAGTCAGTCGGCGATTTCGATTTCCTTGTCTTTCAGGAAGGTGGCCAGTTCGCCGGTTTCGTACATTTCGCGCACGATGTCCGCGCCGCCGACAAATTCGCCTTTGACGTAGACCTGCGGGATGGTCGGCCAGTTACTGAATTCCTTGATTCCTTCGCGAAGCGGCGGATCGGTCAATACGTCAATGCCCTTGAACTTGGTGCCCAGAAGGGACAACGCCTGAACAACGGCAGCAGAAAACCCGCACTGCGGAAACATTGGGGTCCCCTTCATGAATACCGTCACGGGGTTTTCGTCAATTTCCTGCTGGATGCGCTTGGCTACGGCGGTGTCGTTCATTGAGTGTCTCTCCGGGTATTTGGTTTTCAGGTGTCGGCAGGCACGTCGGTTTGCAGGGAAAGGGCATGAAGTTGTTCACCCATGCGCCCCTGCAGCGCCGCATATACCATCTGGTGCTGCCTGACGCGCGCTTGTCCCTTGAAAGAGGCCGAAACCACGCGGGCAGCGTAATGATCGCCATCCCCCGCCAGGTCTTCGATGGTCACTTCGGCGTCGGGAATGGAGCCCTTGATAAGGCTTTCGATTTCACCAGCGTCCATGGCCATGGCGTTTCTCCGTTATTACGGCGCCGACATAAATTTCGGCATCCAGTCTTCGTGCGCGCTCTTGAGCTCGCTTACCGATATGGAGAGTGATGGGCCCACCGTCAACCGGTCACTTCCCGTGCGACCGATAACAGTTGCTGGAACGCCCGCGTCAGCGGCCTTGGCGAGAACGGTTTTGGCGTCGCGTGAGGTCACCACATAACGCGCCTGATCTTCACCAAACAGCCATGCGTGCAGGGGAATGCCGGTATCGGGCACATCAATGGCTGCGCCCATGTTGCCAGCCATTGCCATTTCGGCCATTGCGACGAAAACGCCGCCGTCAGAAATGTCATGACAGGCGGAAACGACGCCTTCGTCGATCATGCCGCGCACGGCATCACCGTTGCGCCGCTCGATGGCCAGATCGACCGGCGGCGGCGCGCCTGCATCCCGGCCCTCGATTTCGACCAGATACGCAGAACATCCCAGATGCCCGGTTGTTTCGCCGATCAGCACAATGTCATCGCCCTCGGCCTCGAACGCGCATGTTGCGGCCTTCGACACATCGGCAAGGACACCGACACCGCCAATGGTCGGGGTCGGGCGGATGCCTTCGCCGCGGGTCTCGTTGTAGAACGAGACATTGCCCGAAATAACCGGGTACTCCAGCGTCCTGCAGGCTTCGCCCATGCCTTCGATGCAGCCCACGAACTGGCCCATGATTTCGGGGCGTTCCGGGTTGCCGAAGTTCAGGCAATCGGTGATGGCCAGCGGTTTGGCGCCAACGGCGGTGATGTTGCGCCAGCTTTCCGCGACTACCTGCTTGCCGCCCTCGAACGGATCGGCATAGCAATAACGCGGCGTACAGTCGGTGGTGACGGCCAGTCCTTTTTGCGTGCCGTGTACGCGAACAACGGCTGAGTCGCCGCCCGGACGCTGGACTGTGTCCCCCATGACCATGTGATCGTACTGATCCCAGATCCAGCGCTTTTGCGCGAAATTGGGCGAACCGATCATGCGTTTGAGCGCCGCGCACGGATCGTTGGGCGCGGCAACATCGGCTGCATCAATAACGGCGGGTTTTGCCGTGGGAACCCAGGGCCGATCGTATTCGGGCGAAGCTTCCGCCAAGGGGTCGATCGGAAGATCGCCGACGATCTCGCCGCCCATTTTCAGAACCAGACGCCCAGTATCGGTCAGCTTTCCGATAACCGCGAAATTCAATTCCCACTTTTCGAAAATCTTGCGGGCTTCTTCCTCACGGCCCGGTTTCAAAACCATGACCATGCGTTCCTGGCTTTCCGAAAGCATCAGCTCATAGGCCGTCATGTCGGCGGCCCGCTTGGGAACCAGATCAAGGTCCATTTCCACGCCGACGCCGCCCTTGGACGCCATCTCGAAGGTCGAGCACGTCAGACCGGCGGCGCCCATGTCTTGAATGCCGATAATGGCGTCGGTCGCCATCAGTTCCAGACAGGCTTCCAAAACCAGCTTTTCGGTGAACGGGTCACCCACTTGAACCGTGGGGCGTTTTTCATCGGTGTCGTCGTCAAATTCCGCCGACGCCATGGTCGCGCCGTGAATGCCGTCGCGTCCCGTGCGCGATCCCACGTACACCAGCGGATACCCTTCACCCGCCGCCGCCGAATAGAAAATCTTTTCGGTATCGGCGACGCCGACGGTCATGGCATTGACCAGGATGTTGCCGTCGTAGCTGGTGTCGAATTCGCATTCGCCGCCGACCGTGGGCACGCCCATGCAATTGCCGTAGCTGCCGATACCGGCAACCACGCCATTGACCAGATGCTTGGTTTTCGGATGGTCCGGGCGGCCAAAACGCAGCGCGTTCATGTTGGCCACGGGGCGCGCGCCCATGGTGAAGATGTCGCGCATGATGCCGCCGACGCCGGTCGCCGCCCCCTGGAAGGGTTCGATGAAGGACGGATGGTTATGGCTTTCCATCTTGAAGATGGCCGCCTGACCATCGCCGATATCGACGATGCCCGCGTTCTCGCCGGGACCGCAGATAACCCAGGGCTCTTCCGTATGCAGGGTTTTCAGCCATTTCTTGGACGATTTGTACGAGCAGTGCTCGCTCCACATCACCGAGAAAATTCCAAGCTCGGTAATGTTCGGTTCGCGCCCCATGATTTCGAGAACCTTGTCGTACTCGTCCTCGGTCAGGCCGTGTTCTTTCACGATTTCCGGAGTGATATTGCTCATGCCGCCAAGGCCTCCACCAGACCGTCAAACATCGGTCGACCGTCAATACCGCCCAAAAGTTGATCCGCCAGCCGTTCGGGATGCGGCATCATGCCCAGAATATTGCGCCGCCGGTTGAGGATGCCCGCGATGTTGGCCATGGAACCGTTGGGGTTTCCGGCCTCACCGATGCCGCCCGCCGCATCGCAGTACCTGAAAGCGATCCGGTCCTCGTCCTCAAGCATTTTCAGCGTGTCCGCGTCTGTCATGTAATTGCCGTCGTTGTGGGCGATGGGAATGCAGATCACCTGATCTTTCGCGTAAGATTGCGTGAACATCGAGTTGGTGGTTTCCACCCGCAAATCGACGTCGCGGCAAATGAACTTCAGCCCGGCGTTGCGCATCAGAATGCCCGGCAGCAACTGGGTTTCCGTCAGAACGTGGAAACC
>JABGRG010000228.1 GCA_018648445.1 Rhodospirillales bacterium | reverse complement strand
TTCAAAAGCGCGATGCGCGCGCCTGTACCCGCCGCATTCCCGGCGGAGGAAACCTTGTCCAGGTCACAATCGGGGATCATGCCCAGCACCATGGCGTATTTGGTATCGATGTGGCTGCCAAACGCACCGGCCAGCACGATCCGATCCACGTTCTCGATTTCTAGCTTATCCATGAGCAGCTTGGCCCCGGCGTAGAGTGCACCCTTGGCTAGCTGGATGGCCCGCACGTCGTTCTGGGTGATGGTCACGGTGACCTCACCTGCGTGAACGTGGTAGCTGAACGTACGGTCGTCTGGCTGGATGCGGTCACTTTTGGCGGCCATTGAGCCGTCGATCACACCATCGGTGGTGATAATACCGGCCAGGAACATCTCAGCGATAACCTCGATGATGCCAGAACCACAGATGCCGGTAACGCCGGTGCTTTCTGTGGCTTCCTGAAAGCCGTCTTCGGTGGACCATAGATCACAGCCGATAACCTTGAATTTAGGCTCCAGCGTTTCCGGATCAACCCGAACGCGTTCGATGGCACCGGGGGCAGCGCGCTGGCCGCCCGAAATCTGCGCGCCTTCAAACGCTGGCCCGGTGGGCGATGAGGCGGCGAGCAGGCGGTCTTTGCTGCCCAGCACAATCTCCGCATTGGTTCCCACGTCCACCACCAGCACAATTTCTTCAGACAGGTGTGGGGATTCGGACAATACAACGGCGGCGGTATCGGCACCCACGTGTCCGGCAATGCACGGCAGCACATAAACGCGGGCGTTGCGGTGCATATCCAGATCAAGTTCCGACGCCCATAGGGTCATGCCGGAATTAGTGGCCAGCGCAAAAGGAGCGCCGCCCAGCTCGATCGGATCAATACCCAGCAACAGGTGATGCATAACCGGGTTGCCCACGAACGTGGCGTTGAGCACGTCGTCGGTGGTCAGGTCCACCTCGGTCACCAACTCGTTGGTCAGGTGGTTGATGGCCTCACGCACGGCGTTTGTCATTTCAACGTCGCCGCCGGGGTTCATCATCACATAAGATACCCGGCTCATGAGGTCTTCGCCGAAACGGATTTGCGGGTTCATGATACCGGAGGAAGATACCACCTCACCCGATAGGAGCTCACATAAATGCCCGGCGATGGTGGTCGATCCCACATCGAAGGCCACGCCGTAAACCTTGTCCCGGAAACCGGGCCAGATTGCGGTCACGCGTAAACCACGATGGACGGCAACAGTGACCTGCCATTTGCCTTTGCGGAGGGCCTGTTGAAGCCCGTGCAATACGTGCAGATCGCAGTCTTCCAAATTCTCCAGACCCCATTGATCTTTCAGCGCCGTGAGCAGGCGTTCCAGATCACCCGTGGGGTTGTGCATGTCGGGCTCTTCCACCTCGACGTAATGCAGCCGGATCGCCGGGTCGAGCTCGATATCGCGAACCTCGGCGCGTTTGCGCACGATCTGTTTATGGACCTGGCTGTCGGGCGGCACGTCGATGACGCAGTCGCCCAGCAACTTGGTATTACAGCCCAAACGACGATTGGGTTTCAGGCCGCGCTTTTCGTCATAACGCTTTTCAACGTCATTGGGTTCGCTGAGATGTTCTGGCGCGGAGGTAATGCCGAACTTGGCGAACTCGCCAATACTGGGCAGGATTTGACAGCGGCCACAGATGCCACGACCGCCACAGACCGAGTCCACATCTACGCCGAGCGAACGGGCGCATTCCAGAACCGGTGTACCAACAGGAAAACTGCCCCGTTTACCCGACGGGGTGAAGACGATTAACGCTTCTTCTTGTCCACTTTCAGGCACGTATTCTTCTCCAGGCATTTAACGACTTAGGCAGAGCGACGACGACGACGGCCTTCACGGCGACCAGCACCAGCACCTTCGGCACCCGGTGCGGCGGGTTCACGGAATTTCTTGATCCATTTGCCACAGTTGGGGTCTTTGCCCATGACGATGTCGGCGCCCTTAACAGCGGCCATTTCCTGATCGTGCAGTGGGTTCATGATGGCGGACGTGAGCCCGGCACCGATAGACATGCTGAGGAAGGCAGCGTTCAGGCCATGCCGGTTGGGCAGACCGAAGCTGAAGTTGGAT
>JABGRG010000227.1 GCA_018648445.1 Rhodospirillales bacterium | reverse complement strand
AGAGGCTGACACAAATGGCGCCCGCCAGGGCCACCAACATGGCCGGGGCGACGTTACCCGTCGGCTTGACGATGAAGAGTACGCCCACGAAGCCGATTACCGTTGCTGTCCAGCGGCGGATGCGAACCGGTTCGCCCAGAAAGATCACTGAAACAAGGATCGACCACAGCGGGCTGGTAAAGGTAAGCGCCGTAGCGTCGGCCAGTATGAGTTTTCCAACGGCGTAAGCAAAGCAGGCGAAGGACGAGAGGGCCAGCAGCGCCCTGATGGTGTGGGTGCCAAGACGCTGAGTGAGAATTTCCGGCGCATCAGAGCGGATCAGCCACGGAACCAAGATCAAAAGGACTACCCACTGGCGGAAGAGGACGATTATCGCCAATTCCACTTGTGACGAGAGGTGTTTGATGACCAAGCCCATGGCGGTAAACGCCACGACGCTGGCGATCATCCACAGAATACCGCGCAGATGGTCCTTCGTTCCGCTCACCCGGTCTTGGGAGGTCAGCCGCCCGATCCCCGTTCCCTCCGTCCGAACCGCCGCCCAGGGTTGAAATCGACATGCCCCGGAAGACATCCACCTTTGTGGAAACTGTATTTCGGTCCCTTCTCCTAGGGGACGAAATCCATCATATGGCACCCAGATGCCGGACGGTGGCAGCCGTCCACGACATCAAAAGCAGAGGTTGGATTTTAAGAAAGCCAAACATCTTACTCAAATGGCTTTGACGCTACATTTTGGGAAGCCCACCCCGCTTGACTGCCATCTCGGTGAACTTTGCCAAGGCGCCAGCCATCTTTTTGAAAACCTTATCCTTGTCCTTAATACCGTAACGTTTTGCCAGCCATTCAGGATCCGTGTACGCAAGTTTTACGGTTCCATCATTGCTCTTCCATGCAACGGCTTTAAGGGGGAGGTCGAGTCCGATAGCTGGGTTGGATATCATCAAGGGGGTCCCGATCTTTGGGGTTCCGAAGATGATTACCGCAGTTGGAGGAAGTTCCATGCCAACGCTTTTTGCTCCTTTCGCGTGATCAATACGCGAAAACACCTTTATGCCGGCTCTTTCCAGCGCAATCCCCAGCCGGTCGAGGGTCTTAATGACGTCAAAGTCACTTTTCTTGACAATCAACCCGCCCCCTTCGGCGCTGGCGGCATCCTCGGGAATGAGGAAAACCATTAGTGCGAAGATTAACCCGAACGGCGCGACAAAGTGTTTCAGCAATGTATATCTCCTCAAAAATGATAAATGACCATGGTGAGATAGCATTCATCCTCTCCAATGAGGAAATGACGTAATCGTGAAGATAATGCCCGCTATCGCATTGAAATGGCGGCCCGGTTCAAGCCGTCGCGGGGTTCGTCTACTGGGTGAATTTGCGTCTAATCCCTGCCAGGTCGCCGGCTCCCTTCGCCGGCACATGGAAGGGAGCGCGGTCACCTTTGAACAGCACGCCGAGGTTGAAGCCGTCGTCGTCGAGAAGGCGCCGGCCGGCCTCTGCCGGATCGGACGTCGGCTCCGCGAATCCGGGGCGCACAACGTCCTTCCAGCCCCACTGTTCGGGTTGAAAGGCGACGCACGGAGTGAGGATATCGACGAACGAGAAGCCGGGGTGGCGCACCGCTTCGACGATGATGCGGATCGTTTCCTTTGGATTGCCGGCGAAGGCACGGGCGATGAAGTTGGCCCCCGTGGACAGCGCTACCGGCAAAGCCTGATAGGGGGTGGCGCCGGGTCCCTCGGGCGTGAGCTTGCTTTGGGTCCAGTCGGCCGCCGTGGTCGGCGACGCCTGTCCCTTGGTCATGCCGTAGACCTGATTGTCCATGACGATATACGTCATATCGATGTTGCGCCGGCAGGCATGGATAAAGTGGTTGCCACCGATGGCGAAGCCGTCGCCGTCGCCGCCGACGGCCATTACCATAAGATCGGGGCGCGCGACCTTGAGCCCCGTGGCCACCGCCAGGGACCGGCCGTGGACACCGTGATAGGCATAGACGCTGGTGTGGGTGGTGAAGCGCCCCGAACAACCGATGCCGGAAACGATGGCTACATCTTCGTGATTGACGTCCAGTTCCACCAGGCTCTTGGTTACG
>JABGRG010000107.1 GCA_018648445.1 Rhodospirillales bacterium | reverse complement strand
CAGGCCGGAAGCACCGATGTTGCGTGCCGCCTCTTCCAGTTCTGAATCGATTGCCGAAAAAGCCGCCGTCGAAATCCAAACCGAAAACACCAGCCCATGCACCGTATGAACCAGAACAACGCCAAGGATCGTACCGTTCAATCCAATGGTATAGAAAATCTTGCCAATGTTGATGTAAACGGCAACCGCAGGAAACGCCTGAGGCAGCAAAAATGCCAGCAGGAAAAGTGAACGCCAGGGCAAGCTTCTTCGCGCCAGCGCATAGCCGGCCGGGATCGAAACCGCCAGACAGGCCGCAACCGTGAACAAGGCGATGGCAATGCTGACGGACAGCGATTCCATGGCATGGCCGGTTGGCCGGAACACCCGCTCCCAATAGTGGAAACCATATTCAAGCGGTAGTTTGTGGGGGAAATACCATTTCTCGGTAACCGCCCACAGGGCCATATTCAACAATGGCCCGAAGATGATGAATGCAAGAAGACCAAGGATCAGCGCGCGGGCAAACCATCCCATCGAGAGATTCCGGATCATGGCGCGCCCCCCTTGCGAACGCCTTGGCGCAAATAGACCCAGGCGACCACTCCTGTCATCAAGTACGAGATGAAACCAAGGGCATTGGCGACGCCGTAATCGCCGTACGAATTAATTCTGAACGCCATATCGACGGTTAGCATGGTTGGCGTTTTCGCATTGAGCATCATCGGTACCGAAAGCACTGACATCATCGTGACAAACGATAAGATCAGTCCGACCGAAAGGGTTTGCTGAACTTGAGGAACAACGATCTGAAGGAGGATTCGCAAACGCTTGGCGCCCAGGTTCCTTGCCGCCTCTATGGTTGAGCGGTTGAGCGACGCCATCGCACCGGCCACAAGGAGAGCAACGAAAGGCGTTTGCTTCCAGACGA
Source organism: Rhodospirillales bacterium (assembly GCA_018648445.1). The sequence continues at coordinate 12,335 of JABGRG010000107.1, read as the reverse complement.
AGGTAATGACAATTCCTCGCCAATCGAGAAAACTCGTCGCCTGCAACGGTTCAAGCAAACCTGCTTCAATAAACATATTGTTCATCATGCCGTTTTTGGCGAGGAACGTGCGCATCAACTGGCCGGCGACGATAAACGGAATAAACAACGGCCAGCGATAGAGCCACTTAAGGATGGCAACCGCCAACGGATTTTCACCGAGGGTCAGGTATCCGCCAATGGCCACCGAAATCATGCCGATGAGAACCGTGGAAATTCCGATGATGATGACCGTGAAATAGATATCCAACGAATAGAAGTCATAAGCCTTGGTGAAATTGGCGAAGGTCCACGCTCCCTCGCGCTCAAACGCCGTCACCAGCGAAAATGCAAGCGGATAGATGAACAGAGCGATTACCAGCAACAGGGCCGGCACCACCAAGCAAATCATAAGAAACCGATTATCACGCATTTTCCCGGCTTTCGGATGGAGCGGAAAAGTGCCCCCGGGGGAGAAGGAACCCTCCCCCGGGGGCCCGCAGGGAGATCACCTTAGTTCGCGACCTTCTTCTCGTAGGCTTCCTTGATGTCATCGAAGAACGGAGCAATCGGGAATGCCTTGCCCTTCGAGGCCAGTTCTTCCGGCGTCACGTCCGTGAACAACTTCGCCCACACGGCCGGATCGAGAGCCGGTTGCACGTGCTGGGCATCAATACCGGGATACCAATTGAAATTGGCCACGATACCTTCAGCCTGCACCGCCGGGCTGGTGGCCAGGGCGATGAACTTCTTCGCCAAATCCTGACTGGCAGCCATTTTGGGCATCACGTAGTACATCGGCTGACCGGGCATGCCGGGGCCGATAAGCTGCAGCTTCATTTTCGGCGGAACACGGCCCTGGGCCTGCCAGGAATAGAACATGTCGACCCATACTGGCCCCATGACGATTTCGCCGCGATTAAGCATGTCGAGCGTCCCGGCGTTGCCCGGCGTGAAGCTGACGTTTTCGTTGAAGGTTTTGAGCTTGGCCAGAACGCCGTCCCACTTGCCTTTCAGCGAGTCGTCGTACGGGCCGTCCATCAACTGCGCCGCCTGACCGGTATAGGCATACATCCAGCCAACCACAAAGCTGACGCCGGACATGCCGTTTTTGATGCCGTTGTAGCCGAACTGCTTGGGGTACTTTTTGGTCCAGGCAATCAGCTCGTCATAGGTTTTCGGCGGGCTCTTTACAATTTCCGGATGGTAAGCAAGCGCGGTCTGGCTATGGAACATGGGCATGACGAAACCGTCGACATTCGTTCCCAGAGCCATCTTGGCCGTGCTGCGGGTTACCAGCTTGCCCGTTTTGATATCGTTTCTATATTTGCCGAGCAAACCAGCGTTTACCATGTCACCAGCTTTTTTCTGGTGAACCACGGCGACATCAATGTCCCATTTCTTGTTACCGGCCTGGCTCTGGGCTGAGAGTTTCTCAAAAATCTTCTGCGACCCGGCGTCGCCAGGGCCGGTGCCAACGGCGCGAACTTTCACGCCGGGATTCTGTTTTTCAAACATGGGCCCGAGATAATCAGAAACGTAGTCGACCATATTTTGCGAGCCGGCCGTTGCTACGTTCAAAATCGTCTCGGCAGATGCTGTGGTTCCGCCGATTCCCGAAACGAAAGCCGCGGAAATCAACAGCGTTGATAGTCTAGTAGGTTTCATTTCGATAGCCTCCTCAATATTGATTCAGGACGCTCTTCTTCCCATTTTTCGGCGTCGGCCACCCGGCTTTTGCGTCCCCTTTTCACGCCGGGTACAAGTGCAGTGTATCGGCCGGCAAACAAATGCCGGCCGCAACGCCGACCGAAAACTGTCGATGATCATCGACCATGAAGCGCCGATCGCCGACGTCGATGGCGTATCGGTAGAACCCTCCCGGATAGGATGTTTGCACGATCTTCCCACGCAGAACTAAGCTGGTTGTCGGGGCGTCGTCGTCGACCACCAATTGCGCCGCTTCACTGCGAAAATGCGCATTGACCCCACCGTCAACGCCATTGGCGAGGTGAATTCCGCCATCTCCGCTTCCGGCACTTATCGGTAAAGTGGCGGCGTCATTGTTCGGCCCCTGGGCAATCCTGACTGTGCTTTGTTCGCGTGCGACCGTGATCGGAACAACATTGTCCGCACCCATGAAAGATGCGACAAACGGTGAAGCTGGCCGATTGTAGACGTCGACAGGTGCTCCGACCTGGACGATTTCACCGTCATCCAGAATGACAATACGATCTGCCATCACCATTGCTTCTTCCCGGTCATGGGTAACGTGGATTGCCGTGATTCCCAGTTTGTGTTGAATTGCTTTAATCTCGTGGCGCATAACCTGACGAATCCGAGCATCCAGATTGGACAGCGGTTCATCAAGCAAGAGGACGGGGAGATTGACGGCCAGCGCTCGACCCAAGGCGACCCGCTGGCGCTGTCCGCCGGAAAGCTGCGTCACCTTGCGATCGCCAAGACCCTCAAGTCCCAACATCGAAATCATTTCCCCTACACGCTTCGTAACGGCTTCCTGCCGCATGCGGCGAAGCTTTAGGCCATAGGCGATGTTCTGCGACGTCGTCATATGCGGCCACAGCGCGTACGACTGAAAAACCATCGCCATTTCACGCTTGTCGGGGGGGAGGTTGGTGATGTCCTTGCCAGCGAGTCTAACGTTTCCGGATTGAATAGGGACAAAGCCGGAAATGGCCCGAAGTAAAGTGGTTTTTCCGCAACCTGAGGATCCTAAAAGTGCAATGAATTCGCCAGGTGCTACCCCTAGGGAAACGCCCTTCAATACCGGCACGCCGCCACCATAGCTGACGACTATTGAATCGACCTCAAGGGCGTGTTCACCCATTCCGCGAAACTCCCCACTATTCTCCGGCCTACAGATCGAGCGGTGCGGAAACGTCGCGGTCCTCGATCAGAATCCGGTCAGACATGAGCGTGATAAACCTCGAAAGCACAACGAGCCCCACCGTCGCGATCAAAACGTCGCGTTCATGGAGGTCGGTAAGGTTGCCGCAGCCGACATTCAGCTTTTGAATATCAATCCCGACACCACGCATGAAAATGCCCAGCCTTTTCCCTATTAACGTATCGGAAGCAACGGCTCGTCGTTGATCGCGAGCCAGTTTGCAATCGTGTGCATTCCTTGTTGCACACGATTGCACTTTCGATGTAGTAATGCAATATCTATTTTCCCGAACGTGGAATCACGTTGCGATACAACCAGCACTGGGAACCTTCGCTAATGGGCCAACGAGTTACCGCCAAAGATGTTGCGCGAAAAGCCGGAGTGTCTCGGTCTGCCGTGTCGCGGGCCTTTACGCCCGGAGCAAGCGTAGCGCCGGCGACCCGGACCCAGGTAGTCGCTGCGGCAGAAGCGCTTGGATACCGGCCCAACGCGCTGGCCCGCTCGTTGATTAAGCAGGAAAGCAACCTTGTTGCCGTTGTTTCCGGCAACAAGGAAAACATGTACGACATGTATTTCTTTGACAAACTTGCCCAACGCCTCCAGCGCGATTCCAAGTGGGGCTTGCTGGTCCATTCGGAGCGCGACGAAGACATCAATAAGACCCTCAGCGATGCCTTAACCTACCCGGTGCAAGCGGCGATCGTCCGGGCGGGCAGCGTCGATCCCGCCATTGTCGAGCAGTGCAAGCGGCTCAACGTTCCATTGATCTTTACCGGTATGGGACAAGTCGTGGAGGGCGCCGATTCCATCTGGTGCGACAATTTGGCAGGGGCTCGCATGGCGACCGACGTACTGATCAAACGTGGTTGCAAGAAGATCGCGTATGTGGGCGGGGTCCGGCAGGTATTTTCCGAAGAGTCGCGAAGACAGGGTTTTTGCCAGGCCCTCACCGACACCGGGCTCGAATATCACGCCATCGTATATGGAGATTTTTCATACGAAAACGGGTTTTCCAAAGGGATGGAATTGTTGAAGGGCAAGGATCGTCCTGACGGTGTTTTTTGCGTAAATGACGCCGTGGCCCTTGGCATGATTAACGCCGCCAAATATCTGGATATAAAGATCCCTGAACAACTGGCGGTGGTTGGTTTCGACGACATTCCGATGGCCGCCTGGCCATGTTTCGACATGACCACTGTTATCAACCCGGTCGACACGATGCTCGAAGCAATCGCAGAAACCTTGCAAAAACGGGTGGATAATCCGGAAGCTTCATCTATGTCGGTGGTCGTCAAGCCCGAACTGGTTCGGCGAGGAAGCGCCTAGGTATATTTCGTCATGCCCACGTCCGCCAACGAGGGGAAATACAACGTGCATTCACTATGGCTTATGCCGGATCAAAATACGACCACGGAACTTCGCGCGTTGATTTCTGAATTGGCATCGAAGTTTAATACGCCCATCTTCGCTCCGCACATCACCTTGGTTTCGGATTTCTCCGCCCCGATTGACGTCGTCCGGGACCACTGCGACCGCGCAGTCGCGTCAACGGGACCAACTGTAGCCCACTCGATAGAGGTGGACGGGACAACGGCACCGTTCATGTCTGTATTTCTAAAAGTTCATGTTCCCGACGAGTTGATCGCCCTGCGCAACAAATTGCTCCTGGCTTTGGGCATTTCGGACCAGAAGAACTACCTTCCCCATATCAGTTTGGCCTACTTCGCCAAGGAAGGCCCGTTCAAGAACGATCAGATTGCGCGGCTCAACAAGGAATTGCGGGAGTTCCGATTCAATATCATATCGCTTGATATCGTCCATGCTGCGAAGGCCATTCCGATTTCGCAATGGCTACCCTCAGCCTCCATTCCGTTTCCGCTCTGACGGTATTGTCGGAAGAAAGAAATCAGCACCCTTCGCTCGGTCGAAAACTCTCAATAAGCAGGCGCCCCGACCCGTCACCTAGAGAGAATTCCAGACCACCCGGCCTGTTTCGCCCACGTCGTAACCGCCCATCTCGGCTGCCCGCGAGGAAAAGCCCGGCGAGCGTGCATAAGCCAGCAGCTTTTGCACGGGCATCTCGAAGTAGTCGCGCCGACGCACCAGCAAATCACAGCGCTCCCGGTGCAGGGGTATAAAATCCAGCCCGAAGGCCTGGGCCGCCGCGCGAACGGCCAGACCGGCGTCCGCCTTGCCTTCCGAAATGGCCAGACCGAGGTCCGTTTCGTTGCGCGCGACCTCGGCAAGGATTTCCAAATCTGAGGGGTTTTTGCCGGTTTGGTTTAACAGGTGATCGAATAGGATACGGCTTCCGGCGCCCTCCTGGCGTTGAACGACCCGTACGCCGCGCGCGCCCAGATCGGCCATCCCCGCGATGCCAAGGGGATTTCCCCGCGTCACCACCAGCCCTTGTTCGCGATGCGCCCATTCAAGGAGAACGGCGTCCGACACGCTCAAGTCTTTCACTGCAGGCACATTGTAGGCGCCCGTCTCGGGATCGAGCACATGAAGGGCGCAAACCATTGCCTCGCCATCCACGAACCTGCGCAAGCCGTCAAGGCTTCCACCCGATAGCAGCGCCAGATCACATCCCGACTGGCGAACACTCCATTCCAGCAACGGGTCGTGGCTGCCGGAAATGACCGCAGGCGGCGAGGCGACGCGGCGTTCCACGCCACTCGGAACATCGGTTCCCTCGGCCAGCCACGCGTCGATCAGCCGCTTGGGGAAATGCCATTTTCCGGTGACCCGCGTGCACGGAATGCTTTTGGTGCGCACTAGGTCATAGACCTTGCGCTCCTTGATCCTAAGGTACTCCGCGACCTCGCGGGTATTCATAAGTTCGGGCACCGTTACCCCCCATCGCGCGATCCTTTGCGCCAAGCCAATATACGGTGTTTTGACGCGCCGATAACCCCAAGAAATTTGGGGAGGACGAATGGCGGAAAGATGACTATGTTCCAACAAACGTAGAGTTCTTCAGGAAACGGCAAACCGGCATATGAAAGACCCTTTCGGACGTAAAATTACCTATCTGCGTGTCTCGGTAACAGACCGGTGCAATTTTCGCTGCACCTACTGCATGGCCGAAGACATGGTTTTTCTGCCAAAGGCCGAAATCCTTTCGCTGGAGGAGCTTGACCGAATCTGCACCGCCTTCATAGATCGCGGAGTTCGAAAGTTGCGGCTAAGTGGCGGCGAGCCTTTGGTGCGGCGCGGTGTGATGACCCTTTTTCGCTCGTTGGGGCGGCATCTCGACAGCGGCGATCTCGACGAACTGACCCTGACCACGAACGCGACCCAGTTGGCCAAACACGCCGCCGAATTGTTCGATTGCGGTGTACGGCGCGTCAACGTGTCCATGGATACCCTTGATCCAAAAGCCTTCGACCGGCTGACCCGCGGCGGACGTCTCGACCAGGTGCTCGAAGGCCTTGATGCCGCCGCAAAGGCAGGGCTTGCTGTAAAAATCAACGCAGTGGCGCTGCGTGGCGTCAACGAGGCCGAAATCCCCGATCTGGTGGGCTGGTGCGGCGAACGCGGTTTCGACCTGACATTGATCGAAACCATGCCCATGGGCGAGATCGACGCCGATCGCACGGATTATTACCTTCCGCTGGCGGAGGTTCGCGAACGTTTGGAAAGCCGCTGGACCCTGAGCGACATCACCGAAACCACCGGCGGTCCGTCCAGATACGTGCGCGTTGGCGAAACCGGGAAAAAGGTCGGCTTCATCACCCCTATGAGCCACAATTTTTGTGAAGGGTGCAATCGGGTACGGCTGACCTGTACGGGCAAACTTTATATGTGCCTGGGGCAGGATGATCATGCGGACCTTCGCGCCGCCGTGCGTGAAAGCGAAAGCGACGAAACGTTGGCGGCGGCCATCGACGCCGCAATCGCGCGTAAACCGAAGGGTCACGATTTCGTGATCGACCCCACGACAAATACCCCCGCGGTCCAACGCCACATGAATGTTACGGGCGGCTGAACGCCGCCTGCGCCGTGCGACGCGACGTCGGGGAAAGCCTGCAACTATTAGGGGTTTCCTTATATGTTTTTGCGAGTTGGGAGTATTTACCGGCACCCAAAAGGCATATATACTGCCGGTATACAAGAAGTGAAAATTTTCAATCGTTTTTGAGGGAAGTATGACCGGGTTCTTTTTAAGAGATCCCGCGTCGGTAAGGGGAAAGCGGTTTTTTAGCGCCGACACGGGGTCAAATACTCCCGGTGAAAATCCGCTTTGGAGAAAAACTTCTTCGCGTGGCGGGCCCCGGGGCAACGTCTCGTTGGCGAATGTCTTGGTCGAAGAACAGGGCAAGTATGGCCCTGTCTTCATCCTTCGTCTCGTCAAATTTCCCGGAACGCCCAGGCCCGGTTCGCCGGATAACACCGAGAACGCCCACTCCGTTTGCGAATCCATCCTGCGCAAATACGTTGGCGACGAGGGCTCGTGTTCACTTCATGGCGGAGGTGGCGGTTTTTTTGTTTTTCGCTTCGGCTACATCGGCAACGCCGAGGCGTCGCGACGAGCCAGAGCCGCGACAAACGAAATTGGGCACACTCTGTTGGGTGATCGGTTTATTCAGTCCGACCTTGACGATCTTTCCACGGCAAACGGCAACGGCTGGAAAACGCTGCCCGGATCGAACGGAAAACAACCCGCCACGGAGCCCGTCAGGGAGCCCGATAGCGCAGGCCCACGACGCGGCGCCCATCGCTTTGCCCGGGAGAGCATTTCCGCTGAGGAAGCGTCCTCCGACATATCCGCGCCGAAAAAATGCCGGACCAACAGCAACAACGGATAACCAAAAGTCTTCGTCACGAATGATTTTTCGGGATAGTTCGCTTTTTATCTATTTTTTAGAATAATTACAGCAATGTGATACTCGTCACTGCATACCCATCCAGTCTCGCATAAACTTTTTCGCGTAATGGACGATATGTTTTTCGTCTATCGTGGAGGGGTGAGATGCGCGACCAACTGAACATTGCCGTTGCCGACGTCAATCCATCGCACTGGGCTAACTTCGTTCCGAGAGCCGAACCGGCCCCTGAAGCAGCCCCCAGATCGGAAGAGGCCGAGGCCGCTTATCTCGTGTCAGCCGAACGCGTTTTGTTCGAGGAAAGAGGCCCATTCGGAACGGTTTACGTTCTGTATCTCGGTGATTTCTTCCGCGCCCTCGGCGGCCGCACCGATCGCCTAGCAAATGCGCTTCATTTGATGGGCGACGCCCTTCTTCGCGACCGCATGGGCTCAAGGGACAGCTACACCTTCCATTCAAAAGATTTCTTCCTGATCCGGCTCCAGGAACGGGATGCCGGGGCCGCGAGGATCAAGGCCGAAACCCTGGTCGGCGATCTTGGCGTTCGCGCGGTCGGCGAGAGCTATATTTCCTGGCGCGCCATCCATGAGCGCGAGAAGGAAAAACACAACCCGTAAAATGGCGTGCGTGATCACGCAAAACTCCATCCATCTTCTTGCGCTGCGATAACAATTTCGGCGCATGCCTTCGCGTCCGACAAGGCCTGATGGTGATTTAGGGAAATTGCCAGATAGCGGCAAACATCGGGTAGTCGGGTCGGCCTGATATCCCACATGGCCCTGGCCAACTGAACGGTACACAGCCAGGGCTGCGCCGGAGGCGGCAATGCGCCCGCTGCGCAACAGGCATCCATGACGCCGCGATCAAAGCGCGCATTGTGGGCAGCCAAGAAATCCGCACCGCGCAACCAATGGTCGATATTCGGCCACAACTCGGCAAACGCCGGTTCGTTCTCGACATCGGGCCAGCCGATCCCGTGCAACCCGGTAAATACAAACTGCCGAGACGGTGGGCGGATCAAGAAGTGTTCCGTCTCTATGATTTTCCCATCGACAACCCGCACCAGTCCGATCGCGCACGCGCTTTCGGGGTGCCGGTTCGCCGTTTCAAAGTCGATGGCAACGAAGCCGCCCATTGTTTCGCCTGATGGTATTTACGCCCATGGCTAAATAACACGGTTCGGCTATACTGTCGTTGTGCGGTTCGCCGCAACGGGAGGGAAAATTACAACCGCCATGAAATTCGAGACATTCGCCATTGTCGCTTCCAAAAACAAGGAGGCGCGTGAGGCCGAAGCCCGACTGAAGGATCGCTACACCCACGTAGCGCCGGAAGAAGCTGATATCGTTGTCGCGCTCGGCGGCGACGGCTTTATGCTGCAAACCCTTCATGCGTACATGGAGAGAGGAAAACCGATTTTCGGGATGAACCGGGGCTCCGTTGGTTTCCTCATGAACACCTACAGCGACGAAAATCTTCCAGATCGTCTGGCCGAATGCGAAGCGATTGACCTGACGCCGTTGAAAATGGCCGTTGAGGATATCCATGGCGTTCACCACGAGGCCCTGGCAATTAACGAAGTCGCTCTGCTTCGCGACACGCGCCTGGCCGCAAAAATTCGCATTCATGTCGACGGCGTCGTACGTATGGACGAGATGATCTGCGACGGCGTTCTTGTGGCCACGCCCGCTGGCAGCACGGCTTACAACAACGCGGTTCACGGCCCCATTCTGCCGCTGGACGCCGAACTTCTGGCGATGACGCCGATCAGCGCCTTCCGGCCCCGTCATTGGCGCGGCGCACTTCTGCCGCGAAATGCGAAGGTGGTTTTCGAGATTCTCGATCCGATGCAGCGCCGGGTGCGCGCGGGTGCGGATTTCGGCGAGGTTCGCGATGCTCAAACCGTCACGGTCGAGGTCAATGGCACCGTCGTGCCGAGACTGCTTTTCGACCCCGAACACAATCTTGAAGAACGCATAATCAAGGAACAATTTGTCCCGTGAATGTGGAAACCGGCGCGCGCGCTCGATCCTTTGCAAAAATGGGTTTGGCTCTGGGTATCGGCGCGATGGGCGGCGGTCTGTTCTGGGTCCTCGACATGCCCTTGCCCTGGATGACCGGTTCGCTTTCGGCGGTGGCGATTGTGGCGGCGACCAAAGGCCCCGTGGAGGCCCCCAACCGGCTGCGCAACCTGATGATTGCGGTTCTGGGCGTCATGATCGGCAGCGCGTTTACCCCCGGTATCGTTTCACAGGCAGCGAACTGGATACCCAGCATCCTTTTGCTGCTTGGCTTCACGATGGTCATGATCGTCGTTCTGGGGGCCGGGCTGCGCCGCTTTTTCGGCTTCGGACCGGTTGAGGCATATTGCTCCGCGGCCCCCGGCGGCTTTTCCGAGATGGTCATCATCGGCGGCGAACTGGGCGGAGACGAGCGCGCCATTTCGCTTATTCACTCAATTCGCATCACCATCACCATTCTGGCTATCCCCGCCTGGTACCGGCTTTTCTATGGTTTCAAATCGGTCGGAACCGGCGCACTTGGCGAATTCGGCGATCTGAGCGGACCCGACGCCCTGATCCTTATTGCCTGCGGAATTTTTGGATATTTCCTTGCCAGATTGATAAGAATTCCCTTCGCCATTCTTTCGGGCCCGATGTTCATGAGCGCCGCAGCCCATCTGGGTGGACTGACATCGGCCTTTCCCCCTGGCGTTTTAATCGCCCTGGCCCAGGTTATCATCGGCGCCACCGTCGGCTGCCGGTTTACGGGCATAACGCTAGGCGATGTCTTCGGGATTGTGAAATCAGCCGTTGTCATGGCCGTTGCCATGCTGGGCGGAGCCGTCGTATTCGCCTTACTGACCAGCGAGTTGACCGGCCTGCCCTTTCAGGGATTGATGCTGGCGTTTTCGCCCGGCGGGGTTACCGAAATGAACCTTATCGCCGTGGCCCTGAACATCGACCCGGCAATGGTCGCGACCCATCACCTGTTGCGGCTGGGTTTCCTGATCCTGTTCGCACCCTTCACCATGAAGTGGCTGGTCACGCGTGATCGGCTCCGATCGCATCCTTAACACCAGCAAAACCATCGCGGTGCAAAAGTGCGGCAAGATCGCGATTGATCCGGTTAACCAGATTGGGCCCGGCAAAAACCATCGCCGAGTAGAGCTGTACCAGCGACGCCCCTGCGCGAATTTTGGCGTAGGCGTCGGCCCCGCTGGAAACACCGCCAACTCCGACCAGCGGCACCTTCCCGTCGGTCAGTTCATACAGCCGATGCAGGATGCGCGTCGACAACTCAAACAGCGGGCGGCCCGCCAGACCGCCGCCTTGCGTGGCGTTCGGATCGCGCAACCCATCGGGCCGTGAAATCGTGGTGTTGGTGGCGACGATCCCGTCAATGCCGACGTCCAGACAGGTTCCGGCGATGTCCTTCAATTCGTCATCGGACAAATCCGGGGCGACCTTGACCAGAATTGGCACTGAGCACCCGTTTCGCGCCGCGATGGACGCTTCCAGAAGAGAGCCCAATTCCGACTTTTTCTGAAGGCCGCGCAGTCCCGGCGTGTTCGGTGAAGAAACGTTGAGAACCAGAAAATCCGCCAATTCCGCCGCCGCGCTGACGCCCGTCACATAATCGGCAACAGCGTCTTCGGCGTCCTTGTTCTTGCCGACGTTGACGGCCACGATGCCCTTGCGCGACGCCGCTTTCAGGCGGGCCAGCACAACTTCCAACCCCTCGTTATTGAAGCCCATGCGGTTGATGACCGCATCGTCGGCCAAAAGGCGGAACAGCCGGGGTTTGGGGTTGCCGCGTTGGGGCTGGGGTGTAACCGTGCCGATTTCGGCAAAGCCAAACCCGAGCAGATGAACAGCGTCGACGGCCTCGGCGTTCTTATCGAAACCGGCAGCGGTTCCGATAGGGTTGGGTAATTCGCGGCCCCAGACCGTCGTTCGAAGAACGGAATCATCAAACTTGCCGCAGGCTGGAACCAGTCCGCGCTTCAACGCCCCGATAGCCAGCCGATGCCCGGTTTCGGGATCAAGCAGGCGGATAAACGGAGCCGCAAATGGATACAAGTCCAACACGGTGGAAACCTGGCTTTCTAACCCACCTTCATGGCCACGAGCATGCTCAGGCCCATCAGGCCAAGCAGCACATAGACCAGTCCCATGGCATCGTTCATGGCGGCGAAATATAGAAGAAACGGAATGCCGATCATACCGACGAAAGATCCGTTCTTCAGCAGTTTGCCGTGTTTGTCGAAAAAGCTCTGCATGATTTTCGATTCCCTCTAAATCAACCGGCGCCGGTGCCGTAAATGAAAGCAAGAACGCCGATGATCGCCGTCATGATCAAACCGTAACTGAGTGTGCGCGCCAGAACCGGGCCTTCCTTGCCCGACAGCCCAACCGTGCTGCAACCGACAAGGATTTTGGCCGGAGCCAGCATGCTACCGATGGAACCGCCAGTGGTCTGCGCGGCCAGAATAACCGGAACGCTCAATGCGGCGATTTCGGCCGTGCTCATCTGCAACTGGGCGAACACCACGTTGGAGTTGGTGTTGCTGCCGGTCA
>JABGRG010000106.1 GCA_018648445.1 Rhodospirillales bacterium | reverse complement strand
ATCCCGGTGGTGACCGGCGAGAACATTTTTGCAAAATGGGGCTTTAGGCAGGTGTTCGACCAGCGGGCCGCCGACATCATCAACCCCGACGTCGCCAATTGTGGCGGCATACTGGAATTGCGCGAAATCGCGGCCATGGCCGAACCGCAATGCGTCGCCGTGTCGCCGCATAACTACAATTCAACGGTATTGGCGCTGGCGGCCACGGTTCATGCTTCGGCGGGCATGCCCAATTTTATCATCACCGAGTATTTCCTGCCCTTCGTCGAATTCGGCAAAACGGTCTGCAATAATCCTCTGACGCCGGTTAACGGCTACATCGAACTACCCACCGCGCCGGGCCTGGGGCTGGATATCAATGAAGCGGCATTCGCCGACCTGCCGTACAAGGGTTTTCCGGCGCGCGATCTACCGTTCCCGGCGGACGAGGGACCGTGATGAAAGTCTATGTCCTCGATCCAATCTACCCCGACGGCGTCGAAATTCTTCGCCAGCACGCCGATGTCGTTTCGTGGGACGATCCGTGCGCCGATCAATGGCCCGACGATGCCGACGGATTGATTGTTCGTACGACGCGAATTGAGGCAGCGGACTTGGCGCGCGCCGGGCGTTTGAAAGTCATCGGAAAACAGGGAGTAGGGGTCGAGAACATCGATCTGGATGCTGCCCGAAAATTCGGCGTGCGCGTCTTCAACACGGCGGGCGTCAACGCCGAGGCGGTGGCCGAAATGGCCATGGCACTGGCCTTGTCGGTGGCTCGCCGGGTGACCCAAACCGACCGTCTGTTGCGCGCCGGAGAGAAGGTGGTGCGCCAAAATTTCCACGGGCGTGGATTTTCCGGCAAGACGCTGGGCGTGATCGGCATGGGCCATATCGGACGGAAGGTTGCCCAAAAATGGCGCAACGCCTTTGAAATGAAGGTGCTGGGGTTCGATCCGTTCGCTTCCGACGACGCCTGGGTGCAGGTTGATTGTGAGCGCGTGGCCGCGTTGGACGATCTATTGCCCAAGGTTGACCTGCTTTCGATCCATGCCCCGCTAACCGACGCCACCCGCCGCTTGATCGGATCGGCGCAACTGGCGCAGATGAAAGAAACGGCTATTTTGGTGAGTGCTGCGCGCGGTGGCATCGTCGATGAAGCGGCGCTCTATGAGGCTATTTCGAAAGGCCAGTTATATGGCGCCGCACTTGACGTCTTTGAGACCGAACCGCCGCCCGCCGATCATCCGTTGCTGAGCCTGCCCACTTTCGTGGCGACACCCCACATCGGTGGCGGCACCATTGAGACCCAGGAACTCAACGCCAAAACTGTGGCTGAAGGGTTGTTGGGAGCCCTGCGAGGTGAACTTCCTTTGACTATGGTTGTTTAGAGGCCACCAGTGCCGAGGCGCAGATGGCGAGTGCCTGTTTCAGGGTTCGGGTCGTGTCCACCGTTTCACGGGTTTCCTGGGCAATAGGTGTTTGCGCCAGCAGTTCGAAAATCGCGGCAGCGCCATTGTGGAAATCCGGTGTGACCCCGGTCCCGGAAAAGGTCTCGGAGATTTCGTTCATCTCGCCGATCCAGCGTTCCGCATCCAGCGGGAGCCGTGGGACCATCCGTTCCATTTCGGCGAAATCTTTCGGACGGCTGCTGGATAACTCGGCATGAAGCTCGTCGGTTATCCCGAGCGTCTCGGCGGCAAGCAAAGACGCAGCGTATAACGTCCACGTTCCCTTGGTGATTGCCGCAAAGCACATTTTGACGGCGGAGGCGCGTCCGATTTCGTCGCCAAGGTTGACCACCTTGATGTGCGGTCCCTGAAGGATCATCATGGCGTCTGCGGCGGGTCCGCTGACATAGAAGCGCGTCGGGTTAGCGGTTGTTCCTGGACCGGGGCCGACGATGCCGCCGTCGATATAGGGAGCGCCGGCCGCCGAAATGGCGTCGCCGATGCGTTGCGTTGTTTGCGGCGAGGTCGCGTTGCAATCCGCGTAAGGCGGTGTCTTTCCGGCCCGCTTCATCGCGCTGGCCATGGTTTGGGCCGCACCCAAGGCATTCGACGGCGGCATGATCGACACGATAAGATCGGCAGCCCCGATCATCTCTTCCAGTGACGGGAAATCTGCGAAACCGGCCTTGGCGGAAAGAATTCGCGTACGTTCGCTGCGTCCGCTCAGGCATGTGATGATGCGCAAGCCCTCATCTTTAACCGCTTTCCCCGCATTGTGTCCCATATCACCGGGGCTCACGATGGCTACGGTTCCCGTTGGCATATGTCCTCTCCTGTTTTCGCAAAGAAATTGCTTAAGCGGCCCAACGCCATTGACTTCACACAACCTTAGCAGATTTGATGCGGTGCGTTGCTGAATAGAACGGGCACCCGATAGAAAATGGAACAGGGGAAAACACCATCGATCCTGATTGGCGTATTGCTGATGGTGTGTGTGGCCACGGCGGTTGCGCTCGATACGGTTGTCGTCCGGCTGTTGGTTGTGGACTTGCACCCGTTCGAAATCGTCTTCTTTCGCACGCTATTCAGCCTCGTATTCATGGCTCCGTGGATTTGGCGCGGAGGAATTGCCCAATTCGCCACCAAGCATCCGTTTCTGCATCTGGCCCGCGCCGCCGGAAAGCTGGTGGCACTTGGCGCTTTTTTCTACGCCGTTTCGCTGATGGCTTTGGCGGACCTGACCGCCATAATGTTTTCGATGCCGCTGTTCGCGGCGTTGGGGGCATGGCTGTTCCTGGGCGAGAAAATGAGGCCGCTCCGCATGGCGGCCACAATACTGGGTTTTCTGGGTGTTCTGATCGTTATCCGCCCGGGCGGTGACACGATGGGCGTGGGGGCGCTGTTCGCGGTGGGAGCGGCGCTCATCATTGCGGCCCTCGGGCTCGCTATCAAATACCTCTCGGCGGAAGAAGAAAGCCAAACCATCGTTTTCTGGAACGTTTTGCTGCTGACGCCGATGGCGCTTTTGGCGTCTATTCCCGTATGGACGTGGCCGTCGTGGTATGCGCTGGCATGGCTGGTTTTTCAGGGGTTGTTGGGCGTCGTCGCACAGCTTTGTTTTTCCAAGGCGCTCCAATTCGGAGATGCGTCCACGCTAGTGCCCATCGATTTCCTTCGCCTTCCAATCATTGCGGTGATCGGCTTTGCCGCATTCGGCGAGGTTCCGGGATTGTGGACCTGGGCCGGCGCGACGGTGATTTTTCTGGCGGTCATCCTTCTGGTCAGGGATGAGAGGCGGCGCGGTGGGCGGTCGAGCCTACCCGAGCCTTCCTGAATTCCCACCGAAACGGCGGCATTTGACAGAATTCAGTCGAGCCGGTAACCTTGCCTGCGGGTAATTGTTCGCATTGCGGATACATTACGGTCGATTTTTTGGGTCGACGAGGAGGTGGAGTGGCCAAACCGGACACCAGGAAAGGCAGTGAACGGGATATCGTTCGCTCCGTCGTAAAGGCGTTTCGCATCCTTGAGAGTTTCACAGACATTGGAACAGATCGCACGGTCGCGGAAATCGCCCGCGCAGCGGGCTTCGATCGGGGTGTCGCCTACAGAATGGTCGTGACGCTCGAACATTTGGGTTACCTGGAACATGGCCGCGTGGAGAAAACCTACCGTCTGGCCCTGAAGTGCATGGATCTAGGTCTAAACGCTTTGGCCGGTCTGGACATCAGGGCGATAGCCAATCCCAAATTACGCGATCTGGTCCCCGCTTTCTGCGACGCGGCATCCCTGGCGGTACTGGATGGGGCCGAGGTGGTCTATATCGACCGGGTCGAGGAAAACCTGACACGTCTTGGTCTGGTTCGCCGGATCGGAAGCCGCATTCCGGTCTATGGCACCGCCGTGGGGTTCGCGTTGTTGTCGCATCTCCCGCGCGAACGCAGGATTTCCATTCTGGGTGCAACGGAACGCGTGAAACTCTCTGAAAGAACAGTGACCGATCTTGCCGGGATTTTGGAAATTCTGGAGGCGACGGCAGCCCGCGGTTATGCCATCTCGGACCAGCAGAACGCTTTCGGGTTGAGGAGCCTGGCGGCGCCAATCGTCGATGCCGACGGCAACGCGATTGCCTCGATAAGCGCCACCATCGCTTCCGAGCGCATGGATATGGAGGCCTTCGAATTAATGGCGGCGCCAAAGCTGCTGGAGACGGCCGGGGCGGTTTCAAAGGCAACCCAGGCGCTGTCCGAGGTTGGGCTGCCTGCGACGTCGAACGCGGGATGACGCATCTCTTATTGTCGAGACGAAGTGCTGCCGCGCACGACCAGCGACGGCGCGAAGGTCGATGAAACCGGAACGATGCTCGCGTCATTCGGTGACCAGTCTTCGTGCACTCTCTTCATAACCAACGCTCCGGCGGCTGCCCCAACTTCGCGAATCGGAACGGATACGGTCGTTATTCCCGGTCCCCAGCCGCGCAGCCACGATGGGTCCGTGTAACCGACAACGGACAAGTCATCGGGAATGCGAAGTCCAAGCGCTTCAAGGCCTTCAAGCACGCCCAGCGTGATGCGGGAGCCGGCGCCGATGACCGCTGTCGGCCGTGGATCGGCGCGTAATAGAGGCTCCACGGTTCCCCGCGCAAAACCGGCCCGCACCGACCCAGTGGAAACGATTGTTTCGTCATAAGGAAGTCCGTGCTCCTCGAGAACGCGGCGATAACCGGCCAGTCGGTCCGATCCGGTATTCAACTCTATAACGCCGCCGACATATCCAATGCGCGTATGGCCCAATTCGATGAGATGCCGGGCCGCCAAAGCCATCGATTCTCCGTCGTCGATACCGACCCAATCGGCGTTCAGGGCCGCATTGCGGCGCAGAATTTGGACGACCGGAAACTCCTTGAGCAGGTTTAGCGTTTCGCGCCTTGGCGAACTGGTCAGCATCACGACCGCGCCTGCTGCCCGGATCTCGGCCAGCGCTCGGATGCTGGCCAGTTCAAGATCGGGGTCTTCGTCTGAGTTTGACAGCACCATCTGGTGGCCATTGGCGACGCAGCATTCCCCGATGCTTTTTGCGGATACGGCCATGACTTCGTTCTGCACGTCGGGAATGACAAACCCGACAATGGTGCTGGTTCCTGCCCGCAGGATTCGGGCACCGGAATTGACCACGTACCCAAGCTTTGCCGCCGCTTCAAGCACGCGCGCTTTTGTTTCGGGCAGAACGTGCGGATTCCCGGTGAGTGCCCGGGCGACTGTCGAGTGCGAAATCCCGAGTTCCCGCGCTAGATCCTTGATGGTAACTCGCCGGGTCATGGTCGTTGCCGCAGTTTAGGTTGGAGTGTGTTGTCGTTCTCAGAACCAAATTCAAACACTCAAATTAAGTGCCAAAAAAACTAGTATAAATGAAACATATTTACCATGAGAACGTTCTCATGGTAACGTTAATACGTGATGCCGTCAAACTCCGGCAACAATCGTCCACTCGCCGAAAGAGGCGAAAGAAGAGGGGACACGACAGGGGAAAAGCTCGTGGTTGCAATGGCACGGTTCTTTTCTTTCCCGTTCAGATTTGTCGAAGGGACGGTTGATCGCAATGCGACGATTTGTTAGCATTGTGTGATACATTAATTAACCATCTGTCAGACGCCAAAACATTCAACCCAAGCAACGACAGGGAGAAGTTACGATGAAATGGACAAAATTTCTTTTGGGCTTGCCGCTTGCCGTAAGCGCCGTCGCGTTGATGGCGGTCACCGGTGCCGAAGCTGCAGGTAAGATTGTTACGGTCGTTCTTTCCGAAGAACCCGATGTCATTGATCCGTGCGAATCGACCCGTTCGAATGTCGGGCGCATCGTCAAACAGAACATCACCGAAACCCTGACCTTTATTGATCCCAAAACGGCAAAAATCTCCGCGAAGTTGGCGACGGGCTGGAAACAGACCGGCGACCTGACTTGGCAGATTTCGCTGCGCAAGGGCGTAAAATTCCATGATGGTTCGGACTTTAATGCGGCGAGCGCCAAGAAGGCCATCGAACGCACTCTTAATCCGAAATCCGATTGCGAAATCCGGCTGAAAATGTTCGGCAACGTCAAGATGTCCGTGAAGGTGGTGGACGACTACACCATCGATATCTCGACCGTGAAAACGCAACCGATCCTGCCGACCATGCTCGGCACCATGACCATCACCGGCCCCAACATGCAGCCGCTCAAGGGCGACCGCAACCCAGTCGGTACCGGCCCATACAAGTTCGTTAAATGGGTTCCGGGACAGGAAGTGGTCACGACGCGTTTTGACGGTTATTGGGGCGCCAAGCCCGAAGCCGAGGGCGCGCGTTACATCTTCCGTAAAGAATCTGCGGTCCGCGCTGCCATGGTCAAGGCCGGCGAAGCCGACATCGCGCCCAACATCGCATTGCAGGACGCCACCGACAAAAAGATGGACTTCGGGTACTTTAACTCCGAAACCACGCGCCTTCGCATTGACATGTCACAAAAGCCGTTGGATGACATTCGCATTCGCCAGGCGATGAACTACGCCATCGACCGCGACGCATTGATCGGCAGCATTTTCAGCGAAGATGTCGTGAATATGACCAACCTCGTTGTGCCCAGCATTCCTGGTCACAATCCGGCGCTCAAAGTGTGGCCATATGATCTTGCCAAGGCCAAGAAGCTTGTTGCCGAAGCCAAGGCTGACGGCGTCGACGTCGGCAAGGAAATCGTCATGCTTGGCCGTCTCGGCATCTATCCGAACGCGACCGAAGCCATGGAAGCCATGCACGCCATGCTGTCGGAAGCCGGCTTGAACGTGAAGCTGAAGATGGTTGAAGTCAGCCAGTGGGTCGACATCTTCACCAAGCCCTTTGCCCAGGATCGCGGTCCCGTTCTGCAACAGGGTCAGCACGACAACAACAACGGCGACCCGGTCTTCTCGGTGTTCTTCAAGTACGGTTGTGAAGGCCCGCAGTCGACCACGTGCGACAAGCAGGTCGATGCCGGTATTACCAAAGCCAGCGCCACCGCCGCCGGCCCCGCCCGTGACAAGGTGTGGCAGGACGTGTTCGCCCGGTTGCACGAGCTTGTTGTCGATGTGCAGATGTTCCACATGATCGGCTACTCACGCGTCAACCCGCGCATTAACTTCACTCCGTCGATCTCGACCAACAGCGAAGTGCATATCGCTGAAGTCAAGTTCAACTAAGAAACTATGCTAATACGGTGCCCGGTCGGCTTTCGCGGTCGACCGGGCTTCGTTTCTCTTCAAGTCTGCTCGGGGAATCATGGGTACCTATCTTATCCGAAGGGCCTTCCACAGTTTTCTGTCCCTCGCGGGACTGCTGATCCTCGTTTTCTTTCTGGCTAGGTTGACTGGCGATCCCACTAATCTTTACCTGCCCCTTGACGCTACTCTCGAGGCCCGGCAGGAATTCACTGAAAAACACGGTTTCAACGACCCGATTTATGTGCAGTTCGGACGCTACCTTGTTCAATTGGCTCAAGGCGATCTGGGCGATTCGTTGATGAAGGCACGGCCAGCCATCGACGTCGTGCTCGAAGCCTTCTGGGTTACGCTTTCCCTTGCCGCAGTCGTTATTCCCATCGCACTGATCGGATCCGTGGTTGTGGGCGCATTGGCGGCTTATAAGCCTGGCGGAGCTTTTGATCGAATAGGCACCATCGCGGCCCTTTTGGGGGCCAGCGCGCCCGATTTTTGGGTAGCGATCACCGGAATTATCATTTTCTCGTTAACCCTCGGATGGCTTCCAACATCGGGGTACGAGGGGCATCTCGTCTATTGGATTATGCCCGTGACGGTTCTTCTGATCCGGCCCTTTGGTCTGTTGGTTCAGGTGGCCCGCGGGTCGATGCTTAGCGTTTTTAGTTCGGCCTTCGTCAAAACGGCGCGGGCCAAGGGCGTCAAGGAACGCTCGGTCATCTTTATTCACGCCCTGCGCAACGCCATGCTGCCGGTCATTACCGTGGCCGGCGATCAGGCCGCAGGCATTCTCAACGGCGCCGTGATTGTTGAAACGATCTTCGGCTGGCCGGGGGTCGGCAAACTGATGATCGACAGCATCTTCAACCGGGATTTCGCGGTCCTTCAGACCTCGATCCTGGTCACCGCCGTTGCCATTTTCACCGTCAACATCGCGATCGATATCGCTTATGCGTTCCTCGATCCCCGCATTCGGCATAACTGACATGCAGAAACCTTCAGAATCCACCGCATTCATTCCGCCGCCACCCAGCCGCGGGCTGCGGCTGCTGTTGCTATTGTGGAACGACAAGTTTGCTTTCGCCGGTGCCATGTTCGTGCTGATGGTGGTGTTATTCGCCATCTTCGGTCCGTGGCTGCTGGGCGACGTGGCGACCAAGATGAATCTGCGCGCGCGGAACATGGAACCCTTCACCCTTGAAAAGGGCTGGCTGTTCATTCTTGGCGCCGACGCCCTGGGCCGCAGCATTCTGGCACGTATCATGGTTGCCGGGCAGAACACCATGGCGGTGGCCACGACAGCCGTTTTTGCGGCCATGATTATCGGCGGCACGTTCGGCCTGATGGCCGGGTTCATCGGCGGATGGTTCGGCAATGTGGTGATGCGCCTGGCCGACATGATCATGAGCTTTCCGTCCCTGCTGATTGCCATGATCGTGCTCTACATGCTGGAGCCTCGGGTTGAAAACCTGATCATCGTGCTGGGCATCACGCGCATGCCCATCTACATGCGCACGGCACGGGCCGAGGTGCTGGAGATACGCGAACGCCTGTTTGTTTCGGCGGCGCGCGTTATGGGGGCCAGCAACTGGCGCATCATCGGGCGCCATATCGCACCCATTGTGCTGCCCACCCTGACCACCATCGCGGCGCTGGATTTTGCCTTCGTCATGCTCGTCGAATCGGCGCTCAGTTTCTTGGGCATCGGTATTCAACCGCCCGATATCACCTGGGGCCTGATGGTCTCGCAGGGCAAAAATTACCTTCAAACGGCCTGGTGGCTGTCGTTCTTCCCCGGTCTGGCAATCATGCTGACGGCTTTGTCGCTTAATTTGCTGTCGAATTGGGTGCGCATCGCGCTTGATCCGGTGCAACGCTGGCGGCTGGAGGTATAGGGAATGGCTGATAAATCTCCCCCCATTCTCGAAGTTCGTGATCTGGCCGTGGGTTTTCACACCGCGGCTGGGGAATTCGATGCGGTAAAGGGCGTCAGTTTCGATTTGTACCGGGGCGAAACCCTGGCCATTCTGGGTGAAAGCGGATCGGGCAAAAGTGTTTCCGCATCCGCCGTCATGGGCATTCTCGATAGCCCGCCGGGTTTTGTGCGCGGCGGCGAAGCCTATCTGGATGGCGAGAACCTGCTTGAACTTTCGGAAGGCAAGCGCCGGGAACTTCTGGGTGAAAAGATCGCCATGATCTTTCAGGATACCCTGGCCCACTTAAATCCCGTTTACACCATCGGCTGGCAGATCGCCGAATGCTTCAGGGTCCATCGTGGCTTCAATGCCAAGGATGCCAGGGCCCGCGCCATCGACCTTCTGGATCGCGTCGGTATGCCCGATCCCCAACGGCGGGCGGGGGACTATCCGCATCAGTTCTCGGGCGGCCAGCGCCAGCGCATCATGATCGCCATGGCCTTGGCTCTGGAGCCTGCCATCCTGATCGCGGATGAACCGACGACGGCGCTGGACGTGACCGTGCAGGCGCAAATTCTCGATTTGCTGATCGAGTTGCGCAACGAGCGCAACATGGGCCTGATCCTGATTACCCACGATCTGGGCGTGGTCGCCGAGATCGCCGATCGCATGGTCGTCATGAACGACGGGCAAATTGTCGAGGAAGGGCCGGTGCGTAAAGTATTCGCCAACCCCGAACACCCCTATACAAAGCGTCTGATGGGGGCGATTCCGGGGCGCGGAGGATTTCGCGAAGCGCCAGCAACGCAGGATACCGGCGCACCCAAGCCGATACTCGAAGTTCGCGATCTGGCCAAGCATTATGGAATTACCGGCGGCATGTTCGGCAGTGCGACGGGTCAGGTCGTCAAGGCTTGCGACGGCGTCAGTTTCGATCTGTATGCGGGCGAGACCTTGGGAATCGTCGGCGAATCCGGGTCCGGAAAAACCACCGTCGCCAATATGCTGCTGCGCCTGACCGAACCGACGAGAGGCTCCGCCACCCTTGATGGCCAGGACATCTTCAGCCTCGCCGGTGACGATCTGTTTCGTCTGCGCCGAAGGTTCCAGGCGGTGTTTCAGGACCCGTTCGCGTCGTTGAACCCAACCATGAGCGTGTTCGATATCATTTCGGAGCCCTGGCTCATTCACCGCGACGTTATGCCCAAGCCGCGCTACCGCGAACGGGTTGTCGAATTGCTGGAGCAGGTCGGAATGATGGCCGATCACGCCGATCGCTATCCGCACCAGTTCTCGGGCGGCCAGCGCCAGCGTATCGCCGTTGCCCGCGCCCTTGCCCTCGAACCGGAAATTATCATCTGCGACGAGGCCGTCTCGGCGCTCGACGTTTCCATTCAGGCGCAGATCATCGAACTACTCGCTGAACTTCGTGATGCGTTCGGTCTGTCCTATCTGTTCATCGCCCATGACTTGCCGGTCGTTCAGGAACTGGCCGATCGTGTCATCGTCATGAAATCCGGAAAGATCGTCGAACAGGGCACGGTCGCGGAAATCTTCGCCAACCCGAAGGAGACCTACACCATCGATTTGCTGGGGGCCAGCCCGATCCCCGATCCCGAACAAATGCTGGATCGCCGCCAACGACGCGGAATTGTCGGTTAGAAACTACGGCCACCGTCAATGGTAAGAACTTCACCCGTCATGAACCCGCCACCAAAACATAGAAACACGATTGCTTCGGCGACTTCTTCTGCGGTGCCGACGCGCTGCAACAGGCATTTCCGGGCGACGTCGGCGCGGTATTCCGTACCGCGATCCGCCGTCATCGGCGTGTCGATGAATCCGGGCGCAACGGCGTTTACGCGCACCTCCGGAGCAAGGGCTTTTGCAAGACATCGCGTCAGCGTCACCAAGCCACCCTTGCTGACCGAATACGGGATGCTTGTTCCGCGTTTGCCTTCGCCCGAAGCGGACGAGACATTGACGATGGCTCCTTTTGCCGCGCGCAAGGCAGGTGCGGCCGCTCGGGCGCAGCGAAAGGCACCAAGAAGGTTGACCGACAGCATCTGCTGCCAGAATTCATCGGAAAGGGCGTCGAGGTCGGAAAACGGGATCGGTTCCCTGGCCAAGGCCACTCCGGCGCTGTTGATCAAGCAATCCAGGCCCCCAAGCCGGTCGATCGCGTGTGCGATGGCGGGTTCGGCGGAACTCTCACCGACATCGGCGGGACAGGAAAGTACGTCGAGACCGTTTCTGGTCAGATCGCCAATCGTATCTTTGGCGAGGGGGTCTTCCGGCAGATGGATGATGGCGACCCGCGCGCCCATACCGGCAATCAGGCGCACGCAGCAAAGGCCGATGCCCGAGGCACCGCCCGTGACCAGAACTTTTTTCCCCGTTATTTCGCGTTCGCTGAACAAGTGAGTGCCCCCTTTAATCTGATTATCTAAAATGGCAGAAAACAAACAATAGTTGGAGAGCGAAATGATCCAGAAAGATGAATTGGCAAACGTAACGAACCCCTTCCGCAGAGGCCTTCTTCAGAACGATAAGATGATCGGTTTTTGGGTTATGGCCGCCAGCGGTGTGGTGACCGAGGTTCTGGCCGGGGCCGGATATGATTGGTTGTTGCTTGATTCCGAACATTCGACCAATGATCTGGAATCCCTGGTTGTTCAGTCACAGGTCATGAAGGGTGGCGTGACAGCCTGCGTTGTGCGTCCGCCGTGGAACGATTTTGTGATGATCAAGCGGCTGATGGACTGCGGTTTTGCCAATTTCCTCATTCCCATGGTTCAAACGGAAGAAGAAGCCCAGGCCGCCGTTGCCGCGACCCGCTATCCACCGGTGGGAATCCGCGGCGTATCGACGTTCTCGCGCGCCAATGATTTCGGCAATGTGAGGGGCTATCACGACACCGCCAACCAGAACATCGGCCTGACCATTCAGGTGGAAACGGAACAGACCCTGGACGAGCTGGAAAAGATCTGTGCCGTCGACGGGGTGGACGGTATTTTCCTGGGACCGCAGGATTTCGCTGCCAGTCTCGGGCACATGCTTGACCCCGGCCATCCGGACGTGCAGAAGGGCATCAAGCATGTCGTCGAAGTGGCGCGCGCTCACGGAAAGGCTGCCGGCATCCTGACGCCCATCGAAGAGCACGCGCAGCGCTATATTGAATGGGGCTACACTTTCGTCGCCGTCGGCGTTGACCTCGGCTTGCTGAAATCAACAGCGGCCTCATTGGCGGCGCGTTTCAAGGATTAGGATTTGAGCACTTCGACCGGCAGGGAAGACATTGGCTTAATCGGTATCGGTCTGGTCGGCTCGGCCATTGCCGAACACCTGCTTGCGCGGGGATACGGCGTTGTCGGGTATGATATCGATCCGGCCTGCTGCGATGTCTTGTCGAAATTGGGAGGAGAACCCGTTTCAGCCGTTTCGCAGGTAGCGAAACGAGCCGACCGGGTTTTCCTTTCCCTGCTGACGACGGAAACCGTTCGCGAGGTTGTTGAGGGCGACGCCGGTTTGCTGGACACACCCGATCCGCCGCGGCATATCATCGACACCACGACCGGAACACCCGACGAAACCATCGCGCTGGCCGAGCGGTTGGCAGGGCGCGGCGTCGGTTTCCTTGACGCCACGATCAGCGGGTCCAGTCAGCAAATTCGGGACCGCGAGGCTCTGTTTATGGTTGGTGGGCGTGACGAGCCTGTTGCGGCCTGCCGCGATCTTCTGGACGCCGTTTCGGAGAAGGTGATCCATGTCGGTCCGCCGGGCAGCGGATCAAAGGCGAAACTCGCCAGCAACCTCATTCTCGGTTTGAACCGTCTGGTGCTGGCCGAAGGGTTGGTGTTCGCGGAAAAACTGGGGCTGGATTTGCCTTCGTTTCTGTCCCTGCTGAAGCAATCGCCCGCCTATTCGGTGGCCATGGACGTCAAGGGCGAGAAGATGCTGAATAGCGACTTTACGGCGCAGGCGCGGGTCTCGCAGCATAACAAGGACCTGCGGATCATTCTGGACTGCGCGGACGAGGTGCTCCAGGAATTGCCGCTGGCCCAAATCCATCACCAAATACTGGAACAGCTAATTTCCGATGGTGACGGCGATCTGGATTGCTCGGCCGTGATAAAGGCGATCCGGGACCGAAAAAAATAGATACCGATAGCGGATGCGTTTGGATTGGCTGCGTTCGACGCCTTAATCCAACTCGAAGGCGTTCTTGTAATCGAGTTTGAGGGC
>JABGRG010000226.1 GCA_018648445.1 Rhodospirillales bacterium | reverse complement strand
GCTTTGCAACCAGGATGCTGGAATTTCAAAGAACTCAAATTTCTTTATTTATTATTTTCATTTTTATCCATTTGTCAAGAAGGGAAATGGATGGAAGACCAATGGTAGGGGCCTCTGATCCGATATCGTCCTCCCCAAGCGATTTTCAAGATGCTCGACTAGTCCTAGAACAAGCGCACTTTTTCAAGAATTGAGGAAGAAAAACTCGAAAAGCCTTTGTTTTCAGGGTGTCAACCAAACCTCCTGAGGAACAATCTTTCCAAAGAAAGGGCTTTTCGAGTGAAAAACAGAATACGATATCAGCTGAATTCGGGAAAGCGGAAAATCAAGAAGAGGCTGGAGAAAGCCCGGTCGGGAGATGGCGAACAGCCCGTGCTTCAAGGCGGCAACATCCAATATGACCTCGCCCAACGCAATCGCGGCATCGCCTGCGGCGGCATCGGAGCGATGCATCTGTTGGCCGGCAAGGTGGAGCTGATCCGGCTGATCGATGAGAAGGTCAAGGTGCTCAAGCAGCATCGGCCGTACCACGAGTCCGATCACGTGCTCAACATCGCCTACAACATCCTCTGCGGCGGCCGCGTCCTCGATGACATCGAACTGCGGCGCAACGACGAAGTGTATCTCGACGCCTTGAACGCCCAGAGCATTCCCGACCCCACCACGGCGGGCGACTTCTGCCGCCGGTTCGAGGAGTCCCAGATATACGCCCTGATGGAGGCGATCAACGAGGCCCGGGTGAAGGTCTGGCAGCGTCAGCCCGCCTCGTTCACCGAACAGACCGCCCGTATCGACGCCGACGGGTCGCTGGTCCCCACCCTGGGCGAGTGCAAGGAAGGCATGGACATCTCCCACAAAGGCGCCTGGGGTTACCACCCGTTGCTGGTCTCGCTGGCCAATACACAAGAGCCGCTGTACCTGCTCAACCGCGGCGGCAATCGTCCGTCCCATGAAGGGGTGGTCCCGCTGTACGACAAGGCGATCGAACTGTGCCGTCGGGTCGGCTTCAGCGACATCCTACTGCGAGGAGACACGGACTTCTCGCTGACCACGGAGTTCGACCGCTGGAACGACGACCATGTCCGCTTCGTGTTCGGCTACGACGCCATGAAGAACCTGGTGCACCGCGCCGACCGGATGCCGGAGATCGAGTTCGACGCGTTGGTGCGGCGGGCGGAGCGGGAGATCCAAACCGAACCGCGCCAACGCCCGGAGAACGTCAAGGAACGGATCGTGCGGGAGCGCGAGTTCCGTAACATCCGGTTGAAGTCCGAAGAGGTGGTGGACTTCCCCTACCAACCCGTGAAATGCCGCCGTCCCTATCGTATGGTCGCGGTGCGCAAAAACCTGTCCGTGGAGAAGGGGGAGGCGGTGCTGTTCGACGAGATCCGCTACTTCTTCTACGTGACCAACGACTGGGAGATGTCTCAGGAGGAGGTGGTGCGCGAGGCGATGCAACGTTGCAACCAGGAGAACCTGATCGCACAACTCAAGGACGGGGTTCGGGCTCTGCATGCACCGGTGAACACCTTGAACGCCAACTGGGCCTACATGGTGATGGCGTCGCTGGCTTGGAGCCTGAAGGTCTGGGCCGGGTTGATGCTGCCGGTGCACGGCCGTTGGCGCGACAAGCACGCCCGCGAGCGGGAGCAACTGTTGCGCATGGAGTTTCGGACTTTCCTCAACGCGTTCATGGCGCTGCCCGCACAGATTGTCAGGACCGGACGCCGGATCTACTACCGTCTGATGTCCTGGAACCCGTGTCAGCACATCCTCCTCCGGCTGGTGTGCGCGCTGCGCGAATGACCGAATGAGTCGGTCGCGTCGGGCCATAGGGGCTCGGTGAGCGGCTTGCGAAAACGATTCCAGCCAATAGGAGATCAATCCATCAGACAGTAGACAGACAGCCGGGAAACGCGACGAGGGACAGGTGCGCCTTTGCCAACTCGGATCGCCATGTGAAGTTTAATGTTTCGCTATGCGCTTGTTTTAGGTCTAGTGGACAAACCTGCCGCTCCGGCGCATGCGTCGCCGCCCCGAGAGACTGTCATTGCAACTGCTCTTGCCGTTGCCGGGGTTGCTCTCAAACCATCAAATGCGATGCGAATCAATCG
>JABGRG010000105.1 GCA_018648445.1 Rhodospirillales bacterium | reverse complement strand
CATTGGTACGCGGACCGGGCGCGTCGGCGAGGCTGCGCAAGATTTTTCGTCAAAATGCGCAAAACAGATCGAAACGGGCCGTTACGTGATGCCCTGTCGGCGATTACCTTGCCGCAGCATCCCTCGAAAAATGCCGAGGCAATTGAGATTCTTGATTTCGATTTGACCCGGACGGCGGACAATCCGACAATCGTTCGCGTCGAGGGGGCAGAAAAGAAGACCTGAGCGACGCCAAGTGGTTTGAATGGGCGGGAAGAGTGCTTATTTCTCTATTTGGCGAGGGGGGCTCATCCATGGTTTGATGGGATCGCTGCTGACGGCAGTATCGGGGAGAGGCATGGAGTCGACGTTATTCCGCTACATATTCGCACACAGCAAGGCACAGCAATTGGTTTTGCTGGGTTCCACGCTGTTTTCTTTCCCGTTTCTCTACATGACGCTGGATCTGCCCAAGACGATCATTAACGAAGCCATCGGCGGCGCCGATTTCCCACGCAGCGTATTCGGCTATTCCTTCGAGCAGGTGGAGTTCCTGCTTTTGCTTTGCGTCGGATTTATCTGCCTTGTGTTCGTCAACGGCGGGTTCAAGTTCTGGATTAATGTTTACAAGGGACAATTGGGCGAACGCATGTTGCGCCGTCTGCGCTATCAGCTTTTCAGCCGTGTTTTGCGCTTTCCGCTACCCCATTTTCGGCGCATTTCCCAGGGCGAGATCATCGCCATGATCACGGTGGAGGGCGAACCCCTGGGGGGGTTTTTCGGCGATGCCTTCGCCGGCCCGGCGTTCCAGGGTGGAACGCTGTTAACCATCCTGGTGTTCATGTTTGTGCAGGACCCGATTTTGGGTGTTGCTGCCGTCGCTCTTTATCCGGTGCAGATGTACATTATCCCGAAGTTGCAACGGCGGGTAAACGCGCTGGGCAAGCGGCGGGTGCAGGCCGTGCGCAAGCTGTCCGAGCGGATCGGCGAAACCGTCTCGGGAATTCAGGAAATTCACTCCAATGATACGTCCGAGCTGGAACTGGCGGATTTTTCCAGCCGCGTTGGACTGATCTTCCATATCCGTTACCAGATCTACCGCAAAAAATTCTTTATCAAATTTCTCAACAATTTCCTGGCCCAATTGACGCCGTTTTTGTTCTACTCGATCGGTGGATATCTGGTAATCGCCGGTGATCTCACCTTTGGCGCCTTGGTCGCCATTCTTGCCGCCTACAAGGATCTTTCCGGCCCCTGGAAGGAGCTTCTGCGCTACTACCAGACCAAAGAGGACGCTCGCATCAAATACGACCAACTGGTCGAGCAGTTCCAGCCCGCCGATATGATTGATGCGGCTCTGCAGAGCGAAGAACCCGACCCGTTACCTCAGTTGCACGGTTCCGTCATCGCCACCAATCTCGTGCTTGAAGAGGAGGGCGGTTTCAAGATGATCGACGGCGCCACCTTCAGCTTCCAGGCCGACCGCCGCATGGCCGTTATCGGCGCGGGCGGGGCGGGACGCTCCGGTGTTGCGAAAATTCTCGCTCGTCTTCTTATGCCGACTGCGGGAACCATTCGAGTTGGTGATCATAATCTGACCGCTCTGCCCGAGGCCGTTACCGGGCGCCGCATTGCCTACGTCGATGAAAACGCCTTTCTATTTTCAGGCAGTGTCGCCAACAACCTGTATTACGGGCTGAAACACCGGCCCTTGCGGGCCGCCGAGTACGATGAGCAAGGCCAGAAGGATCACGACTGGTTTGTCGATGAAGCGATTGCTTCGGGTAATACTGCCAGCGACCTAAACGCCGGTTGGATCGATTTCACCGCCGCCGGGGTCGCCGATATGGAGAGCTTGACTCAGCGTACGCTGGAAGTCCTGCGAACCGTCGATTTGGAGGACGGCGTATACCGGTTCGGCCTGAACAGTCCCCTTGACCCGGTCGCCCGGCCTGACCTTGCGGGCCGCGTTCTGGAAGCGCGTGCAGTCCTGCGAAAACGGTTCGAAGGCGATCCCGCGCTATCAAAACTGGTCGAACCCTTTGCTGCGGATCGTTACAACGTAAACATGACGGTGGCCGAAAATCTGTTGTTTGGAACACCCATCGGCGATGCCTTCGATTTGGATAATCTGGGCGACAACGAATACGTTCTCTCGGTTCTTGAGAAGGCCGATCTGACGGACGCCATCCTTGATACCGGCGTGAAGGTTGCCTCGATCATGGTCGAGCTGTTCCAGGACATTCCCGCCGATCACGAGTATTTCGAACGCTTCAGCTTCATCGCGGCGGAACAACTGCCGGAATTCCAGCAAATCGTGCGCCACGTTGACGGTTCGGGCGTGGACGACCTCGATGCCGAAGATCGCAGTATGCTCATGTCGTTGCCGTTCCGCCTGATACCGGCACGCCACCGGCTCGGACTGATCGAAGACGATATCCAGGACAAATTACTGGAGGCCCGCAAGGTTTTTGCTGAGGAGTTGCCTCCGGGGTTGCGGCCGTCGGTCGCATTTTTCGATGCCGACGAATACAACGCCGCGGCATCGGTTCAGGATAACATTTTGTTTGGTCGTTTGGTCTATGGCAGGCGGCAGGCGGAGAAGGATGTCGGGCAGGCTATCGAAGAGGTTGTCAATTCATTGAATTTGCGCCGCGCGCTTTTGGAATTGGGTCTGGAAGCGCCGGTCGGCATCGGAGGCGGACGATTGACGCCGGGTCAAAGGCAACAACTGGCGATCGCGAGGTGTCTGCTGAAACGACCGGATATTCTGATCCTCGACGGGGCGACGGCGGCGATGGCGCCGAGCGTTCAGGATTTCATCATGAAGGGCGTGTTCGAGGAAATGAGAGACCGCGGGCTGATTTGGGTCCTTAACCAGATCGATCAGGCTCGGCTGTTTGACCATGTTGTGGTCATGGAAAGCGGCAAGGTATTGGAGCAAGGGTCGGTCTCCGATCTTGAAAAACCCGGCGGATGGTTGGAGAGTGCGACTGCCGCCGAGTAAAAAAGGCCCAGAGCTCGGAAAAATAGGGCCGGAAGCATAATTTAACCGTGATAAAGGGAGTTGATCCGTGGATTTTGGTGAAGCAGTTCAGGTTTTGCGGAGCGTCCCAATATTTTCGAAGCTCGACTCGTCGAAGCTGAAACTTTTGGCGTTCGCTTGCGATTATCTGACCTTCGACGATTGCGAGGTCCTTTTCTACGAGGGTGAAGAGGCCGATAGCGCCTATCTGATCGACCAGGGAGAGGTGCTGATCTGCGCCGGAAAGGCCGACAACGAAATGGTAATCGGAACGCTGGGGCGTCACGAATTGTTCGGTGAAATGGCCATTTTCAGGAATTCGCCCAGGGTTGCGACGATCCGTGCCAAGGGTCAGGTAAAGGTGCTACGGGTCGAAGGGGACATGTTCCTGCGTATGGTGACCGAAAATCCGGACACTGCGTTGGGCGTGATGCAGATGCTGAGTGATAAAATCGCGCGCACGACGGAGCGCTTCGAAGTGGTCGAAGAGCAGGTCCGCAGCCTGCAATCCATATCCGATGCGGCCCATCCGTGCGCACCCGCGCCGGTTCTGGGAACAAACAACAAATGAGTCGTCTCGATAGCTTTATCCGTCGGGTGTCTGCCCAACGCGATTGCCTGAATATGTTGGCCGGAATGATCGACGGGGTGAAAGGGCCGGTCCTGGAACTGGGGCTGGGCAACGGCCGCACCTATGATCACCTTCGCACCCTTTTTCCTGAACGCGAGATTTTCGTGTTTGATCGGCGCGTTGCTGCCCATCCGGCATGCATTCCCGACGATGATCACATGGTTTTGGGTAATATATTTGAGACATTGCCCGAAGCCATGCAGAGGATCGGTGGTCCCGCCGCGTTGGTGCACTCCGATATAGGGACCGGCGACGACGAGGAGAACGCGCGCATCGCAGCCTTCCTTGGGGGCTGTCTTCCGCCCCTGTTGGCGACGGGCGGTATCGTCGCGTCAGATCAAAATCTCGGATTGGATGATTGGGAGCGTCTGGCCCTTCCCGAAGGAGTTCCCGCCAAACGATATAATCTGTATCGAAAGAACTGATTGCTCATTTCCCATATCGCTGCAAAACTGAATAGATGCTTCCGAATGATGCGGGGGGCTTGAGGCATGGCAGACGCTGAGATTGGCGTCACTTTCCATATGATGGCGGTTTTCGTCATCGTTATCGGCGCGCTGGTCATGTACGCGCTGGAACGCGCGCCTATGGAAGTGACGTCTATCGGCGTTGTCTGCGCCCTTTTGCTTCTTTTCTCCGTTTTTCCGCTGGTTGAACCATCCGGCGCCAACCCTCTCAGTCCCACCCGAATCTTGCAGGGGTTCGCCAATCCGGCGCTGATTACCGTGCTGGCCTTGCTGGTCATGGGTCAGGGAATGGTGTCCACCGGTGTTCTCGACCGGGGTGCGCGAATGATCCTGGCACTCGGTGGAAACAGGGCCTGGCTCTCGGTCGGGCTGGTGCTCATCGTGGCATTGGGGGTCAGTGGGTTCCTCAATAATATTCCGGTTGTCGTCATCTTCATTCCGGTGATGCAGGTTCTGGCCGCACGGTTCGGCCGCTCGGTCAGCAAGGTGATGATTCCGCTCAGTTTTGCGGCCGTGCTGGGCGGCATGACGACGCTGGTCGGGTCCAGCACCAACCTTCTGGTCAACAGTGCCCTGATCGAAGTCGGCGAACGGCCTTTCGACTTCTTCGATTTCACGGTTCCGGGCCTGATCATGGCGTCCGTCGGGTTTATTTACGTTTACCTGGCCGCACCCAGCCTGCTTCCCGACCGGGCTTCGCTGGTTGAACGCCTTCTGGGCAGCGGCGGAAAACAGTTCATTGCTCAACTGACGCTGGCCGAAGGATCGGGGCTCGTCGGAAAAAGCGCGCGGGGCGGCATTTTCCAGGATTTGCCGGACATGACGGTGCGCATCGTCCAGCGCGGCGAGGAAGCCATCTTGCCGCCTTTCGAGGACGTGACATTGCGGCCCGACGATATTCTGGTGGTCGCCGCCACCCGCAAGGCGTTGACCGATGCCCTGACCGACGATCCGGGACTGCTGTTCCCGCGTCTGGATGATGATGAAGACCATGCGCCGTGGGGCGAGGGCGAACGCATGCTGGCCGAAGCCATGATCACACCGGCTTCGAGATTTATCGGCCGGACCTTGCTGCAGATCGGCTTTCGCTACCAGACCCGGTGTATCGTATTGGGGGTGCAAAGGCGCTCGCGGATGATCCGCACCCGGCTTACCGATATTCGCCTCAAAGCCGGTGACGTGCTTTTGTTTCAGGGACAGACCCCGGATATCGAGGCGCTTAAACGCAACAGCGACATCGTGCTGATCGAATGGTCGGCCGAGGAATTGCCTGTTGTTACCCATGCCAGACGGGCTTTGATCATATTCATCGGCGCCGTTTCGCTGGCGGCTGCCGGCGTTATTCCCATCGTTGTCGCCACCCTTTGCGGGGCCATCGCCATGATCGCCACCGGGGTTGTCAATGTGCGGCAGGCGACTCGCGCCGTCGATCCCAAGATTGCCACCACCATCGGCGCGGCGCTGGCCATGGGTGTATGCCTTCAGGGAACGGGGGGCGCTGCTTTTCTTGCCCACGGACTGCTCCTACTTGTCGGCGACGCCAGCCCGGTGACGGTGCTGTCGTTCTTCTTCCTTTTGGTGGCCGGGCTTTCCAATATCATCAGCACGAAGACCACTGCGGTGTTATTCACGCCCATTGCCGTCGATATGGCCGTTGAACTGGGCACCCATCCCGAGCCTTTCGCCGTGGCCGTTGTTTTCGCGGCGAACTGTTCGTTCGGTTCACCCATTGGATATCAGACCAATCTGTTGGTCATGGGGCCCGGGCACTACCGCTTTCTTGACTTCACACGGGTCGGGATTCCGCTGATATTTATTCTGTGGGCCACCTTCACGCTGGTTGTTCCGTGGTATTATGGCCTGTGAGACGGCTTGTGAAAATTTGCGGCTGGGCGTTTCATAACCGAATGAAAGAAATCGAAAGTCGGGGGATCCAATGATATTTCGTGGCGCTTTCTTAAAATTTTCGTCGAAGCTGGCGGGATTGGTCGGCCTTATGGCGTTGGTGGCTTGCGGGGCTGTTGCACAAGACAGATTGACCGGTTTTCTCGGCGCCGATGTCATCGAGATCATCAGCACGGCTGACCGGGTCGAGCCGTTCTTGCTGAAACCATCCTTGATGCCAACCGGCGCAACCGGCCCCGGCGCGGTCGCCGGATACGAGTGGAAAGCCCGCGGCGCCGATCTGGCCCCGGCTCAGATGGCTGCGTTCAAGGGGCTGGTGCTTGATGAAGCAAGTTACGATTTCGAGGCGGCCAAGAAATGCGTGATGGTTCCCGAGTATGTTTTCCGCTTTCATGCGGGCGAGAAATCCGCCGACGTGCTGGTCGCCTTCGGCTGCACCATGTGGGCGTTTGGCTCGAATGAAAAAGTTGAAGACTTCGATCCGGTAACGGCGAATCTGCGCGCCATCGTCGAAACAGTGTTCAAACTCGATTAACCGGAGGGTGTCGTGGATACGTTGAGGAAAATATCGGCGATAGTGATGCTTGCGGTTTTTTTGGCGACGCCCGCGGGCGCGGCCAATCTGCATGCCATATTCGTCATCGATACCGACGATAAGAACATCGGGCAAATGGTGGCGCGTGATCTGGGCATCATCGGCGACGAGGTTCAGCGCATCGCTCAGGCAACCGGGCTGACCCTGGTGGACCGTGTCTACAAAGGCCGTGATTTCACCATCGAAAACGTCAAAGGCGCGGTCAATTCCGTAGCGCCGGGGCCGGACGATGTCGTGTTCTTCTATTATTCGGGCCACGGTTTCCGCACGCCGCCGAAGAAGAGCGACTGGCCTTATTTCTTCTTTCATTCGGACCGCGCCATTGATTTCGGCTGGGTCGCCGACACCCTTCGCAGCAAGGGCGCGCGGCTGGCCATTTCTCTGGTCGATGCCTGCAACAACGTGGTCAACGTGAATGTGCGCGAAGAGCAAAAGGGAATACCGGCAAGCGCATCGAAAGCCGCCGCCGGATACAAGGAATTGTTCTTGGGCTACAAAGGCTACGTCACCGGCGCGTCCTCTATCCCCGGCGAAACCTCGACCGCAACCGGCAGCGGCAGCCTGTTTACGCTGAGTTTCCTGAAAGCCCTGCGCAACGAAGTCGCACAGGGCCAGCCGGGCTGGAAATCCCTCATGGACAACGCCGCCGGATCACGCCTGACCCGCCAAAGCGCGAACGGCAAGATCATGTCCCAACAACCGTTCTATCGGATGCAGGCAAGCCGCGTGGCTTCAACCACAACGCAAAGGCCGCCACCCCCGCAAACGCCCCCGCGGCCACCGGCCCCGACGGTTCAGTTCCCAAGGCCCCAGCCACCAGCACAACCACCGGCTCAGCAGCCAGCCCAGCAATTTCCGCAGGGACAGTGGGTGCCGATTAACTGACGGTTGACGACCTTCGATCTCCTCCTTATAAGCGGAGTTGGGCCACGGTCCCCCAACGGATCGCGACCCTTCTGTGAGGAAGGGAGATGAAAGATGAATACGTCCTTGTATCCGGACATCCGTCCGGCGAATCCAAATTTTGCATCCGGTCCCTGTTCGAAGCGTCCTGGCTGGACTCCAGCCGCGCTTGAAAATGCGTTCGTTGGGCGATCGCATCGATCAAAGCCGGGAAAAGAAAGAATTCAGGAAGTCATTTCGCGGGCGCGGGAAATTCTCGGCGTGCCTGACGATTATCGCATGGGCATCGTTCCGGCGTCCGACACGGGCGCGGTGGAAATGGCCTTGTGGTCGCTTCTGGGCGCGCGCGGCGTGGATATGCTGGCTTGGGAAAGCTTCGGTGCTGGTTGGGTCACCGATGTCATCAAGCAGCTTAAGCCAGCCGATGTGCGTGTCCTTGAGGGCGACTACGGGCACTTGCCAGATTTAGGCGAGGTCGATTTCTCGCGCGATGTCGTCTTTACGTGGAACGGAACCACCTCCGGCGTGCGCGTGCCGGACGGCGAGTGGATCCCCGCCCAGCACGATGGGCTGGTTATCGTGGACGCCACGTCGGCAGCCTTCGCCATGGAGTTGCCGTGGGAAAAGCTCGATGTGGTGACGTACTCGTGGCAAAAGGTTCTGGGCGGCGAGGGCCAGCACGGCATTCTGATCCTCAGCCCGGCGGCGGTCGAACGGCTTGAAACTTTCACGCCGGAGAACCGCCCGATTCCCAAGATTTTCCGCATGACCAAGGCGGGAAAACTGATCGAAGGGATTTTCCAGGGCTCGACCATCAACACGCCGTCCATGCTGGCGGTGGAAGATGCGTTGGACGGCTTGAAATGGGCGCAATCCGTTGGGGGATTGGCGGGCCTGATCAAGCGGTCCGAGGCCAATCTCGCCGCCATCGCGGCGTGGGTTGAAAAAACGCCGTGGGTCGATTTCCTGGCCGTTGAACCGGCCACCCGATCCAATACATCGGTATGCCTGACGGTGGTTGATCCGTCGCTGGATGCCGATGGGCAGGCGGCTGCCGCCAAGGGTATTGCCGCCATTTTGGCCGAGGAAGGCGTCGCCTACGACATCGGCGCCTATCGTGATGCGCCCCCGGGTTTGCGGGTGTGGACCGGCGGAACCGTCGAGACGTCCGACGTCGAGGCGCTTTTGCCGTGGCTCGATTGGGCCTTCGCGCAAGCCAAACAAAAAGTTTGAGGAGGGGAACATGCCAAAAGTACTGATTTCCGACAAAATGAGCCCGATGGCCGCCGAGATTTTCAAGGCGCGCGGCGTCGACGTCGATGTCAAAGTGGGAATGAGCCCGGAAGAGCTTAAAGCCTGTATTGGCGAGTATGACGGTCTTGCCGTCCGCTCGGCGACCAAGGCGACGGCTGATATTCTGGCCGCCGCGGAAAACCTGAAAGTGATCGGACGGGCGGGTATCGGCGTTGACAACGTTGATATTCCGGCGGCCACCCAGCGTGGCGTCGTCGTCATGAATACGCCGTTCGGCAATTCGATCACCACCGCAGAACACGCCATTGCAATGGTCATGTCGGTAGCCCGGCAAATTCCGCAAGCCAATGTGTCCACCCATGCCGGTAAATGGGAAAAGTCGGCCTTCATGGGGGTCGAGCTGATGGGCAAGACCCTGGGCATCTTCGGCTGCGGCAACATCGGTTCGGCGGTTGCCGAACGTGGCCAGGGCCTGAAAATGAAGGTGATTGGCTATGATCCGTATCTTTCGCCGGAACGGGCCAAGGACCTGGGTGTTGAAAAGGTGGAACTGGACGAGCTTCTGGCGCGTTCCGACTTCATCAGCCTGCACGCGCCCATGACCGACGCCACGAAGGGCATTATCAACGCCGAAAACATCGCCAAAATGAAGCCCGGCGTGCGCATTGTTAACTGCGCGCGTGGCGGCCTGATCGTCGATGAAGACCTGAAAGCGGCACTGGAAATGGGGAAGGTGGCGGCGGCTGCCGTGGATGTTTACGCCAAGGAACCCGCCACCGAGCATATTTTGTTCGGCATGGACCAGGTGGTGGCCACTCCGCATCTGGGCGCATCGACCACGGAAGCGCAGGAAAAAGTCGCCTTGCAGGTGGCTGAACAATTGGCCGATTACCTGCTGACCGGGGCTGTGGTGAATGCGCTGAATATGCCTTCGGTCAGCGCCGAGGAAGCGCCCAAGCTGAAGCCCTACATGAAATTGGCCGAGCAAATCGGCAGTTTCGCGGGTCAGGTAACGGAAAGTTCCATCGAGGCGGTTTCGATTACCTTTGAAGGGGCGGTGGCCGAGCTTAATACCAAGCCTTTGACCGCCGTTGTCTTGCAGGGGCTTCTGACGCCATTGCTGGAGGCGGTGAACATGGTCAGCGCGCCCGCAATTGCCAAGGAACGCGGGATCGATGTCACCGAGATTACCCACGAGCGCAAAGGGGCGTACCAATCTCTGATCCGTCTCGAAGTCACCACGGAAGCCCAGAGCCGAACCATTTCGGGCACCCTTTTTAACGGTGACAATCCGCGTATCGTTGAAATCAAGGGCATCGCCATGGACGCGCAATTGGGGCCGCACATGCTGTTCGTGACCAACCACGACAAGCCCGGCTTCATCGGCTCTCTCGGCACCGCGCTGGGTGATGCGGGCATTAATATTGCGACCTTCAATCTGGGGCGGACGGATGCGGGCGGCGACGCGATTGTTCTGATCGAGGTTGACGGCGCGGTTCCCGATGCGGTTCTGGATAACGTAAACAGCCTGCCCAATGTGGTGCGTGCGAAAGCTCTGACGTTCTAAATGGAAAAATGGCGCGAAGGCATGATTTCGATGCCTTCGCGCCGACCCTCCAAGGGGCTGCCGCGAAACCACCCATCCGCCGGCAACAACCAATATGCCTAGGAATAAACTAGAGTTTTCTGTAGTCTGAATGGCAGACAGTTGCGGAAAAGACAAAAGCCGCCGTAAAGGCCCATTGAAAGACTAGTTTCCAGCCAGGGCAGAACAGATGCGTTTGGGGTTCACACGTGAAAAAGTGCAATTTTTTCGTGTGCGAGTGTTTCTCGCGTTTTTATTCTGTGTCCTGCTGACGATTTGGGTGCCTTTTTCTCCCAATTATTTCGCCTTCGCGCAGGAGAATGGGGGTTCCGTTCCACCTGTGGCCCTTACACCGGAAGAACGTGGCTTCCTTCGGGCCCATCCCGTGCTGCGCCTTGGCGTCGGCGTTGCCTTTCCGCCTTTCCAATACGTCGAAAAGAAATTGGGGAAACCGGCATTCAAGGGAATGGTGTCGGATTACGTAAAGCTCCTGAGCCAGCGCCTCGGGGTGCGTATGGAGCCGGTCTTCGATATCCCCTTCAAGCAGGCTCTGGCTATGGGGCGGGCCCGGGAAATTGACGT
Source organism: Rhodospirillales bacterium (assembly GCA_018648445.1). The sequence continues at coordinate 2,456 of JABGRG010000105.1, read as the reverse complement.
TTTTCCGGCGGTGGCGGACACCCCGGAGCGGCGAGAATTTCTGATCTACACCAAACCGTATCTGTCCTATCCTCTGGTCATCATAACCCGAGACGATTCGCCGTTTGTGGGCTCGGTTGAAGATCTGCACGGCAAAAAAGTGGCCATCGTGAAAACACTGGCGACTTACAGCAAGTTTCTGAATGACCAGCCCGGTTTGGCGGTGGATTTTCAGTTGGAAAAGGATATTCCTTCGGTTCTGACGGCAGTGTCCCTTGGAAAGGCCGACGCGTGTGTCGTCAACCTTGCCGTTGCTAGCTACCTGATAAACACCCTTGGGTTCTCCAACCTTCATGTGGCGGCGCCGACTTTCTGGGGGAACAACAAATTGGCCATGGGGGTCAGGAATGATTGGCCCCTGTTAGCCGGTATTCTTCAAAAAGGCCTCGATTCGCTATCCGTCGAAGAAACCAGTGCCATCGTCCAACGGTGGATCTCGTTACGTTACGAAAACCCGCAGATCCCCTGGCTGGTCAATCGGGTTGTCATTCCGGGTGGCATAGCGACGATCGTGATCTTCGCCTTGGTGATGTGGTGGAACCGGCGCTTGCGGCGCGAGGTAACCGTGCGCGAACGGGCGGAACAGGCGTTACGCGAAAGCGAAGAGCGTTTTTCCAAAGCCTTTCACGCAAATCCCGCCGCCATGGTGATTTCAAATATCGACGACGGAAAAATTTTCGATGTTAACGATAGGTGGATTTCGTTAATGGGTTTCGCCCGCGAAGAAGCCATTGGAAAGACGGCGGTTGAAGTTGGCGGATGGGTGGATATTGAACGGCGGGCAAAATTTGTCGAAAAATTGAAGGCGGAAGGAACCGTTTTTGATTTTGAAGCTGACTTGCGGGCAAAGAACAAAAAAGTGAAAGCTGCGGTACTTTCCGCCGAGACCATCGAAATCGGTGGGGAGAAAGTGCTGCTTGTGGTTGTGAGCGATATTACGGAACGCAAGGAGATGGAACGTGCTCTTCGCGAGAGTGAAAGCCGTCTTCGCGCCGTGTTTGACAATACCCCCGTTTGTTTGAACCTGAAGGACTTGGAAGGCCGGTATCTGCTTGTCAACAAACCTTATGAGGAATGGTTCGGGCGTTCGGCCGAGGAAGTCATCGGCAAAAAGGCGAGCGAGTTTTTGCCCGACAATATGGAAGTCGAGACCTTCACGGATACGGAAAGGCGTGTGCTGGAGAGCGGCGAAGTCCTGGAGTTGGACGTTACGATTCCGCGTGCAGAACGGGAGGTTCTGGAAAAAGGAGAGCCCTTAAAGAAGGAAGGCAAGTCGCTCAGATACGATGGAACGCTGCACGACCGATATCTCATCAAATTTCCGGTCAAGTCGGAGGACGGGTCGATTAATGCGATCGGAACGGTCGCCGTGGATGTGACGGAACGCAAATCCATGGAACGTCAGTTGCACCATGCCCAGAAGATGGAGGCGGTCGGTCAACTGACGGGTGGCATCGCCCACGACTTCAACAATCATCTGCAGGTCATCCAGGGTAATCTGGAACTGGTTATGGACGGCAGCGAAGGGGACGGAAATCGAATTCGCCAATGCGTGAACCGGGCTCTAGTGGCCAGTCAGCGGGGCGGGAAACTGACCCAGCAGCTTTTAGCGTTCTCGCGAAAACAAACCTTGTACCCCGAACCCACGGATGCCAATCAACTGGTTGAAGGAATGCTCGATATCCTCGTTCGGACGCTAGGCGAAGAAATCGAGATCAAGACCGATCTGAAAGAAGAAATCGACCCCATCACCATTGATCGGAATGGCCTGGAAAACGCAATTCTCAATCTTGCCGTCAATGCGAAGAACGCAATGCCCAACGGCGGTCGTTTGACGATTGGATGCGCGCCGAAGGTTCTGGCGGACGAACGTGTCACGGAGGATGGCGTGCTTCCCGTAGGCAGGTATGTGGAAATGTCCGTCACGGATACGGGGCAGGGAATGCCGCCGGAGGTTCTGGCGCGCGCCCTGGAACCGTTTTTCACCACCCGGGAGGTTGGCGAGGGAAGCGGCCTCGGCCTGAGTATGGTCTACGGTTTCGCCAGACAATCGGACGGCCATATGACCCTTGAAAGCGAGGTCGACGCGGGAACCACCGTACGGATACTGATCCCCGCCGCACGCCAGGTGGATACCCCGGCGGCTGCTGAGAAGACGGGTAAGGAAAGCACCCCCGGCGCAGGCTCCGGGACCGTTCTTGTGGTGGAAGACGATCCGGATGTCCGCCAAAGTGCGGTGATGGTTCTGAAGGCTCATGGTTACAACACCAGGGAAGCCGAAGACGCCTTTGCCGCATTGGAAATGTTGCGTGAGGACGACAACGTCGACGTCCTATTCAGCGATGTCGTGATGCCCAAAGGCATGAACGGCCTTGAGCTTGCCCGCGAGGTGACGGAGCTCCACCCTGGCCTGCGGG
>JABGRG010000225.1 GCA_018648445.1 Rhodospirillales bacterium | reverse complement strand
ATTTTTAACGTCTCTGCGCCGTCTTTCCGCCGACGCCGCGGCAACCTTACCCCGTGGACCCGCGAAAGGCCATCAGACGGTCCGATTCCCGCATCAAACGGTCCGCCAACCGGCCACGGTCGATAACCCCGTGTACGGCGTTGTCTCGCCCCAGCGCCCTGCCTAAGTCTTCGGCGCTGAACAGGTCCACTACCGCCAAATCCGGCGCCAAGGCCCTGATTTTACCCCGTCCGTCGGCGGCCCCGTCAGAGGCCTCCAACAATACGCCGCCACGACCCTCGCGCAAACGGGCTTTCGTTTTCTCAAACCCGGCGACAACCTCACCGGCGCGGCGCGCCAAACCGATCAGGTCCAGACACCGGCGCACGATCAAACTGTCCACCCGGCCCGCCAAATCTTCCGGCAAACCAACCTTTTGGCGTGCGGCGCGGGCAAAAAGACCTTTACCGCAGGCTGTGTTTACCATATCGCGCTCGCCACTCAACCATAAACCCCGCCCCGGCAACCGTTCGTCCAGGTCAGGAACCAGATCCCCGTCGGGTCCGACGACAAAGCGCAGCAGCTGATCTTTGGGCTTTTGCACGCCGGTGACGATGCAGGTCCTAAAAGCCGTCTCGGACCCGGCACCGTCTTTTTTTGCTCTGGGACCGGCTATTTTTCATCCTCCTTGGCGCCAGCCGCCTCATCGACCGCCGCTTCACCGGAGGCGTCTTCCCCGGCCTCGCCTGCTGCAGCGGCCTGATCTTCTTCTTCAAACCAGTGGGCACGCGCCGCCATGATAATTTCGTTGGCCTTGGCCTCTTTCAGGGAACCGGCGGGGGCGAACTCGATCAACTCATCGGCCGCCAAATCCGCCAGATCGTCCCGGGTTTTGACCCCGTTTTCGCCCAGCGCCACCAACAGTTCCGTGGTGATGCCGTCGAGCTCGGCCAGGTCGTCGCTGACGTCCAGTTCCTTGCGGCGCGTCATCAGGGCTTCGTCCCGGGTTTCCAGGAAGGTCCGCGCGCGCTGGCGCAGTTCTTCGGAAATTTCCTCATCGAACCCTTCAATGCCGACCATGTCGCCGACCGGCACGAAAGCGACTTCCTCGACCGACGAGAAGCCTTCGGTAACCAGCAGGTGGGCGATCACGTCGTCCACGTCCAACGCGTCGACAAACATCTGCGAGCGGGCTTTGAATTCATCGTTGCGGCGCTCGGATTCAGCCGCCTCGGTTAGCAGGTCAATATCCCATCCGGACAATTGGGACGCGAGGCGCACGTTCTGGCCGCGCCGACCGATGGCCAGCGACAGTTGTTCATCCGGCACCACCACTTCGATGCGGTTGGCTTCCTCGTCCAACACCACCTTGGCGACTTCGGCCGGGGCCAGGGCGTTGACGATGAACGAGGCCGGGTCCGGCGACCATTGAATGATATCGATTTTTTCGCCCTGCAATTCCCCGACGACGGCTTGTACGCGTGAGCCGCGCATACCGATACAGGGGCCGACCGGGTCGATGCTGGAATCATGCGACAATACGGCGATCTTGGCGCGCGAGCCGGGATCGCGGGCGACCGACTTGATTTCAATAATGCCGTCGTAGATTTCCGGCACTTCCTGGGAAAACAGTTTGGCCATGAATTGGGGGTGGGTGCGCGACAGGAAAATCTGCGGCCCACGGGCCTCTTCGCGCACATCGACGATATAGGCACGGACCCGGTCGCCGGTGTTGAAATGCTCGCGCGGAATGGATTCATCCCGGCGCAGCATGGCTTCGGCGCGGTTGAGATCGACAATCACGTTGCCGTATTCGATCCGCTTGACCAGTCCGTTGACGATTTCGCCGATGCGGTCCTTGAATTCGGCAAACTGGCGGGTGCGTTCGGCATCGCGCACACGCTGCACGATTACCTGCTTGGCGGTCTGGGCGGCGATGCGGCCAAAATCAATCGGCGGCAGGCCGGTCACCATGAAATCACCGGGTTCGGCGTCGGGCGTGGTCTTCTTCGCCTCGCTTACATCAATCTGGGTGAATTCGTTTTCCACCTCTTCCCCTGTTTCCACCACTTCCATATAGCGGACCAGGGCGATTTCTCCGGTACCCCGGTTAATGGAGGCGCGGATATCGTGTTCGTGGCCGTATTTGGA
>JABGRG010000104.1 GCA_018648445.1 Rhodospirillales bacterium | reverse complement strand
CACGATCAGATTAACGTACCAAACCCGCCGACTTCAACCCGGTAGCTTCGACGGAAGACCGGGATTTCTTAAAAACGCCACCGCTTTCCCGTCAAAAATATCCGACATGCGGTTTGGCCGTATTGCCGTTTCACGCCGAGCTTTCGAGATGCCGATGGCATTTGGACGAGGTGTTCGTTTCTATCCACGGCAAGAAAATGAAATTGTGGCGGACCGTCGACAGTGAAGGCGAGGGTCTGGACATTCTGGCCTAGGCATCAAGAAATCCTTGAAGCGTCCGGCTGTATCCAACAGTGCTATCATCGCTAGAAAGGATGCCTCAGTTTTGATTTGACCCGCGACAATTGTGAGATTAGCCTTTTCGTTCAACAATTACGTACATCTCATCTGGAATTTTTCGGGGAGGAAGACATGAACTTCAAGCGTCTGACTATGGCTGCGCTTGCTGCCGTTTTGTTTGCCTTACCAACAGCTCAGGCCAAAGACATTGAGATCGTTGTCTGGGCGCCAGCTGACCAGAACGAACGTTATCGCTTCGAAGCGGTCGTGCTTGCCGCCAACGTTCTCAACGAGGAACTGAAGATCGAGGGCCGCGATATCAAGGTCAATGTGTCGGCGCGCTCATTCGCCGGTTCGCAGACGTGGCAGCAATTGAAGCAAGGCTTTTCACTGGCCGTCGAGGCCGGTCAAGGGCCACATATCATCGTCGGTGGTCACGAGGACATTCCGGTGTGGGGAAGCGCCGGATTGATCGTTCCAATCGAAGACCACGTCGACCTCGAGGCCTGGCCCTTCGCCGATGTCTTTCCCAGCCTCTGGCCGATTATGTCGTGGAACGGGCAGGTCTGGGGAGCCCCTCAGGACGCCGAATCCAGGCCTTTCTTCGGCTGGATTGCACATTTGAAGGCAATTGGTTATTCCGATGCCGACATCGCCGCCCTGCCGGGCAAGATCAAGAGCGGCGGATACACCCTGCAAAACATCCTCGAGGATGCCCAAAAAATCCAGGAAAAGGGCTTGGTCGAGAAGGGTTACGGGTTCTATCCGCGGGCCACTAAGGGTGGAGATTACTGGCAGTTCTACGCCGTCCAGAAGGGTGGCGACATGATCGACCCCAAGAGCGGCAAGCTGATCTTGGACAAGGGCGCCCTGCTTGGATACTACCAGTTCTTCCATGACGCGGTTTTCAAGTACGGCGTGACCAAGAAGAACCATCTGGGGATGGAGTGGGACCAGTGGTACAACGAAGTGGCCAACGGCAAAGCCGGCCTGTGGCACGGCGGCACCTGGCATTACGCCCGCTATACCCGCCGTGAGGGCCTCAAAGATTTCTTCGGCTCGGTCGTGTTCTCGCTGATCCCGTCCGGCGGCGCCGGCGGCAAGGCGACGACCCTCACTCACCCGCTGACGTACCTGATCTCCAAGCAGGCCAAGGACGAAGAAGCGGAGATAGCGGCACGCCTGATTACCATCGTGTCCGAACCCAGGCTCAATACACTCCATGCTATTGCCTCGGCTCACCTCGGCATTTCGGTCGCCCAAACCAAGGTATCGCAATATTCCGATGACCGCTGGACGGCAGAAGCGACAAACCTGCTGAAAAGTGCTTTTGCGCTGCCCAACAGTACCGATTTCGGGCAGTACGACACGCTTGTGTGGAAGGGCCTGACCGCCACCTGGAGCGGTGATCTTTCCCCGCAACAGGCGGTGGACACCGTGGTCAAAGAGATGAAGGCTACCATGGGTAACAAGGTTATCATCCGCTAAATCCCCTGGTCCGCGCTTCGGCGCGGCGGCCCGGTCCGGTGTCGGTGACGCCAGACCGGGCTCCAGTGGCCGGGTGCCGGTGGCCGGGTGCCAGTGGATAGAATGCTGAAAGGAGAACAGGCGAATGCCCAGGAGTCGCTCGCTCCTTCCTGCCTGGTTCATGTTGCCGGCTTCGGTCGCCGTGACCCTGTTCTTCGTAATTCCGGTCTTCATGACCTTCGTCTTCAGTTTTACGACCATGAGTTCCGACACCGGGATTCTCGGAAATCGTTACATTATCACCGAAGCGACGATCCGGGACCTGACCGAGCACGGCGTCGATGCCACCCTGGTGAAGCGATTGGGCGGCAAGGTGTTCGCGTTCGACGAGGCGGGTCTGGCGGCGGTCCGGAAAATCGGCCTGAAACCTGCGGTGTCAAAGGGGATCGAGGAGAATCTCTCGGGCGATAAATTCGGCTCCGAGAAGGAACTTTTCGCCGCCCTGAAGACGCTGAAGAACCGCCCGCGGTCGTTCAAGGACCGCAAAGCGATTTCCAATGCGGTGGTAACCACAATCATGAACCGCGAGTACGGGACGGAGAAGGGTTTCCGTGCGGGCCTGGCCTTGATCGGTGTCGAAGTGGACGACGCGACATTCGACCGCTTACTCGGTTTGACCAACACCAGTTGGGCGTGGACCACCAACAACTACGTCGAATTGCTGGCCAGCGATTTCACCCTGAAGATTTTGGCCAACACCGCGTTCTATGTGTTTTTCACCCTGTTCTTCAACGTCGGGTTTGCGCTTCTGCTGGCGCTGGCCACGTTCTACATGCCGTCCGGGCAGTCAAAATTCTTTCGCGCGGTGTGGCTGATCCCGCGCATCAGTCCATCTGTCATCTACGTGATGCTGTGGAAGTGGTTCACCTTCGACAGCGGGTTCATGAGCTACTTTCTCGGAACGTTCGGAGTGGAAGCCCAGAACTGGCTGAACGAGTTTCCGTGGACCTTCGTCGTCTTCGCCAACGGGTTCGTCGGCGCCAGCATGGGCATGATCATCTTCGCCAGCGCGGTGCTCGCGATACCCGGTGACGTGCTGCACGCGGCCGAGGTCGACGGCGCCTATCCGTGGCAACAGGTGCGGCGCATCATCCTGCCCCTGTTGGCCTGGCCGATCCTTTTCGTCACCAGCTACCAGACCCTGAGCCTGTTGACTTCGTTCGAATACATCCTGTTGCTGACCGACGGCGGGCCCGGATTTTTCACCACCGAGACCTGGGCGCTGAACGCTTACCACACCGCACTGTCCAACTATTTCGGCAACCTGCGCTACGGGTTCGGAGCGACGCTGGCGGTGGTGCTTGTGGTGGTCGGGATCGCGCTGTCGCTGCTTTATCTTCGGCTCTTTGATTTCAAGAAACTGGTCGCCGAACCACCGATCGAAAATTAGCGGATAGCCATGAAAGAACGCAGAACCAACTGGCCTCTGACCATTTTCCTGCTGATCGTCTCGGCGCCGATTTTGATCATGTACCTGTGGCTGTTCATCGATTCTATATCCGAGATCAACGTCGACAGCATCTGGCCGAAGGAATTCACGCTCAGGAACTGGCGCTTCCTGACCTCGGATATCCCCGGTCACGGCAGTGTCTGGACGGCGACCCTCAACACCACCATTTTCGCGACCAGCGTCGTTACCATCGTCGTCGTTCTGTCATCTACCGCCGGCTACGCGTTGTCGCGCCTGAAGTTCCCGTTCCGCGCCCAGTTTCTTGGCTTTGTGCTGCTGCTTCACTCATTCCCCAGCGTCACGTTGATCATTTCAATTTTTCTGATGCTGCGCATGATCGGCCTCTATGACACGCTGATCGGCGTCATCCTGGTCAAGGCCGCCCTCGAGCTGCCGTTCGGAATCTGGATAATGAAGGGCTTCTACGATACGGTGCCCTGGGAGATCGAGATGGCGGGACTACAGGACGGCGCCAGCCGTTTCCAGGTCTGGTACAAACTCGTCCTGCCCCAGATCATGCCCGGTGTTGCCGCACTGTCCATATTCTCCTTCATGGCCGGTTGGAGTGAATTCGTGCTGCCGCTCATTCTGGCGCCGAGTTCGGATGCCCGGCTGTTGTCGGTCTATCTCGCCGGCCTGCTGATCGACGACTATCTGTCGGATTTCGGACTGTTTAAGGCGGTCGGACTGTTCTACGTCATTCCGGTGATGATTTTTTATCTCTTCACCCAGGACAAACTGATGAACATCTACGGCGGGGGGACCAAAGGCTAATGGAAATAAGACTGGACAAATTCTCCAAGTCCTTCGGCCCGGTCAAGGTGATCGAGGATATGAACCTGACCATCGGTGATGGCGAAATGATTGCCTTGCTGGGGCCGTCGGGATGCGGCAAAACGACCACCCTATACGCCGTCTGCGGTATCCATCAGGTCACCGGCGGACGTATCTGGTTCGGCGACAAAGACGTAACCTCCCTGCCTCCACAGAAAAAGAACGTCGGCGTCGTTTTCCAGTCTTTCGCCCTGTATCCGCACCTCAGCGTCTTCGAGAATATCGCCTTTCCCTTGCAAATCCGTAAAGAAGCCAGCGCAGATGTGGAACGCATGGTCAAGGAAATTGCCGGTACCCTGCACATGGAAGAGCTTCTGGACCGCCGCCCCGGCCAGCTCTCGGGTGGCCAGCAGCAGCGGGTCGCGTTGGCCCGCGCCCTGGTGCGCAAACCGGATGTTCTGTTGATGGACGAGCCTCTGGCCAACCTCGACGCCGGCCTGCGCCTCGAGATGCGCAGTGAAATCCGAAAGATTCAGAAGGAAACCGGCTGCACCTCCATCCTGGTTACCCACGACCAGGTCGAGGCGATGAGCATGTGCGATCGCATTGCCTTGATGAACCAGGGAAAGATTCAGCAGATCGGATCGCCGGACGAGATGTACCACCAGCCGCAGAACCGGTTCGTTGCCAGTTTCATCGGCAATCCGCCTCTTTCGTTCGCCGAAGGCACGGCGCAGGACGGCCATTTTGTTGCCCCGGGGCTGCATTTCAAGTTGCCCGAGCGTATTTCGGTAAGCGCCGGGCAGGCCGTGACCGTTGGCGTCAGGCCCGAATATCTGCAGCCGGACTTCGCAACGCCCATCGAAGGCGAGATCACTTTTGTTGAAAGCCAGGGCCGCGAGATTCTTTACGACCTCACACTGGCCGGCGGACAAGTGTTTCGGTCGATCCAGAGCGGTGAACAGATTTGCAAATTGGGCGATCAAATCCGTTGGGGTATCGATGCTGATGCCGCTTTCTTCTTCGATGAAAAAGGGGACCGGATGTAAGGTCGTCGGTGTTGGAACAAGCGGTGCCGGGGCGGTGCCGAGGCGTTGTCAGAGTAAAAACTGGCTCGAGTCCCGTTGATCCTCCCGGGCAGGGACCGGACGGCCCCTCGCATGGAGAACCGGGGGGTTCGGCGAAGTACGGCAAAGCGCTTAGACCAACTTCCGGCTTTCTGGCACCACGCATTTCCGGATTTGGCTATCAGCCGAAGTCCGTACCCAAGCCAAATGACGGCCGCTTTGTGACGCAAAGCGGACCTTCTGGGGGAGATGTCCGCTCCACCTCGCACAGCAGACCAGTTTTAGGGATGACGCTTAAGCCCGCTTGTGACCCGAAGCGGACTTTTTCGGTTAATGCGATTGCCTGACCTCGCCCTCACTCATGCTTCGTACTTTCAAGGGCCATTTTTACCAGATAGTCTAATGGAGCCGCTTGATTATCGTGCGTCGGTGCCGGAGAGCTCGTACCCGGGTCTGAGAGCATGTTTTCGTACGTCCTATTGCCGGTTTGATTTTTCCGGGAGGTTCTCAAATGAGCGTGTCGGCCGTTCGTATTGCTGATGTCGATGGGATTCCTGTCAATCTGAGCGCAAAGGCGGGAGCGCCGTTGCTGATTTTGACGCGCATGGCGTCAAAGGACATGGGTGTTTGGGACACGATCTGGGACACGTTGGCCCGGCATTTCTCGGTGGCCAACTTCGACCTTCGGAATCTGCCGGGCGCAAAGAAGATCAACGAATCACCCGGCGAGGGTTTTCGTGATTTGGCGCGCACCTGCGCCGAGGTCGCCACGGGGTTGGGACATCCGACATTTCACATTTTTGGCTGGAACGGAGGCACCCAAATCGCCATGCGGTGTGCCGTCGATTTCGCCGACCGAGTTGAATCCTGCCTTCTTGTGGATCCTTTCTTCGAATTGCCAGACATGCGTCGGGTGTGGAAGGCCGTCGAGCACAAAAATGCCCTGTTCGAAAACCCCGACCGCTCACTCTATGCCTATTATTGGGTCATGGCCGGTTTCAGCGATGGTTTCCTTGATTCCAATTTCGATGTGGTTGACCAAATGGTGGCCGATCGCCTGCGTGGTGACGCATTCATTCATGTGGACGCTGATCGGTTTATTCGATGGGTCAAGGCACTGCGAACCAATTGGATTTCGGACGAAGAATTTGGGGCCATCCGGGCACGGACGTTGATCCTGGCGACGGAACTGGATCGTTGGAGCGCGGGGCCGAGCATTGCCATGGCGCGGGAAGTTCAATCCCGCATTGCAGAAAGTCGGCTCGAAGTGATTCGTGGTGTCGGCGGTCATTTTCTGATCGAATATCCGGGTCGGTTTTTGACTTCGGTTGAACCGTTCCTTAAACAGGCTTCAAAAGCGCCATAGGCATTGGAACCCCTATTTGTCGGCCATTCGATAGGTCTCGTCGACCAGCCGAAGAGTTTCCAAATTATCGGCGGCGCTTGTTTCGAAGGGCGTCTCGAACCGTAGGCACTCGGCGAAATGCGTAATCGCGCCATCGTAGGACGCTTGGTAACCGGCATCCAGGTCAAACTCGATGGTTTCGTCTCCCTGTCGGTGGAAAAGCGTGAGGCGGTTTCCCTCGAAAAGAATGCGTCCATCTTCGCCGACCAGTTCCATGCGATCCTGCGCGCGTGGTGGTGTGCCCGGCACCATGAACGAGCCCACAACCGTCCCCACGGCGCCGCCGTCGCCTTCAAGCACGATGTGTGCCGTATCCTCGCCGACGACATCCGGGCTTTGGCGGCTCAGTCGGGCTCCGGTAACCGTCAGGCGTTCGCCAACCAGATACCGCGCCACGTCAAGATGGTGGATCAGCAGTTCGAACACGATGAACCGTTCCAACTCCGCGAAGAAGGGCTGCCGTTCCAGTGCGGGCGGTGGAACTGAATCCGAACGGCGGATCAGCCCGGAACAAAATGTGTTGATTGAGAACATCCGAACCGCCCCGACACACCCTTTTGCGATCCACGCGGCGGCCTGTCGGTACTGCGGGCGAAATCGCCAATTCTCGTGCACCATGAATGGTAGGCGATCACCAATCTCGGCGACCAGCGCCCGCGCCTGCGCGTAGGTTGGCGTCAGAGGCTTTTGGCAGAAAACAGCAATCCCGCGCTCTGCCGCGGCCCGCACGGCCTCGGCATGAATGTCGACAGCGAAGGCAATGTCGACTGCGTCCGGACGTTCCACATCCAGCATCTCATCGAACGCGCCGTAGACCGCCGGAATCTCGAATTCCGCCGCCCGATTTCGCGCCCTGTCCTGCGTCCGGTTACAGATCGCGACCACATCCGCGTCTCGAACACGTGACCAGCCCACAAGATGGTGTCGCGTGACCATACCGGCACCGGCGAGGGCAATTCTTAGACGACGCGCCACGGGGTTCTCCCTCGAAAAAAATCTGTCGGGCTTCAGTCGCGACCGGCGGCAATGGCCAGCGTCGTTTCCAGATCGAACAGGTGAACGGCGTGGACATCCATATGGACTTCGACAACATCGCCGATTTCCGCGCCTATTGCCATGGGATAATAGGCCATGAACAAATCAGCGATCCTGCGCATGGCGTTCGAGGAGCCTCTGTCGGTGGGCAATGCCCGTGAGCGCGAAATCATGGTCGAGCTCTTTGCCACCAAGGATCAAAACGAGGGCACCGGCGCCTTTGTCAAAAAACGACCGCCGGTCTTCGCGGTCCATTTATCGGTATCTCTCACCCGGAGGTTCCGGTCGGCGGGTCACTCGGTCCGCGGCTTGTCCGGTTCAGCAGGCGCCACATACGGGAATCTGGCCTGTCCCTTGACGGAGGTCGTGTTCGCGCCGCCGCGCACATACTGATCCTTGGCGCTGGTGAAGGGTTGGAAATCCCACGGATTCGGAGTGGTTTTCGCCAGCACGCCCTGAATGAACCATTGCCGTTTTTGCGATGCCAAAGCGTCGCGTCGGTACTGTTCCGGGTCCCAGACCCGAAGCAGTTCATCATGCATATCCGCCAGTACAATGGCATAGGCATCGTCATCGGCGAGATTTTTCAACTCGTCGGGATCGGTTTTCAAATCGAACAGCAGCGCGGGATCGGTTTCGCAATAGGTGTATTTGTACTTTCCCTTTCTGACCATCAGGCCCGGTGCATAGGTGCCTTCTCCGGAGTATTCCGAAAAAACCGAATGGTCCCAATCGCCGTCTCCCGCCGACAACAAGGGCAACAAGCTGTGGCCGACGATCGGCTCGACATAGTCGATCGGCGTTTCATCGGATGCGAATTCGACAAGCGTCGGCAACAGGTCGAGCAGGGAAACCGGTTGCGGAACATGCCGCCCGCCTGATCCGGCTTGTCCCGGCACACGCACGATCAATGGCACGCGCACCGAACCTTCGAGCAAGGACTGTTTGTACCACAATCCTCTCTCGCCCATCATCTCGCCGTGATCCGACGTAAATACAATCAGGGTCTCTTCAAGGAGACCTGTATCCTCAAGCGCGGCCGTGAGTTCGCCTATTTTGTCGTCGATATAGCTCAGCATGCCGTAATAGGCGTGACGGGCATTGCGTACATCCGCTTCGGCGACGGTGTACTCGTCGATATGGAACATATGATGTAGCCGCCGCGAATGCGCGTCCATCTCCTCGAGAGAAAGCGGCGGGACTTTCGGCATGTCGATGTCGTCGTGATCGTAGCGATCCCAATATTCGCGGCCCGCGACGAAGGGGCTGTGCGGTTGCGAAAACGACACTGTCAGGAAGAACGGCTGAGACTGGGGCCGACGAGCGAGATCATAGATTTTTTGAACGGCCCGGTGCGCCACATCCTCGTCGTAGTCGAGTTGCAGGCTTCGCGCGCACGGACCGGCCTCCAGGACCGTGCGCGGGCTGATCCCGGACGGCGCCCAGGGGATCTCAGGCGTGCCGGCCCGCCAATCGGCGCCCCACCCGAAATCGGACGGATAAATGTCCGTCGTCAGTCGCTCCTCGTAGCCGTGCAACTGATCCGGACCAAGGAAGTGCATTTTGCCCGACAATGCGGTGTGGTAGCCGCGCTGACGCAAATAGTGCATCACGGTCGGCGTCGAGGCGCGCATCTCGCACCCATGGTCGAAAACCCCCACCTCGGAAGCCAGCCTTCCGGTTAACATCGAGAAACGCGATGGCCCGCATATGGGGTACGCGCAGTAGGCCGTATCGAACACCACGCCTTCGGCGGCGATTTTGTCCAGATGGGGCATCTTGACGACCGGGTGCCCATATGCCGGCAAGAAAGCCGAGTTTACCTGATCGGCCATGACGAAGAGAATGTTGGGTTGCTTGGACATAGTATGATCACTTTTCAATCTTTACGATAGCGTCCGATTCCGCCCTGCTACCATTGCATGTATTCAAGAACGATCGGCCGTGTGACACCATCCTTCGATATCACCGTAATCGTTCTCATTTGCGCGCAAACAAGACATCGGGCCAACTCGTAAGTTCTTGGTCACGCCTGAACGTCTCTAACCTTGAAGTATAATCTTCAGCATAAATGAACACAATGGAACCTGCCTGCGGAGGGCCAGACCCCGGTCCCGTTGTGCGTGCCCTGTAAGCAGCCGATTTATCGAGAGTCCGCTGACATAAAATCCTTCGTAAGGCCTTGAAATAGATTACAGTCTTCGCCATTTCCGTACGTCTCGATTGGCATCGTTTCCACCGCGATAACTGGCCGCCATGGGTGCCGATGTCATCAAGATCGAACCGCCGGGTGGACCGTTGAAGCGCAGGTGGTCGGGCGACCCTGCGCCGAAACCATCCGCGCCCAACATGTGCGTCAGAACAGATCGACCTATCATACGGTTGATCACGACGACACACCCGGTGCCGTCACCACGCGAGGCGCGCATCAAAGGGCGCACGACGAATCCTGCATCGATTTCGAGCGCTCTGAACCGCCCTGAATGCTCTTGCATGGAGCCGTGAACTATCCGCGGAACTCCAACGTCAACGAACCGATCATGTACGGTGACCACGATTTCATGGAGGCCCTGATCAAGCCGCGCTACCCCATCATTGGGATGCGTTCGGGTGTTAATAGGGCCGGCGCAAACGGGGTTGGCTTGCTTAGAAGCATCAAATTGACATGGAAAGACTAAATGAGATAACGTTAACTCTCATCGCACACGGACACGAAGCTGAATCACCATGCAAGGATACGCGAAGCGGCCGACCATCAAGGATGTTGCCCGGGAGGCCGGTGTTTCGATCATGACTGTGTCCCGCGTGATGACCAAGAAGGGCCGGGTTGCGAAGGAAACGGTCGCCAAGGTCAACCGCGTGATCGAGGAACTCGGCTATGTGCCCGACCGAAACGCCGGCGGATTGTCATCGCGCAATTCGGGTTTTGTCGCGGTCCTGGTCCCGTCCATTGACAACTCGAACTTCGCCCAGCAGGTGCGCGGCGTCACCGATGTGCTGATTGAAAACGGCCTGCAAATTCTGTTGGGGGCGACCGATTTTTCCGTCGGGCGCGAGGAAACCGTTCTCGAAACCATGCTGCGCCGCCGCCCCGACGGAATCATTCTGACCGGCGGCAATCATTCGGACGGCAGCCGTCGCATGCTCGATAACGCCGGAATCCCGGTGGTCGAAACCTGGGATTTACCGCGCCTCCCGATCGGCCATGTCGTGGGGTTCTCGAACATCGCCATCGCCCAAGCCATGGTAGATCACCTGCATGAGCGCGGCTATCGCCGCATTGGCTTCATCGGCTCGTCCTCAACCAGCGATACCCGCGGCGCTGATCGCGAGCAGGGGTTCTCCGAGGCCCTGCATCGGTATGGATTGGACGATTCCCGGGTCATTCGGCTCGGTGCTCCGCCGATTCCGGTAGAACAGGGCGGCGAGTCCATCGTCGAGATACTGCGCCGCTGGCCGGATACGGACGCGGTCATGTTTGTCTCGGACCGCACCGCATTTGGCGCCTTGCAGGAATGCCTGCGGCGCGGTTGGCAAGTGCCGGATAAAATCGCCATCGCGGGCTTTGGCAATTTTGACATGGCTCGCAACTGCCATCCACGTATTACCACAACCTCAATTGATTGTTACCAAATGGGGCGTTTTGCCGCCGAGCGGATCATCGATGTCCGCGCCCGTCTGGCGGAAGGCCGACGGGTCGAACCGGAAATCACGATGATTCCCTACCGAATCCTGGACCGACAGACGACATAGACCATGGTTCCTTGCAATGCGCTGAAGGTTTTTTTGATTGTTTAATTATTACAGGGTGTTAATGCCGACAATTCCGCACTTCTGGACCGTGTTGACTCCTGAAAATGTTAACGTTATCATCGTTTCAGCATTTTCAAGAAGGAATTCGGGCAATTATGAGCAATGATCTTAAAGTTGGCCTGATCGGCGTCGGCCTCATGGGCTATGGAATGGCCCATAACATCTTTCAGGCCGGTTTTGACCTGCGACTACATGATCCCAATCCGACCGCTGGGATGAAGGACCTGACGGGGCGCGGCGCTAAGGCATTACCGACGGTGCGCGCCCTGGTCGAGGATTCCGATATCGTTATCTGCTGCCTACCCACGGTGCCGGTGATCAACGAGGTCATCGGCGGCCCCGACGGTGTCGTCGAAACCGTGCGTGAGGGCGCGGTTGTCATCCAGACTTCGACCAGCACCCCGGCCCTTGAGATCGGCTTTGGCCAGCGCGCCGCGGCCCGTGGCGCGGGCTATGTGGACGCGATGCTGATGAAGGGGCCGGCGCAGGCAATGGAAGGCTCGCTGAACGTCATCGCCGGAGGCGCAGACGCCGACATCGCGCGGGTCAAGGCGGTGCTGATGACCTTCACCGACCAGTTCTTCCACGTCGGGCCCGTCGGTGCGGGCTGCACGGTCAAGCTGCTCAACCAGGCAATTGGCTTGGGCACCCACGCGGTGGTGACCGAGGCCTTCGTGCTTGGCGCCAAGCTCGGCGTCGACATCGAGACCCTGTTCAGCATCATCGACTCCGGCCAAGCAAGCTCGGAAAAGCTAAAGATCCTATCAAAGAAGTTCCTCGAGCATGACTACGGGCTCAAGTTCGCCACCACCACCGGTATCAAGGATCTGCGGCTTTGTGAACGCATGTCGGTGGACGCCGAGGGGCACACGCCGATCCTGAACACGGTGATCGGGCTCTTTGAGACAAACGCCATGATGGGCAACGCGGCCAAGGACGTTTCGACGCTGGCCGAAACCATCGGCAAACTGAGCGACGTTGATTTTCAGGAGCACGCACAAAAGAAGTAGGGCTTTGCCTCATGCATGAAGATCAGAATACTGCGACGCGGATTCATCCAGACTTTTTCTTCGGCCTTGTGCTGCTCATCATCGGCGTCGCGCTCCTGTGGCACACAACGAGCGAACGCTACGATTTCGACCCTCTGTTCGACGACGTGTCGACGGTTTACTTCCCGAGGATGATATTGATTCTGTGGGTCGCGTTGTCGGCCATCCTGATCGTCAGCGGGCTGCGCGGGCGTGGATCGGAAGAAGATCGCGCGCGCCTGATGGCGGTGGGATTGCCGCGGTTGTTTTTGGTTCTGGCCGTCATCATCGCCTCCGCCCTGGTGCTGTGGTTGACCGGATTGCTGATCGGCGGTCCCATCCTTATGGTCGCCGTCGGGGTTGCCCTCGGCTATCGGCGATGGGTAATCCTGGTTCCGGTAAGTACTGTATTGCCCATCGTCATCTGGTTCGCCCTCGGCAAGATTGCCAGGATCAGCCTGCCTTCCGGCATTCTGTGGGATTGAGGCCATGCTCGCCTATCTTCCCGAAGCGATATCCCTGGCCTTTTCCTGGCACGCCTTGATCGCCCTGGTGGCCGCCAGCGTCCTCGGCGTCGTGGTTGGCGTGTTGCCGGGGCTGGGCAGTGCGCTCGGTCTGGTCATGGTGCTTCCCATCACCTTTGGCCTGGAACCGGTGGCGGCGATCGCCGTGCTTGTCTCGGTCTATGCGTGCTCAATCTACGGCGGCTCGGTTTCGGCGATCCTGATCAACGTGCCGGGCACACCGCAATCGGCTGCCACGGTCATGGATGGCTATCCGATGGCCCAGCAGGGCAAGGCGGCTTTGGCGCTTGGCTGGGCCACCATGGGGTCCTTCATCGGCGGCATGTTCTCGCTGGTGATGCTCGTGCTGTTGGCGCCCGAGCTGGCCCGATTCTCGTTGCGGTTCGGTCCCATCGAGATCTTTGCGTTGATCCTGTTCGCCATGACCACCATCGCCTGGGTTTCTCACGGCAGCATGGTCAAGGGGGTGCTGGCTTCGCTGATCGGCGTGTTCCTCAGTTTTTGCGGACCAGACGATTTGACTGGCCAGTTGCGGTTCGATTTCGACATCTTCGAACTGTCGGGCGGTTTCGAACTGGTGCCCGTGCTGATTGGCATTTTCGCGATGTCCGAGATTCTCGTGCAGGCGGCCTTCATGAAGGACGCCTCGGCCCCGATGGTCATTG